>CALWMX010000154.1 GCA_944382105.1 uncultured Butyrivibrio sp.
CATGATCTCCGGCATAGCTGCGCGTCGCTTCTCTTAGCGAACGGTGTTTCGATGAAGCAGATTCAGGAGTGGCTTGGTCACAGCGACTTCTCAACGACGGCAAACATTTACGCCCATCTCGATTACAGCTCCAAGCTCACATCCGCTGATGCAATGCTCAGTGGTTTGGGGATCAATTCTCCCTGATTTGAACAGTATGTTCAAATCATATGTTCATCCCCATAACGGTTAAGGGAGAACAGGAAAAGCTGACGGGAAACCCCGCAAGGGATCGAATGTGGCGTAAAAAAGGCAGAAAAAAGCCTGCAAACACAAGGTTTACAGGCTTTGAATGGCGGAGCGGGTGGGATTCGAACCCACGGAACCTTGCGGTTCAACTGATTTCGAGTCATACGGTCAAAAAAGAAGTTCACGGAATTTAACGGAAGATAAAACACCTTAACCGAACCCCCGCAATCCCCGTGATTGCGGGCTTTTTTGCACCCAAAGCACGTCAAAGCAGCGCCGTTATTTAAGTCGCAGATTTTTCTCATTATATAGCAGTTCTAATCAAAATCCAATGAAAATGATTAGAACTCTGCATAGAAATGCCTGTTTTCTGGCCTCATAATCGCCCGTTTGGCAGTGCATCAAAAACGTTGTTACGCCGCACAACACTAATAATCGTGTGGCTTACAATTGAGTTTGGATCAAAACTTTGTGTATTCTGCTCATTTTGAACCATAATCACATCTATTGTTTTTTGAGCAATGGAAAGAGATTGAACATATACCGTTGGCCGAATACCGCCGGCGAATTTTTTGTCACGAAGAAATGTAACCATATCCTGTGTTTTTCTTCTGTTTGGATCATTTACAACATCGCAGACGGAAAAATCCGTTTCTTCATTAATTCCAATGACAATAAACCCATCGTGAAGTGATGGGTTATTTGCCATACATATAATATCGTGAAGTAAGTCAGCTTTGTTGATGTGCCACTCTTTCTTAAGTCCCAATATTCGCCTTCTTGCCGTAGCAAAATAAGCTTTTTAATTTCGGCATCCAATGAAAATATATCCATTTTAATTTGCCTCTACTTATTAAGCCATAGAAGGTTTACGGGCTTCAATATATAAGTCAATATCTTCGATGATATAATTTGTACCTGTGGTATGCAGAGCTTCATAGCAGGAATAAATGTACTCCCATACTCTGTAATGACTGAACAATTCTGCAAGCTGCTTGCCCGTCAAATGCTTTGCCATTTTGTACTGCTCGGCACAGAATATCATAAAATTTCCTTGACTGCTCATAATCATACCTCCTCCGGAAATTCAAAGTTACCCGTCTTTTTTTCTTCATCAAACATATTAAAAAGTGTGAGAGGACTAAAATGCCATAGTTTTGTATCTTCCTGCTCCAATAGGGCATAAAGATTTGACCCGTAAAATTCATTGGCAGCAGTCATTTCATCGTATCCATAGTTTTCTATGATCAATAAAATAATCTGCGGTACAAGAACACCCATAATAGCGCCAAATTGTTCTTCTTTCATTTTAATTCCTCCTGTGGCACCGTGCCGATAAATTTAAGATAGGAGAGTGCTTTGCGCGAGGTAAGAACAAGTTGATTGTATAGTTTCTTGATTTTAAGAGCTTCCAAAGTCTGCTCTTTTGTGAGCACTCCGGCAGTATATAAGGTGAAGGTTGTATAAACATCATCATTAGCGACGGGGCCAAAAATAAAATCATATGTTTCGCCTTTATAATTTCCTGCTCGATTTTCAGATACGAAGTCAAGCCATGCCTCGTTTGCACTTTCAAACTGCAAAACCGAACATTCATCAAAGGCTTTTTTCTCGTCAAGTTCATAAATACTGACTGCCTTTGCACCTTCTTTTCGGCGCTTCGTTACCTTGTCGGCAAAGCCGATTGCCTGCGTTTTATTTGTCGTTGTGTAAAAGCCAAACCCAAAATCCAGAAAGCGATTTTGCTGAATCAATTTTGGCTCGGAAACAACAACATTACTGCCGTGATATATAATCATACTGCACCCTCCAATACTTTATCAGCAATGTTTTTTTCTTCATATAACGATTTTATCATCGCTTCAATGTGCCTTCGCTTTTCTACAAGTCTACGCACATTGTCAATTTCTTTTTTACTTACATATTGAGAAATGACCTTTTTGCCGTCCCTATATTTCAGATAATAATAAATCTTGTCGCCAACAGCCTTTTCTGAAATTGTACCTTTCGGCAGGTCTGCAAGTTCGCTTTGATATTTTTGCAACATATATTCAATTCTTTGTTTTTCCTGTATAACAGTGTGTAAAATTAAATTCATTATAACCACCCACTTACATTATACACAACAAATCAAAAAATATCAATAGCGTGTTGTGTAAATGTTGTAATTATAAAAGCAGCACAAAATTTCTCCTGTGCCGCTTGCCGGTTATAAAGCTTTTACCATATCAATTTTAGTTACCTTCAGCAATTCAAACATATTAGCTAAGGCAGCATTTCTCGTGCAGGGCAGATTTTGTCAACAATTTTGACAACTAAAAATCGAGTTTGTCAAGTAAACTGTTAGTTTGACAACAAGTTTGACAAGTAAATTCAATTTTTGACAACTAATTTAACAAAATCACTTCATTGATGTTGTCACACAACATTCGATGTTCAGTTCTAAAAAGTCGTTTTCCCGAATTCGAATTTTTAATTAGCGAAAATGCTTATTAGAAAAAGCCGTCTTATGTTGGAAAAACTATTAGAAAATGGCCACTTGCTTTTTAAAAAAGCCTTGATATTACTATTTTTTTGAAAACAAAATAATAAACCAAAAGTCGTGTAGCTTAAATTTGAGTTTGGGTCTGATAACAAAAGTTCAATACGAGAGAATCGAGGGAATTGAAAATATGACGATACTTCAAGATTTATACTATGGAAATATAACACCCATTGAACGTGGATTCAGACGGGTAGAATCAATAAAACAGCAGAGAATACTGAAGGCTGAAGATGAATTCAAAGTTACGCTCACAGCAGAACAGAAAGAAAAATGGGGACATCCAAAATCAGAATGCTGAGCTCAATACAGAATTTGAAGCGAGGCATTTGGCAGCGGCTTCAAACTTGCAACGAAAATAATGATGGAAGCCATCCGAGGTAAAAAACAACCGCAGACAACATGTTGTAAATTGAGCCGTCCATACGGAATTTTTTTCTTTTCTGCTATGTTAGCTATTTTCGACGCAATTATTCCTCCGGATTTCGCGCAAGTCCATTCGACATATTTCCGTTACAATGTTGACATATTTCCGAAAATATGATACACTATATACTGAAATAATTTAACGGAGGTGTGCTCATGCACAAGACGATGTCCGTAAAAGAAGCATCAAAGCTTTGGGGTCTGACTGAACGCCGCATTGCAGGATTGTGCAAAAACGGGGATATAAAAGGAGCAAAGAAAGCAGGAAGATCGTGGCTGATCCCTGCAGATGCACAAAAGCCTGCCGATAAGCGCATCAGGTCCGGTATCTATTCCAAAAATGCCCGTCCGGCGAAGCTTCCGCTTCCGGTCGGAGTCTCCGACTACCGTTTGGCTTCATCCGAATATTATTATATTGACAAGACCATGATGATCAAGAATTTTCTTGACGAACGTCCCATGGTCTCGCTTTTTACGCGCCCGCGCCGCTTTGGTAAGACGCTAAATATGGATATGATTCGCACATTTTTTGAGAAGACTGATGAGGATACATCAAAGTATTTCCGTGATAAAAAAATCTGGTCGTGCGGACAGAAATACCGCGACTATCAGGGAAAATATCCGGTCATCTTTATAACCTTCAAGGATGTGAAATTCAATACTTGGGATGAGACTTTCAGTGCGCTAAAAGCACTGTTTTCCGCCGAAGCCTCTCGGCATATGGAACTTGCGTCAAGCGACAAAATTAGCGAATACGATAAAAAGTATTTTGATAAACTTCTTTCTGCAGATGTTACCGCTGTGGAGCTTTCTGCAGCTCTTGGAAATCTGTCCCGTATGCTCTGCGAGTACTACGGGATCGAGACGATTATTATCATTGACGAATATGATACGCCAATTCAGCAGGGTTATAGCAAGGGATATTACGAGGATGTCATCCTCTTTATGAGAAATCTGTTTTCTGGCGGTCTTAAAGACAATCGCAACTTAAAGTTCGGCTTTCTGACAGGTATTCTCCGTGTTGCAAAAGAGAGCATCTTCAGCGGTCTGAACAACCTTACGATCAACTCTATACTTGACAACAAATATAGCGAATACTTCGGCTTTACTTCGGATGAAGTCAAGGAAATGGCGGCGTACTATAACGTATCTGATAAATTTAATGAAATCTGTGAGTGGTATGACGGTTACCGCTTCGGCAAATCGGACATCTTTAATCCGTGGTCGGTCATCAATTACTTCAACAACGAGTGCGAACCGAGAGCCTTTTGGCAATCGACCGGCAGCAACGATATTATTAGCGAAGTCATAGGTGAGGCTGATGCCGATATCTACGAAAGACTAACTTCGCTGGTGAACGGCAACTCTTTCACCACTTATATAGATACCGGAGTCATCTATCCACAGATTAAGAATAATCCTTCGACGGTATATAGTTTCCTGCTCGTGGCAGGTTATCTCAAGGCAATCAAGACCTCGACCGCCATAAGTGGAGACTTTATGTGCGAAGTCGCACTTCCGAATAAGGAGATATCCTTCGTATACAACAAAGAGATTCTCCGCAAGCTCGACAACATAATTCCGCAGTCCACAGCAATCTCCATTCAGGAAGCCATATACTCCGGTGACGGCGCACGGCTCCAAACGCTCATTCAGACCTTGCTGACACAGTCTGTGAGCTGTTATGACACCGCAGGCGAGAACTTCTATCATGGCTTTATGCTGGGCTTATGTGCCTTGCTCGGCGGTTCTTACATTACTTCTAACAGTGAATCAGGCGACGGCAGATATGATATTCAGCTCATGCCTAAGAACAACCGCCTTCCCGGCATTATCATTGAGCTCAAGGCTGAGAAGAACTGTTCAACTGACGAGTTGAAGAAGCTTTCTAAAACTGCCCTTGAGCAGATTGAGAAGAGAAGATATGATACCGAAATGACCGCAAAAGGTGTTAAGACCATCTATAAATACGGTGTGGCATTCAGCGGGAAAGCGGTGGAAGTGACGATCAAATAACAGAAATATATATCACAGCAAAAACAACTGCCAACTGTAAATAAAGAATATAAGCTTTTATGGGAAAAACACATTGGAAAATCAGCCCTCTATATTTCATAATTTGTGTAAAAGTATGTCATAAATAATAGCACAATAATTGATATTTTATTCTAATCTGTATTTTTGAGATTATGGGAGGAAAAATGGCAATTAGACTGCGGCCTAAGGATTACTAGCGAAAAGAGCATATTTCAAGAGCAGAAATGTTGAATCTTATTAATTCTCTTGAATAGTTAATGAAAAAGAGATTGAGTATGAAGGTAAGTGATATTCTTTGTCTTCTCTTGCGACCGAGCTTTGTAAAATCAAGTGGTCTGTAGCAGGACCAAGATATTTCAAATATAACGGTGAATGGATTAATGATATTCGACTTAGACTTGGTATTTAGGATTATTATCGGTCTACTATTTTGCGTTTTTCGACGCCGATTCGAGCGATACGGATGTGCAAATAACAAGCAGAAAGGAAAGGATATTTGATATGGTTAAAAATCCGCGCTGTTTATATCATAGTGATTTTTTGTCATTCTTATCACAAAGTACAGATTCTGTTTTCGGGATGCTTTGTGACAGCTATCACGGGGACGCTCTTACTAGCACAAGAGAAGCATGGAAGAGTGAGATTGAGGTTGTGAAAGGTGTTCTTTCTGCTCTGCCGGATAAAACCGGGCAAATTATTTTTGAATACGATATTCCGCGCCTTGGAAAAAGAATTGATGTTGTGCTGCTATACCGCGGAATTGTATTTTGTCTTGAATTTAAAGTCGGAGAATCAAAAATACTTGAAGCCGATGTAGATCAGGTCTTGGATTATGCGTTAGACCTGAAAAACTTTCATAAGTTCAGTTATGAAAAAGTCATCGTTCCTATTTTGGTTGCCACCAAATTTTCAGAACATACCACTTCTGTGCAGATGTCGGTTTATGATGACAGAGTCGTAAATCCACTGGTAACCGGAGAAACAGGCTTATTGGATACAATCGTAAAGGTATTCAATAGATTTCCTGGTGAAACGGCAGTAAATAAAGATTGGATAATAAGTCCCTATGCGCCTACCCCGACGATTGTGGAAGCGGCAAAAACGCTCTATGAAAATCATTCGGTAGAAAATATTACGAGGCATGAAGCGGATAAGGTTTCCACTGATCAAACAATTTCCTATATTCTTGACGTAATACATAAAAGCAAATTAAATCGAGAAAAAAGCATCTGCTTTGTGACGGGTGTGCCGGGCGCCGGAAAAACACTTGTCGGTCTTGATGTTGCAGTAAAGCAAACCTATCAGGGAAATGATACACCGGTTGAAGATGAGGGCGCTGTTTATCTTTCGGGTAACGGTCCGCTTGTGGCAGTGCTTACCGAAGCTCTTGCAAAAGATAATTATCAAAAATGCCGTGAAAGGAAAGAAAATAAAAAGCTGTCGGATTCCCGCCGTGAGGTAGGAAAGTTTATTCAGATGATTCACAGATATCGGGATAATATGCTGGCGAAGATAAAGAATCCCGTTGAAAACGGCGTTTTGGAAATTGACCCTGAAAAAGCAGTGAAGCTGGCGAAAGC
>CALWMX010000155.1 GCA_944382105.1 uncultured Butyrivibrio sp.
AAAATCTTTCCGCTTCTGCTTGACCTTTTACTTTTTCATCCTTCTGTTCAATAACAGTATTCTTGATATAATCAAGTGCATCATTAACCTGCTTCCATATAGGTCCTGTAAATGTTTTTTCTATAAAATCATCAGAGGCTTCTGCATCCTTAGTATTAAAACGAATTAATTCAATATATGCACCCGGAATCAGTTTTTCAGGATGCTCTGTAAACATCAATACGCCAATATTTCTAATATCAAGCTCCGTATCTGTTTCATTAGCAACTTCCTGCGCAAGTAGCAAATCCTCCAGCGAACTACTATTCAGTTCCATCACCAAACTACTATTACTTTTTCTGATAAAATCTTCAAGATATCCTCGTCTGATATTGTCAATTTTAGCCATTCTATTCACCCGATCATCAAACGGAACAGAATTGAATTTATCAAATAATTCGGATATCTCATCTTGTTTAGCTTCTGTAGTGAGCGATGCTGGTCGAATCCAGTATTTCAAATTTTTATCAGCTTTTTCGTCTTTTTCAACATACACCGTCTTCGGTGCCTGGTAAGGACCGCTATCACCTGCTGGACACCACAGATATATCAGGTAAGTTCCTTCATTCTTATAATCAACCACTTCCATTCTTGGAATATACCTTGGAACAATCATATTGCAATACTGAAATATTTCCTGCTGTATGGAATCCAGATTCTCTTTCGGAACACCTACTAACGGAAACATTGGCATACCATTTTTCTCTTTTACACCTATAACAATATATCCACCATTGGTATTATCATAGTCATTTGCAAAAGCACAAATAGAATGGATAATGTCATTTGGATTCCATCCTGTTTTGTATTCAACACGGTCGTGCTCAACAACACGTCCCTCTAATAATGTTTCTATTTTTAATGGTATCATTCAGATGCCTCACTTTCTTCAATAGATTAATAGAGGATTTATATTTTACTTCATCATTTTTTGATAATGCTCTGGATATCCTTCTATTTCAAATATTAATTTAAATGCATCCCTAAAACTATCATAATCAAATTCTTTAATATCAAATATATTTTGTCCCTTAGAATGTGATTCCCTATTCATATATCGATTGAACGCAAGAAATCTTGTATCCTGTAATTCCGGCTTTTGAAATACCTGTGGAAAATCAAGTTTTTCAACAAAGTTAAAGAAATACTCTATAATATTTCTCATACAATTTGCTATTAACGCAGGAGCTTGTGTTCTATCTTTTATGATATGCCAATATGCCTGATAATCATTTTGAATTTCTTCATATTTCATGGATACAAAAGCACTTCCTTCTGCATTTTTACACAGTCTAATCAATTTTTGTGTTTCTTCGCGTTCTTTATGATTTGTATTAGTCAATTCATAGAAAAAATATAAACTATGCGTAAGAACAAATATTTGTTCATACTTCTTTGTGCGTAAAAATTCATTGTGGATCAGTCTACCCATGTTAAATACATAAATATCCTGGATTCTCGGATTAACATGACGAGGTTGGTGCCTCAACTCCGAGTGCTTCATAAATCTCAGCCTGCTTGACAAGCATTTCACCAATTCTTAGCGAATGATTTGCATCCTCAAAGCATTCCAAGACGTCAAGTTTATCAAGCAGTGACTGCATTGTGTAATTATTATATAAACCTGATTCCTTCATCTTGTGGTCAAGATGAGAGATTAGAATTAATGCCACAAATTCGGTGAAAATTTTACCATCAAGTCCCTTTTCGCTTGATACTAAGAGTCGTCTCATGTTTAAGCGCTCTTTGATGTTTCCAAATGCTTTTTCTACCACGTCCTTCATTCTGTAAAGATGAAGTGCTGTGAAAGCATCCATGGTCTCATTTGTTATAAGCGCAAAGTATCCCAGATATTTTCTGGCTTCCTTTATTGCATCTTCTTTGTAATAAACCTGACGGCCACGCTTTGGCGTAGTCTTCACTTCGAAGAACTGTTCATAGGCTTTCCTGTGGCTTTCCACAGGCTTGTCTTCTAACAGCTCTCTACACAGACCGGCGATACGTTTATCAAAGGCCTGTTCATCTTCAGCGCCTTTTTCGATGCTGTAGTAATAGTGGATGTAGATCCTTCGTTTATCTTTGATCACATCACCTTTGTACGGTCGCTCCTGAGTATAATCCCATTCAGTTTGAACCGTATAACCATAGGTTTCGATGCTTTCATCATAATTGGTAAACATACGGATATCATCATATATCGCATCAAGATTACTCTTGATGAACTTTAGTGAAAGCTTTACACCTACTAAGAATTTCACATGTTCACGATAAAGACCATTGATGTTATCTTCAGAGTAGAAGCCTCTGTCCATAACAAACTTGGTCTTACCGAAGCCAAGTATATCAAGATCTTCCAAAAGATGTTTAACTGTTTTGGAATCCGGTATGTTGCCGGCAAGTTTACGGTAATAGAAAGGGAGCCCTGATTCTTCTCCGAAAACCAGCAACAGGTTAAGTTGTGGGAGCTTATCATCTTCCTTGTTCTTACCATACTGTACCTGGGCAAGGGTTTCTGAATAACTTGATATACTGGTACTGTCATATGCCCAGTATTCATCGTCAACGCGCCTTTTGCCCTGCAGCCTGAAGAACTTATTTATCTGTTCATCCGTAATGGATGAGAAGAACTCACTGCTTCTGGGCGAACTGATATCGGCACCATAAGGGTGTTTATGAGTAAAGTTCCATTTTTCAAAACGATACAGTGGATTGTTATCCTCAAGTATCAGATAGTAAGCAATTGATAAAAGTTTTTTATAGGAATCTGGAAAGCATACCTTTAAATCAGCTGTAAGTCCAAGTTCATCGGCCAACTTATCAAACATATATGTTGCGCCATAGTAGAGGTGTTTTGTCTCACAAATGGGTTTAGGACCGCGTTTTGAAACCGGATAATCTGTGGGTTCTTCTTTTTTTCTGGATCTGCCACGGGTAGGAATAATCTCTTTTGTTGCAGGATCAACCTTTCCGACACATACACGCTTGGCACGTGACTGTTGCTTTTCTTTATCCCAGTAATACTGGGTCTCATATGCATATGTGATACCGGTTCTTTTATCAGTTTGAGTAACAATTGCCATAATTCACCTCGTCATGTTTGTGTTAATATTATAAAACATGACGATGAAAACGTCAAGTAAAAAGTGGCAAAAAATCAGAAAAATCAAGGGTTTGCGGCAATTCGTGACGTGGTATCCTCGTCACATTTCCGAGAAGACAGGTTATAAGATAATTACAAAATAAAAAAAATTTTGTATACAGGTATCGAAAACTGGCAGAAATTGCAGAATTACAGTAAGAAACTGTAATTGACGTATCAAATCGTTTTTGATATCATTATACAGGTATCAAAGAAAAAATAAAATATGGCTTGAGTATTGTGAAAATATTCACTATAATAAGCTTAATGATACATAATCATATAAATATCAAATGAAAGCAGTGTGAAAACAAAGCAATGAAAAAGAGGATAAGCAGCTGCGCAAGGACCGCTCTTCAAAATATAAAAGGTTCTGGGAACATACGGCGCATAGAACTGATTTTAATTGATTTAATAATTATATGTATAATATATCTGATATTGGCGGCAATTTCCAATACATCCGTCAGTTCACTGGCAACCAACGGGGATTTTGAACCTCAGAAATTCCTGATTATGGCTGCATGTATCAGCGGAGTACGGCTGATTTTGGGAATTTACAGCAGTATATGGCGGTATGCCAATACGGGAAGTTACCTTAAACTCATGTTTTCGGATATGATTGGGGGAAGCATTTTCTTCTTAATAGGAAGAGTCAATAATTCCGTGAGCGTGGGATTTGCCTACAGCCTGATAGCGGTAATGCTTGTTTTTTCCGCTACTCTGGCAAGCAGGTTTATGTATCAGATTATTTATTCTTATGTCAACAGGATGTCTGATACGGGCCCGTTAAAGGGAATTTTTAGAGATAAGAAAAGAACGATTCATAAAATAAACATTGCAATCGTAGGCGCGGGAAATATAGGCGCAACCTTGGCGGAAGAACTGATACGCAACCCCAAAGCCCATTACAATCCCTATTGCTTTATAGATAAGGATGTAAGGAAAATAGGCAGCGGGATTAACGGAATAAGGATTTATCCGGAAGATGACAAAATCATCGAAACAATCAAGAGCATGCCCGTTCAGGAGATTGTCATAACGATTCCGGACGCTTCACAGGAGGATAAAGCGAGGCTTTATGAAATTTACAGTCAGACCGGGTGTAAAGTCAAATTATACGATTATCCTCTGAGCGAGAAAAAGAACAAGACCGGCAGCAAGAGAAGCCTGCGTGAATTCAGTATAGAAGATCTTCTTTTCAGGGAGACAATATCGGTTAACAGTGATAAAACAAGAGAATATTACAGGAATCAGACGATCCTTGTTACTGGAGGCGGAGGAAGCATCGGTTCGGAGCTTTGCCGCCAGATAGCCGCCCTTGAGCCGAAGAAACTGGTTATTCTGGACATATATGAAAATAACGCTTATGAAATCCAGCAGGAGTTGCTGCGCAAATACGGAGCTTATGACGAACAGACGGGGACAGGCCTGAATCTGCAGACTGTAATTGCCTCGGTTAGAGATGAGGAGAGGCTTGACGAGATATTCAACGAAGTAAGGCCGGACATTGTGTTCCACGCTGCCGCACACAAACATGTCCCGCTCATGGAATACAACGGCTGTGAGGCCATTAAGAATAATGTGTTCGGAACATACAATACTGCCAATATGGCGGAAAAATACGGCGTAAAGAAATTCCTGCTCATAAGTACGGATAAGGCTGTGAATCCTACGAACATTATGGGCTCAACGAAACGTCTGTGTGAAATGGTCATTCAGTGCAGGACTGATAACCGTGAGAACGGAGGGAGCAAAACGGAATTTGCGGCGGTGCGTTTCGGCAACGTGCTTGGCTCAAACGGATCGGTGATACCTCTTTTTAAAAAACAGATTGAAGCCGGCGGCCCTGTTACTCTTACCGATAAACGTATTATAAGATATTTCATGACAATTCCGGAAGCGGTGGGTCTTGTCATGGAGGCCGGAGCCATGGCACACAACGGAGAGCTTTTTGTGCTGGATATGGGTAAGCCCGTAAAAATACTTGACCTGGCCGAAAATATGATTCGGCTGTCGGGCCTTGTTCCGTATGTGGATATTGACATTGTTGAAATCGGTCTCCGTCCGGGCGAAAAGCTTTATGAAGAGCTTCTCATGAAGACGGAAGAACTGGACAAGACAGAGAACCAGATGATTTTCAT
>CALWMX010000156.1 GCA_944382105.1 uncultured Butyrivibrio sp.
ATTGCCGCTGCTGCCGCTGGCAATACTCATCATCCGCATTATTTTTCTCCTTCATAGGTTCCGTCCACAGTAAGGCGGTTTCTTCCGTTCTGTTTTGAATAATACATTGCTTTGTCCGCTCTGTCAACAAGGGTATGTATTGCGTCCGTAGTCTCCGGATATGCTGAAACGCCCACACTGACTTTAACGGTAATGGAAGCGCCGTCGTCACTGTTTATTGCCGTGCTGCGTATATCGTTTCGCAGCTTGTCAATAATGACGATTATCTCCGAAAGCATTTTATTCTCGAATATAATTACAAATTCCTCGCCTCCGTATCTGAACCCTGTGCCGTCATTGTCATCGGCGCATTTTAATATGAGCTCGGAAACCATTTTTATTGCCTGGTCTCCAAAAAGATGTCCGTAAGTGTCATTTATATTTTTGAAATGGTCAATATCGAGCATTGCAAGAGCGACCCTGCCTTCATGTGTCTTATCAACAAAATTATCCTTAAAATATAAATTCAGATATCTCCTGTTATAAAGTCCGCTTAGGGCATCCTTGATTGACAGTTCCTCGGCTTTGTAGTAATTTGACATGTTTCTGGCCGCGATATCCATTTGTCCGAAAATATTTTCCAAAAGCTTTGTTTTTTCCCTGAAAAGATTATATTGGCTGCTGAACATGACATAAATGCAGGAATATTGGGAATTGTCCGTAACGATTGCTTTTACCGCAACGGAATTGATTTTTCTTGCCCGGAAAAACGGGAATTCATCATAAGATACCTCATTCTCGATAAAATTACTGTCAATCTCCTTATGATGGTATATAAAAGCGCTGCTAAGGAAAAAATCGCTGAACTGTTCAAAATCTTCCTCGCTGAAAAATTTTCCTATTCCGCTGTCGTATTTTTCCCTGAGTTTTTTATTTTTAAATATCAGACCGCAGAACTCAAGCTCAAAAATGTCCCCGAAAAGCTTTCTTGCCTTGGCCGAAAACTCATTCAAATCAAAGGAGGAAATCAGCAGCCTCAAAAATTTATTCTGAAAATTGTTATCCGCAATTGAAACATTTATCTTCCTGTAGGCTTCTTCAAGCTCGAATTTTTTGATTCCCAGCTGTTCATTGGTCTCACGGATTGTCTTCTGGCTCTCATTGATTCTTTCGGTATTGTCCTTTGCCCTGTCAAGCATCCTGTCCTTTGAAAAAACACACTGGTCATAGTAATGCTGCATTTTGCCGCAGAATTTGCATATTGCCGACATTATCATAAACGACATTATTCCCATAATTATATAATTAAGTCCTTGAGCCATATTGTCCGTACCTCCCGATATCAGGCTGTACACCATCTTTATTACAAAGGGAATCTGACCCAGAAAGGAGATTTTGATTATATTGGTATTATCGGTCAGGTCAAACAGGTATACCGTTTCAATCATAAACATGGCATAAAACAGAACGGCGAACACATCGCTTATTCCTCCGACTCCCGTATCCCCTGTGTCGCTTATCATCACTCCGACAATAATAAGCTCGGCAAATCTCAATATCATAATAAGTACATATTTGTGGAAAAAAGAAAAGTATGCAAAAATGATATCCGCCAAAAGCACCGCACATATGACGATACATGTGGAAAATTTAAGGCCGTCATTGCCGTTGTTCATAATAATATAATTGGCAATAAACAGCAGCATTGCCACAAGCAGGCCTACATGCCTCCTCGAAAAAACCGATTGTAATTCCAAAAGTCGTTCTTTGTTCTGCATTTTCTTTATCACCCGCCGTACTATGCAGGAGGTTCTCCCGTCCAATATAAATCTACGCTGTCCCCGTCCTTTAAAGGCTCGGAAAAGCCCGCTTTTATTCCGTTGACAGCCATATAAAGCTCTTTTCCGCCCATTTTTGATAAATCAAACGGGTAAAAATCAAGCACATCCACAAACTTGTAACTCGGCTTGTTTTTAAGCGTAACCGCTGTCTTGTTTACGCTGATTTGTATCCGGTTCTCCCGTATCCGGTTTTCTTCCGAGAGCGTCTCGGGAAAATTCTCTTCAGTCTCGGAATTTTCCGCATCCAAAGATATCTCCGTGTATTTCACATTGAAATTTTCGTATACCTTGGTATCAATGTCCGCCTGCTCGTTATTAACCGTAACCTCAACCGTATCAAGCCGTATATCCAGGAACTCAAATAATTGTCCCAGAGTATAATAATTCTCCATTACAATTTTATCATTTTCCCTGACGACATATGAACCGTTTTTCAGTTCTCCGTTTACATAGGCAAATTTAGGACAGGAAACCTTCCTTCCGTTAATCATAAAATCGATTGACTCCCTGAATTCCGGAAGACTTCCGATTGCCACGGTTCCGGCGGCTCCCACTGTTGATTCCTCAATATCTATGTAGTCATTTTTTTCAATGCGGGAATTCAAGCCGGTTTCCTTGCCGTTTTTAAAAATCCTGGCAGGCTCTCCCGTCTCTCCCCTGACCATTCTCGCAGCTCCGTTAAGGGTAAAATTAACCGGAGCGCCCCTTCTCGGAAAAAGCTTTTCGTTCGGATATCCGGCCTGCATCAGGGCATCCGTCACGGTAAGGCTGTTGTTATCATATAACTTCACACGTTCCCCGTTGACGGTTACAAATATAAAATTATTTTTCTGGCTGTAATAATTTACGCATATTCCCACAGGTGTCACAAAAAGAGAATCTTTTTTGAAATTATCTATGGCAAACTCAACGTTTCCAAGCACTTCCTTTCCGCGGAGTGCAACCCTCTCAGACGGAATACCAAGCTTGTCCGCCAGCGCTCCCGTAAATCCCGGTATTTTACCGCCTCCGCCCACGACGAACACGGCGCTTACAGCCTTTCCTCCGTTGAGTTCAACTATTTTATCCGCCACATCCTGCGCTATTCTGTCGATAACAGGCGTGATTATTTCAATCACATCTTCGGAAGTAACAGATATCCTGGTACCCATTATATCCTTGAAATTAATCTTCCTGCCCGCCTTGCCAGCCGATACCTTTATTTTCTCCGCTCTGGCAAAATCCACCAGATAATGCCTGGCAATCATCTCGGAGATTTCGTCGCCTGCATAAGGTATCATTCCATACGCGACAATACTGCCGTCCCTGGTTATACATAAATCCGATGTTCCGGCTCCGACGTCCAAAAGCGCAATATTTAACAGTCTGTACTGCTCCGGAATCGCCACATTCATAGCTGCTATAGGCTCCAGCGTCAGATTTGCCACTTCAAGTCCGGCGCCTTCAACAGCAGCATAAAGACCGTCCACAACCTCTTCCGGGAGAAACGTGGCCAGCAGGTCAACCGACGCCTTGCTTCCCTTATGCCCCTCCAGATTGCCGATTTCATAATCATTGATATAGTATTTTACAGGCGTATATCCCACACAGTAAAAATCGGCATTCTTTTCATTATCGTTGATGCGTCTGTGGGCAAGCTCAACTCCTGCAAAATCAAGGTTATATATATCCTCGGCGGTTATTCTGTGCTCATCTTCAAATTCCATGTCCGCCCTGACCGTTATGGTCCTTAATACTCTTCCCGCCGCAGCAATGCATACGTTTACAAGGGGACGGCCTGTCTTTTTCTCCAAAGCGGATTTGACAAGCATTATTTCCTCGGTAACTTTTCCGATATCGTGAACCTGTCCGTCATACATAGCCCTGGTGTCATGTTCCTTGACCTCCATGGCGATAACGTGAAATCCCTTCGAGTCCATATATCCGACCGTTCCGACTATGCTTCTTGTACCTATGTCAAGTCCGAACACAAACTGTTCCGGACACTTGATTATATCCGGCATATCTATCCTCCAAATGGCACATTGACCCATATACTAAAATAATATCACATCCGGGAATATTCTTCCAGTTTATTTTTAAGCGCATTATAAGTACATTCAACCGATACGCCCGTGTCAATTACAAACCGGCAATGTTTTCTGAACTCTTCATCCTTCATCTGGCTGCGGAAAATGCTTTCGATTTTATCCTGAGAATAGCCGCGGCACTCCATAAGCCTTGCGCTCCTGATGTCCTCCGGCGCATATACGTACCACAATTCGTCGCATATCCGGTCATATCCGTTTTCAATAAGGAGAGCGGCCTCCACAAACACGAAATCATATTTGCCTTCTGCACGCGCAGCATCTATCTGTCCGTATATCTCCTTATTGACCTCAGGATGAACGGCATTACTCCACTTCTCGCGCAGCACGTCATCCGCATATATCATTTTCGATATATGGTTTCTTCCCAGCTCTCCGTCAGGTCCATAAGCTTCTTCCCCGAAAAGCTCAAGCGCTTTCATGGTCAGCGGCCCGCCGTAACTCATTATCTTCTTGGCAACGTCATCAGCCACTATTATTTTACAATTACAAAGCTCCTCAAGCATATGAAGAACCGTCGATTTGCCGGCGCCCACACCGCCGGTAATTCCTATAACTCTCATTATTTTGCCTCACACCAGTCATTGCCGCTGTGAATATCAACCTCCAAAGGAACCTTGAGATGCGCTGCGTTCTGCATCTCCTCGGCAAGTATACGCCTTACGGCTTCCTCCTCACCATGGGCAGTCTCTACCAAAAGCTCGTCATGTATCTGAAGAATAAGCCTGGATTTAAGCTGTTCCTTTAAAATCCTGTTATACACATTGATCATGGCTATTTTTATTATATCCGCAGCCGTTCCCTGCAAAGGCGAGTTCATCGCAATCCTCTCCCCGAACTGACGCTGCATGAAGTTTCCGGAATTAAGTTCCGGTACGGGCCTTCTCCTGCCGTAAAGCGTTTCAGAATACCCTTTTTCCTTTGCGCTTGCAACAAGCCCGTCAAGGTATTCCTTGATTGACGGATACGTCCTGAAATACTCATCAATATAGCCCTTTGCTTCCTGTTTTGATATGCTCAAATCCCTGCTCAGGCCGAAAGAACTTATTCCGTATACAATTCCGAAATTGACCGCCTTGGCATTGCTCCTCTGTGCAGGCGTAACTTCCTCAAGAGGAATCCCGAATACCTTGGAGGCCGTAATCCTGTGTATATCGCTGTCCTCCTTGTAGGCATTGATAAGGGTTTCGTCATCCGACATATGTGCAAGAAGTCTCAGCTCTATCTGGGAATAATCTGCGTCCGTAAAGGAGAAGCCGTCCTTTGGTATAAAAACCTTTCTTATCTGCCTGCCTATATCAATCCTGATCGGAATATTCTGAAGATTGGGCTCTGTACTGCTTATTCTTCCTGTTGCGGTTATCGTCTGATTAAAAGTACCGTGAATCCTTCCGTCGCCGCCGATATAATCGGCAAGTCCGTCGGCATAGGTGGATTTAAGCTTGGCAAGAGTCCTGTACTCAAGAATATCGCTTACAATCGGATATTCCGGCGCAAGCTTTTCAAGCACCTCTGCGGATGTGGAATATCCTGTTTTGGTTTTTTTTGCGCCCTTGATTCCCATTTTCCCAAAAAGGATTTCACCTAACTGCTTAGGAGAATTAAGATTGAATTCACAGCCCGCTTCCTCATATATCCGTGACGTAAGCGCTTCTATTTTAACTGCCAGCTCATCCCCATAGGCCTTGAGCGCATCGCGGTTCACACGTATACCCTCCCGCTCCATGCTTCTGAGCACATATACTATCGGAAGCTCGATACAAGTATACACCTTGTCCATTCCCATTGAAGCAAGTTTGTCGTGCACGGGGCTGTACGCCGCCAACGCCGTGTATGCGTCATAACAGCATATCTGCATCAGCTTTTCCGTATCATTATCATAAAGCTCTCTGACTGTTTTTTTGCCGGCTATGGACTGACCGGAAGGAAAGTTCCTGCCGAGGTATTCGGAGGCAATATCTTCGTATGTGTAGGAATCCTTCAGAGGATTGATAAGATATGACATAACGGCAAGGTCATCGGTATTATAATTTATATGGTCGTCTATAAAATCCGTCTGCGGTTTCAGATTAATCGCATACAAATGCATGCCATGTGACAGCGCACTGATTTTTTCAGATAAAAATTCCTGTGTTATAAATCCCTCGGCACTGACATAAAATATCATGTTTTCATCAACCGCAAGTGCTGCGCCCAACAGTTCTTCTCCGCTTAATGCAAGGCTTATTCCTGCTCTGCCATGCTTAAGGCATAATCCCATAAGTTCTTCGGCCCTTGCATAATCATTTACAAACTCAAATCTGCCCTCAAGGGTGTCAGTGCCCATCTCAATATTGTCGAATTTATTCATCAGGGATTTGAGCTCAAGCCTTTTGAAAATTTCGTACGCCTCACCCGTAAAAAGATTATCAATATGCGCGTCCTTAATATCAAATTCCACCGGTGCATCCGTATTTATGGTTGCCAGCTCCTTGCTCATGACAGCCATGTCATAATGCTGGGACAGACTGTTGCGCGCCTTAGCCGGAGTTATATTTTCCACATCGGCGTACGCCGCTTCTATTGATTTGTATTTAGCTATGATTGCCGACGCGGTTTTTTCGCCTATGCCGGGAACTCCGGGAATATTGTCGGAGGAATCCCCCATGAGGGCCTTAAGGTCAATAAATTCCGACGGTGTAACTCCGTATTTATCCGCCACATCATCCGGATAGTAGTTTTCTATGACAGTCTGCCCCTTGGATGTCTTAGGCATACGCAGCTTGACATGAGTGTCCACAAGCTGCAGCAAATCCCTGTCTCCGGAAAGAATCGAAACCTCATAACCTGCCTGCATGCTGCGCCTGGACAATGTTCCCAATATGTCGTCAGCTTCATATCCCTCAAGCGTGATTACCGGTATCTTCATTGCCTGGAGCACTTCCTTGATAACAGGCACCTGTTCATGCAGCTCCGCAGGCATAGGTTTGCGCGTTCCCTTATACTGTGGAAAAAGCTTGTGTCTGAAAGTCGGGGCTTTCAAATCAAATGCCACCGCTATATAATCTGCCTTCTCGTCCTCAAGGGCTTTAAGCATTATATTTATGAACCCGTAGACCGCATTAGTATGCAGGCCCTGATAATTGGTCAGCACAGGTATGCCATAAAAAGCCCGGTTAAGTATGCTGTGTCCGTCTATCAAAAGTATTTTTTCCATAATATGCTCCTTATAAGAAAAATTTAAAAAAAACGTATATGAAAGAACCTGCTATCGCCGTATATGCCGTAAGCCGGATAAGCATGAAAACAGAGCGCTGTATTGTAAAACGGCGCTGCCTTGTTTTCATATTCTCTATGGTATTTTCCAATTGCCCGATAAAATCAGTGGCTTTCTCGTCCTCATCGTCGCCCAGACCATATCGGAGAATATAATGGATTTCCAGCTCTTCACGGCAATCCTTACACTCATTCACATGTTCTATTACATCGTCAAGATACCGGTCCGGCACGGCATTGCCTACAATATCAGGTATCAGTTTTTGAAAATCGCTGCATTTCATAATATATTTCCAATCGTCCAAAAGCCATGTAAGCTATTTTTTATTATATACAATTGCAGTGATTTTTTCAATATTTAAACTCCGGTTGTTAATGCTCCAGCATTTTTTCGATAAATATTCCATATCCTTTCTCCGGCTCATTGACAAAAACATGCGTCACCGCTCCGATTATCTTTCCGTCCTGTATGATTGGGCTGCCGCTCATTCCCTGCACAATACCGTTAGTGGCATCAAGCAGCTCATCATCGGTAACTTGAAAAATTATTCCTTTATTCTCATATTCATCGGAATACTGTATTTCGGTTATTTCGATTTCATAATCTTTAACCTCCCCTCCTACAAATGTTCTCACATATGCATCTCCTTTTTTAATATCCTGTTTGTAAGCCACCTGCATATACACTTCATCCACATACGCAAATATTTTGTCGTTGGCGGTACCGTAAACACCTATGTCGCAGTTCTCGTCTATATCTCCGATATAATTTTCCTCGCTGTAATTTATGGAGCCTATTACCTCACCCGGCTTACCCTCGCTTCCCTTGACAATATTCCATATCTTGGCCGTATAAAGGGTTCCGGATTTTATTTCCACAAGCTCGCCTGTCTGATTGTCGCTTATGGCATGTCCCAGAGTTCCGAAATTATTGTTTTCATCCACATAGGTCAATGTACCCAGTCCCTGACAGTCATCCCGAACCCACACGCCTATTTTATATGTTCCTTCAGAATCCTTCACGGGCTTTATTTTTACCTCGAAATTTTCTCCGTCACGTCTTACGTTAAGCCTGATGTAGTCACTGCCGTTTTGGGCAATCCGGTCCATAAGCTCACGTATTGTTCTCACCTCCATGTCATTTACCGCGCATATATAATCTCCCGCCTGTAAAATACCTCTCGCAGGAGCTTCATACACTCCCGCTCCCGTGGTTACTTCACCGGTGTCCACAACATATACTCCGTCCGTCTCGATAAAAATTCCGACAGGGATTCCGCATGCCACAACCTGACGGCTCTCCCCCACGGAAACCGTGACGTTCTTTATTTTTATCGCGCCGAAAAGATTTACGGAAAGCTCATATTCCGATACCTGTCCCGAATTTATTGTAAGAGGCTCCATCAGATTGACTGCAACCGCAACCGCCTCGCCGTCCTCATTTTCACTGCTTACGGTTCCCACAAACGGGAGATCGATTTCAATTGTTCCGTCAGAGTATGAGTCAAGATAAATCTTGTCAGGTATATTTTTTTTGACATAATCAATATAATATATCACTCCGGCTCCCAGTGATGCCACCAGAAAGCCTACAAGAAATAATCTGTATGTTCTTTTCATAATAAACCTCCTTACCTCCGGGATAATTATCCCGATGGTATTTTTATATTCCGCATTAAGTAAAAAAAGAGCAGAACAAAAATGTTCTACTCTTAGTATGCAGATTATATTTTTTTTAAGTCTGTAAGAATTTTCAATGCTTTTTCAAATTGTTGGCAAGCTCCTTCATCTGAATCGCATTGCTGCGCACAAGCTCCGTGATCCTGCTGCCGCCAAGCATTCTTGAAAGCTCTGTTATTATCTGCTCATCGCCAAGCTTTTCTATGGAAGTAGTTGTAAATCCGTCAACGATATTTTTTTGAATCAAAAAATGCGTATCCGCCATAGCCGCAATCTGCGGAAGGTGGGTTATACATATTACCTGATGGGTTTTGGCGATCACCGCCATCTTTTCCGATACCTTCTGGGCCGTCCTTCCGCTTATTCCGGTGTCGATTTCATCAAATATAAGA
>CALWMX010000157.1 GCA_944382105.1 uncultured Butyrivibrio sp.
AAATTGCTCCATATGTTTGTTTCCGTAGTATATCATATCATAATGCTTACTCTCACAGTAATCCTTTATAAGAAGCAGTTCTTCATTAGATATATCCATTTTCCCATCGAAATCAAAGATTACAATAATATGATATACATATTGATTTTCAGCATCGCCTATTGTTTCATCAGTAAACTCCGAAACTTTTTTGTAATTGATAGTAACCTCCTTCTCTGGATCAATGTCACCATAATACATAACGATTGAGTTTGAAGAGTTTATATTTTCCATAAACATTTTCTGCTGTGTACTGGGTCTGTAAAACCAACCAAATGGATCAATTATTACAAAAATGATTGCAACAATAATCATGATAAATACTACAACAGCTATCAGAATCTTCTTTTTCATATATTATTCTATCTTCTCTTCTGTAAAAATTCGGGTATCTTGATACCCTTCTCTTCCACACTGCTTTCAACCGGCTTTGGCTTGGTAAGTCCCGGAATGTCTTTAGCCGGCTGTGATGATGTACCGTATGGCGACTGGTATGTAGGTGCCGAGATAGGTCTGGTCGGCGTCTGAGGCTTGTAATTAAAGCCCGCCATGGCATTGGCTGCCGATGCCGAGTATCCGTCAAGTCCTGTCGCAATAACAGTGATAGTGGCCTGATCCTGAACGGAATCGTCATACATAGCGCCGAATATGATGTTGGCGTTGTCTCCCGCCAGCTCTTGTACGTAGCTTGCAGCTTCGTTGGCCTCCATAAGCCCGATATCTCCGCTGATATTGATGATAACATGGGATGCACCCTCAATCGTGGTCTCAAGGAGAGGACTGGCAACGGCAATCTTAACCGCTTCAATAGCTTTGTCGTCACCGGCAGCCGTACCGATACCGATATGAGCCACGCCCTTATCTTTCATAACTGTCTGCACGTCGGCAAAGTCAAGGTTAATAAGTCCCGGAACATTGATAAGGTCGGTTATGCCCTGAACGGCCTGCTGAAGAACTTCATCCGCTTTCTTAAGGGCATCAGGCATGGTTGTCCTTCTGTCCACAATCTCAAGAAGCTTGTCATTGGGAATCACTATAAGAGTATCAACGTTATCCTTAAGCTTCTCTATTCCGGAAACCGCATTGCTCATTCTTGTCTTGGCTTCAAACTTAAACGGCTTCGTAACCACGCCTACGGTAAGTATTCCCATGTCCTTGGCGATTCTGGCAACCACCGGCGCGGCTCCCGTTCCTGTTCCGCCCCCCATTCCGCAGGTTACAAATACCATGTCCGCACCCTTGATAGCCTGCGTAAGCTCCTCGGTGCTTTCCTCAGCCGCTTTTTCTCCAATCTCAGGTCTTGCTCCCGCTCCAAGACCCTTTGTAAGCTTCTCACCTATCTGAATCGCAGTCGGCGCCTTACAAAGCGTAAGCGCCTGTTTATCGGTATTAATACCGATAAACTCCACACCGCCGATATTTTCATCAATCATTCTGTTTACAGCATTATTTCCGGCCCCGCCGACACCCACAACAATAATTTTTGCAGATGCTTCCGACTCATTAGTCCTTATTTCTAACAAAACCTTGTCCTCCTTACACCAACAATGTTATCGGAGCTTCACTCCTAAATTACTTCATCTATGAAAAGGCAGTTATTCCACAATCATATCTAAATTCACATACAAATATAATATTATTTTTTCGTAAAAATAGCAACCACAATTTTGACTTTTTTGAAATTATTTATCCCGTCTCCTTGAAAATTATATTTCGGTCGCTGCCGTCAAAATTTTCCAGATGGAGTACGCCGCTAAGGCCTTCAAGCTTGTCCGTCATACAGCTGAGCTCATATATTTTGTCAGCCATAAGGCTGTCATTATCGCCCAGAAGAACCTTAACCTGACCTATATCGACAGATACCGTACCGTCGTCTTCTATATTGACGGAATCTACTGTCAGTCCGTATTTGGAAATATACTGGGTCACATCCCGGATTGTACCGAAGAGTTCCGGATTTTCTATATCCAGTTTATCATTAATTACAATCTTCGAAAACTTAAGCCCCGTAATAAGCGGTATATCTTCAAACACCTCGGCAGAACTCTCCACAACAGTTCCATCCTTATCAAAATACATATTGCTGCCCTTGTAGTTCACATAACCGACAATGCTTTTTTCGTATACGGTAATATCTATTGTGTCCGGCCATTTTATTTTGATATCCACTTTGGCAATAAAAGGAATATCAAGCTCATCCGCCTTGCTGTCCGTATATTTGAACATAATCGTATTACTGTCGTCACGCTGTTCGAAAATATATTTATACAGCTCGTCATATGTATATTTATCGCTTCCCGTTATATTGATTTCTTTAACTTTAAAAAACTTTACCGCAAAAAAACAAAGTGCGGCAGCTGCCGCCGCAAGAACAATTACAATTATTATAAAAATTCTGATTCCTCTGTGCCGTCTCCTGCGTGCCTCCATCTTATATCTGCTCCTAACTGCTCCAAATCCCTTTGTATGTCCTCATATCCGCGCTCTATATACCTGCATTGTTCCACAACCGTATAATCCGCTCCGAGAGCTGCTATGACAAGCGCCGCGCCTCCCCGCAAATCGTGGGCTTTAACCCTTCCTCCCGCAAGTCCGGGAAGTCCCCTCACAGTGACTCCGTCCGTATCAACGGTTATGTCAGCGCCCATTGCCTTCAGTTCGTAAGCCGTCATATAGCGGTTTTCAAAGACACTGTCCCATATTCTGCAGCTTCCGCTGAAATACGCCGCCGCCGCCATAATCTGAGCCTGCATATCCGTCGGGAACTCGGGGTACGGACCTGTGCGTATATATGCCACGGGCTTTCTTCTGCCGTCCGACAATACTATTATCTCATCAGTCTTATCATCTGTAAATACGTGGCATCCCGTTTTTCTTAAAATGTTTGTGACGGCGTCAAGTCTGCGCGGTTTGATGCCGCCTATGCATATATTTCCCCCGGCAATGGCACATGCCGCCATATAAGTGCCTGCAGCTATTCTGTCGCCGGGCACGGTGTAACGGCAGCCGTGAAGCTTCTCCACTCCTTCTATTTCTATCGTTTTTCCTCCCGCGCCGTATATTTTTGCGCCCATCCGCGTCAGGAAGCAGCACAAATCAACGATTTCCGGCTCCATGGCACAATTTTTCAGAACGGTTTTTCCTTTGGCGCACACCGCTCCCATGATTATATTTTCAAGAGCACCCACGCTTGGATACGGAAAAACATATTCGCCTCCCGTAAGCCCTCCGCAGTAACCGATTATTTCATCCCCGGTCTCCTCTATCTGGGCTCCGGTTTTTCTCAATCCGTCTATATGAAAATTTACCGGACGGCTTCCTATATGGCAGCCTCCGGGATATGGCATGACAAAGCATCCTGTTCTGCTTAAAAGCACCCCCATAAACAGAGACGACGCCCTGAATTGTCTGCAATATTCAAAATCAGGCGCAGAAGAAAGCCTGCCTGCGGATATGGTCATCGTTCCGTCTTTAAAAATGCATTCTGCTCCGAGACGGCTGATTATCTTTTGCATATGAAAAACATCGCTGATTGCCGGGCAATTATCAATCACCACGGCTTCGTCGGTCAGCAGAGCCGCCGCGATTATCGGAAGCGCCGAGTTTTTTGAGCCTTGTATATTAATCTTTCCGGACAGTCTGTTTTGCCCCCTTATAACCAGCTCACCCATAAAAATCCCCCGCAGATAATGGATTGCCGCTGCCGCCAAAGGCAGCGGACTTCTTACAAATCATTATATGCGGGAAAAAGAAAATATGTTACCTGCATTGCCGTTAAGAGTCCCCAAAAGCCCGAATTATCTGTTTTCCGCCCTTCTTATGTCTACAGCGGACCTGGCCGTGGCCGCAACCGGAACCTGTATCTGTCTTGATACATTAAGCACTATTCCCATTTCCGCCAGCAAAAACATGACCGAAGAACCACCGTAGCTTATAAACGGCAGTGTCACGCCCGTGTTTGGAATAACGTTAGTTACTACGGCTATGTTGAGCACGACTTGCAGGGAAATGTGCGCCATAACTCCCACCACCAGCATTGAGCCGAACAAATCAGGCGCATTATTGGCTATAACCATAAACCGCCAAATCATGAGTATAAACAGAATAATAAGGCATATTCCGCCGAAAAGTCCCAATTCTTCGCATATTACGGAAAATACCATGTCATTCTGTGCTTCCGGAATAAATCCAAGCTTCTGCATACTCTGTCCCAGACCTTTTCCGAAGAAACCTCCCGAGCCCAGTGCATACAACGCCTGCAGTGTCTGAAAGCCCACTCCGGACGCATATTTTTCCGGCTCTCTCCACGCCAGCAAACGTTTAAACCTGAAATGGCTTGCGGTTTCAACATTCCCGAAAAACCATATCAGAAAAACGGCCACGGCTATAATACCCACAATCGTAGCACACACCAGCCACCATGGCTTTGAGTTTCCTATTAACAGCATTATGTAAGCTATTCCCATTATTATTATGGCAGTGCTCAGATTGTTGGTTATAATGCCTGTGACTCCTGCCGCAATCACTGCAATCAGGCAATATATAAGATTGTTTTTCAGCTTTCTCATCTTGCTGCCGCTGTAGCTGACAAATGCCGCAAGAACTATAATCAGCCCTACCTTGACAATTTCGGCCGGCTGAAGGGAAAGCGGCCCGAACCTGAGCCATCTTCTTGCACCTTTCACTGTGTGCCCCAATGGAGTAAGCACAAGCACCACGGACAAAAGAGAGACCACATATATCAGCCATTTTATTTTATACCAGAAATGGTAATTAATCATTATGGCCGCAGCAAAGACAACCAGCCCGACTATCGTGGAGATAATCTGCCTTTTCAGGAAATATGCGGCATCACCGTAATTTTGCATAGCGCTGTATGAGCTGGTGCTGTACAGCATTACCAGACCGAATGCAATCAGAAACATAATTATTATAAGCAAGCTGTAGTCGAAAAATCTGCCTTTAGGCGTAAGCCCGCTGTTTTTTGTCCGCTTTGCATCTCTCGGTTCCGCCATTTTACCTATCCTTTCTCAAATCAAAATAAATCCGCAAATGCCGCCCTCTGTTTTATATGACTGATAAGTCCATATCATATTAATTATGCCGGAAAGCGTTGACATATTCCTTGAAAAGCTCTCCCCGCTGCTCAAAATTTGCGAACATATCCCAGCTCGCGCATGCCGGCGACAGCAAAACCGCATCTCCGTCAACCGCATTGTCATGGCATATCTTCACTGCGTTTTCCAGAGTGTCAGTCCTGATAATATTGCAGAATCCGTGTTTTTTTGCCGTTTTCTCTATTAACGGGGCGGTCTCGCCTATCAGAACCATTAATTTTACCTTACCGTTAAATGAATCTATAAAATCGTCAAATTCCGAGTGCTTGTCATATCCTCCGGCAATTATTAACGTAGGTCTTGACATAGCCTCAACGGCCTTTATTGATGAGTCGGGATTGGTTCCCTTGGAATCGTTGTAATATACAACTCCGTCAAGTTCTCTGACAAATTCAATCCTGTGTTCAACCCCTTTGAATTCCCTCAGCGCCTTTCTTATGGTATCTGCGGGAACTCCGGCAGCAATGGTCATTGCCGTCGCGGCCATAACGTTCTCGTAATTATGTCTTCCGAAAATAAGGAGCTCGCTCACATCAATTATGTCGCTGTCTGTTTGGTCCGCGGTATATTTTATCATTGTTCCGTCAAGATAAACACCGTAATCCGGCTTTGCTTTCGACGAAAAATATACGGCGTTGTCTATGTTTTTTCCAAAATCCCTTAAAACGGGGTCATCATAATTAAGCACACAGAAACCCTCTCCATGCTGGTTGCGCGTTATGGACTCCTTTACGGAAATATAGTTCTCCATCGTATAGTGTCTGTCAAGATGGTCCGGAGTTATGTTGAGGATTGCTGCGCCAAAAGGCTTGAAATCATGTATTGTCTCAAGCTGAAAACTGCTTATCTCCGCTACCGTAAAACTGTCGCCGGTTGTCTCCGGCACCTTGGCCGTGTATGGGATACCGATATTTCCCACAACAAAAGTTTTGGGATTATGTCTTTTCATTATTTCCCCTACAAGCGCGGTTGTAGTAGTCTTTCCGTTAGTTCCTGTTATTGCAAAAACCGTGCCTTTCTCAAAACTGTATGCAAGCTCAATCTCTCCCCAGACAGGGACTCCCTCTGCCTTAAACTGCATGACAATCGGGCTGTCCACCGGCACTCCTGGGCTGATAACAAGCAAATCCGCGCTTTTTACGGTATGCTCAGGCATATCTCCTATAATAATCTCCGCGTCTGCGCCCTGCGGAAGCTTTGCCCTTACGGCTTTTTCACCCAGGGAAGCATTTCCATCATATAATACAATTCGGGCTTTTGTATGCGAGAGAAGCCTGACGGCTCCTATTCCGCTGATGCCTGTTCCCACAACAACTATTTTCTTTCCGTCAAAATTCATCTTTACTGTGTTCCTTTCGCAGCTTCCTTTTCTATTCCAAGATAAGGAAGAATATTTTCAAATACCTCTTTTATAACGGGAGCCGCTATCGTACCGCCGTAATATATTCCCTGAGGTTCGTCGATAATGCACATTGCGATTACCTGAGGGTCATTGACAGGCGCAAACCCCACAAAAGAGGCTATGTATTTCTGCTCGCTTCTAGGAAGCTTCTGTGATGTGGCTGTTTTACCTCCTATGGAATAGCCGTCTATATAACAGTTTCCGCCGCCGCCTTCCTCAACTACCGCTTTCAGCAATGTCTTCATGGTTTCGCTTACTTCCTGAGTGATCACGCCGCTTTCAGTGTCATATTCAAGTACCGTTATGTTACCATCCGCATCTATTGTCTTAACTCCGAAATGCGGCGTCACCAGCGTTCCTCCGTTGATTACACAGCTTATCGCTCTCAAAAGCTGCAAAGGAGTTATCTGAAACGACTGGCCGAATGACATGGTTGCAAGCTCCAGCTCCTTTATATTTTCCTTCTGATGCATGATTGTGGATGCTTCTCCGGGCAAATCCACCCCGGTTTTGTCCATAAGCCCCAGTTTATCCATATACAGCAGGAAGTTATCCACTCCCACTCTCAGCCCCCATGTAATAAAGGCCGGATTGCAGGAATTCATAAGCGTTTCCGCAAAGGTCTGAGAACCGTGTCCTGTTGTTTTGTGGCAGCGTATTGTCCGCCCTCCTACCATAGTGCTTCCTCCGCAGCTGTATGTGTCGGACAATGACACCACTCCTGTAGAAAGGCCGGCCGTGGCCGTAATCACCTTAAAGGTTGAGCCTGGCTCGTATGTATCGTTTATCACTCCGTTACGCCACATAGCGTTGAGGAGTTCCATTTTTTCATCTTCACTGATACCGGACACTTCATAATTGAGTGTATACGGGTCATTTAAATCGTATTCCGGATAATTTACCATTGCAAGCAGCTCGCCGTTCTGAGGGTTCATAACTATTATGCTGACGCTTTTCGCCTGCTTGGCCTCATATGTCTTTATTGCGGCCTGCATGCAGTATGACTGGATATTATAATCCAGGCTCAGATACAAGTCGTCTCCCGCAACCGGTTCAATCCTTGTTTCTTCTTCTCCCTGGATTTCAACGCCGGCCGCATCCGTCAGGGTAAGTATCTGTCCGTTGGTTCCGGCAAGAATTTCATCGTATTTTACTTCAAGTCCGACTATTCCCTGATTATCAGAGCCCGTAAAGCCCATAACTTTTGATGCAAGCTCTCCGTAAGGGTAAGTTCTTTTACTGTCCTCGTCAACCTTGACTCCGTCATAATTATATTCTCTTATCCTGTCTCCGATTTCTTTGGATACGTTCGATTTAACCCGCTCCATGGAGCTTACCTTTTCAACATATGAACGTACCTTTTCCTCACTCATGGAAAGCTCCTTTGACAGCATTTCTATCACTGCCTCCGGATCCGTAATCTGGGAATGTATGACTGAAACGGTACATACGGTTTTATTGGTTGCAAGAACGGTCCCGTCGGCGCTGATAAGCCTTCCCCGGGGAGCCTTTATTTCTCTCTCCCGTTCATGAAGATCGGTGGCTGCCGCATACAGCTCCTCAGACTGAAAAATCACAACATATGTCAGTCTTCCAATAAGCAGGACGAGCAACGCTATTGCTGTCACCGCGTAAATCCTGATTTTTTTTCTGTGCACTCTTTTTGCTTTCATATTATCTGCCCGCCGGTATTACTGTTCCTTACAGTTTATTGTAAAGCAGGCAATCTTATTCAAAATTATGGATTCACTGTTTCTCCCTCAGGCGTGTTCCCACCTTCCGTTTCCGGCTCCGTCACGCCCTCATCGTTTGTTTGCGTCTCTCCCTCAGACACATTCTCTGCCAAGGTTTCCTGCTCTCCTTCAGGAGCATTTTCTGTTTCCGCCGTAGTTTCTTCCTGATTTTGTGTTTCATTCTGTGTTGTAATTTCAGGCTTTACAACCGCTTTATCCAAATCCTCGGTATCAAGATAAATATCAGTATCATAGTCGGCATTGTCGGCCATTATCCCCATATACGGCAGGAGCTTTTCCATAATCGCCCTTGCGAGCACCTGAGCCGACCATGAGGTATTATATTCTTCACAGTCGGGAGCATCAATCACCACATATACAAGAACCTCCGGATCCTCCGCAGGAGCAAAGCCCATGAATGAAATAACGTATTCCGACTTGTCGCGGCCTGCTTTTTCGGCTGTTCCTGTCTTGCCGCCTATGGAATAACCGTCAATATGCACATATCCGCCGGTTCCGTAATCCACAACCGCGCGGAGCATTTCACGCATTATACGCGAAGTTTCTGACGAAACGGTCTGGGTTACAAGCACGGGCTCAAAGCTCTCTATGGTTTCGCCTGACTCGGAAAGTATTTCCTTCACAACATGGGGCTGGTAATAGTATCCTCCGTTTATTAAGGACGCAAAAGACGAAACCATCTGCATCATGGTAACGTTGAGATTCTGACCGAAAGAATTTGTGGCCAGATCCACGTCCATCATCGAATCCTCGTCTATAAGGAGTCCGTTCTCTTCCGCAGGCAAATCAACCCCCGTTCTGATACCGAACTTAAAAGTGTTGAGATAATTACAAAAGGTTGACGGTCCAAGTCTCATGCTTATCTGCATAAGCGCATCATTGCAGGATTCCGTAAGGGCGCCGGAAAGCGTCAGGTCCCCATGCCCCACTCCGCCGTGGCATAGAATTGTGGAAGCGTCATAAATCCCTTCTCCGTCGCAGGTAAAAACATCCTTCAGGGAAGCTTTCTGCTCTTCAATGGATTCCGCTATTGTAAATGCCTTGAACACTGAACCGGGTTCATATATGGAGGACACGCTGTAATTATTCCAAAGCCCGTACAGCTCATCCTTAAATTCGTCATCAGTAAAACCTTCCAGTTCCTCCGTGGAATATATCGATGTCAGATCGCGCGGATTGTTAAGGTCAAAAACAGGATAATCCGCCATACCAAGCACTTCCATTGTGTCAGGGTCAACAACGACGACCGAAGTGCTTTTGGAGCCGTATTCCTCATTAAAGTCTCTTATAGCCTGCTCGATTATATTCTGTACAGTGAAATCTATTGTTGATACAACCGTACTGCCGTTTGAAGCGTTTCTTCTGGTCGCTTCATATTCGCTGTCATTGATATAACCGTAAATCCTTCCGTCGGTCCCGGCAAGTTCATTCTCATAATAGCTTTCTATTCCCAGTTCTCCTCCGTTGGCCTCGCTGGCAAAACCAATCAAATCGCATGCGAAGCTTCCGAACGGATATGTCCTTTTATACTCATCTTCAAGCCATACTCCCTTAATGAGCGAATTTTCTTCGTTCATTGCCTCCACAAAATCCTGAGTGTCCTCATCTGTCAGCTCGGTAAGAAGGCGTTTATAGCTGTCAACATTTTCACCGGCCTCTTTTCGGGACTCATTGTCTTCAATGTATTCCCTAAGCTCATTTTCATCTATATCAAAATAAGTCAAAAGCGCATCGATTGTAGGCTCCTTGTACGTCTCGTCCGACAGGAGCACCTTCGCGTCAAGTATTAAATTATAGACTTTGGTACTGTAAGCGAGAACGGTTCCGTTCCTGTCAGTTATATCACCGCGCCTTGCCGCAATGGTCCGGCTGCTGTAATTAAAATTGTTATAAACTGCCTTGGAATATTCTGAACCTTTGCTCACGTTGATTTTTATCATCATTACTGAAAGAAAAACAAGTAAAGCCATGACAACCATAAAAACGATTAAAAGCTTTTTCTGCATTAACGTTGTGAATTTGGTGCTTTTACGTCTTTTTACTGCCATGACTTCTCCTTATAAATTATTGCTCGGGTATATCCTCAAACTGCATTACATACTCGCTTTCACCGCTCTGGTATTTTATAATCTGATCCTCTGACGCATATACCATGCCAAGCTCTTCCGTAGCTATATTATAAATATACTCATAGTCGATTGATGTGTCAATTGAAAGTTCCTTAAGGTCATTCTCAACCTTAAGCTCTTCAAGCTCACTCTGCAGGGCCGATATTTTGTCTGCATTGCTGCTCTTCTGATTAATCAGGGATATGTAATTGGTGCACGTAAAAAGCATTACGCCTACAGCCGCAGCAATAAGAAGCGTAAATACGCCGCCGATTTTCGTAGCTTTTGCCCTGTTTTCCTGTATTCTTCTGTCCTGTTCCTGTTTCTGTCTCTCTTCGGCGATATTTCCCGTCCTTCTTCTGGGGATTCTTACCGGTTCTTCAGCTGTTCTCTGCGGTGCCGCGCTTCCGTAAATGTACTCTGAATTATATCTCCTGTCTGCCATAATATTCCTCCCTGCTTTTTACCTCTATTTTTCTGTTCTTCTCTCAAATATCCTTAATTTAGAGCTTTTTGCCCTTTTGTTCTCTTTTGTTTCTTCTTCCGTTGGAACTATAGGTTTTCTGGTTATTATCACACCCTTTGGCTTGTTGCCGCACACGCATACCGGAAATTCCGGCGGGCAGGTGCAGGTGTTTACATTCTCCCTGAATTTGTTTTTGACAATTCTGTCCTCCAGCGAATGAAAGGTTATTATACATAACCTTCCTCCGTCGCCAAGCAGGTCAATCATATCGTCGATGGAATTTTCCAGTACCTCCAATTCCCTGTTGAGCTCTATCCTCAGCGCCTGAAAGGTTCTTTTTGCGGGATGTCCTCCCACTGCGCGGAATTTCATCGGAACGGCCGCCTTGATAATTTCAACAAGCTGCCCGGCTGTCCTTATTCTTCCGGCGGCTCTTGCATGAACAATATGCCTGGCTATGTTCTTGGCAAACCTGTCCTCTCCGTAATCCCGTATTATCCGGTACAGGTCCGCCTCGCTGTAGTCATTGACTATATCCTCGGCTGTCATCGCCGTTCGTCTGTCCATCCTCATGTCAAGAAGCGCGTCTTCGTCATTATATGTAAAACCGCGTTCCGCCGTATCAAGCTGGTATGATGAAACTCCTATATCCAAAAGTATTCCGTCAACTTTATCAACGCCCATATCCGAAAGCACTTTTCCGATATTGCTGTAATTGTCTCTTACGATTGTCACTCTGTCCGCAAACGGTTTTAGCCTTTCTCCGGCAGCAAGTATTGCGTCTTCATCCTGGTCAATACCTATAAGTCTTCCGCCTGATGTCAGCCTTTCGCATATGTGAAAGGCATGTCCGGCGCCGCCAAGCGTTCCGTCCACATATATTCCGTCTGGTCTGATGTTAAGCCCTTTGATTGTTTCTTCCAGTAAAACCGGTCTGTGTACGAATTCCATAAAAACCTCTCACCTAAATCGAAAATCCGAGGCTTTCCATGTTGGCCGCGATATCGTCCATATTGCCTTCGTATTCGGCATTGGAAGCATCCCATCTTTCCTTGCTCCAGATTTCTATTTTGCTTGCAGAGCCCACAAGCACCACATCTTTATCAAGTCCGGCAAATTCACGAAGCACCGCGGGCAGCAAAATACGTCCCTGCTTGTCCAGTTCGCATTCCGCCGCTCCCGCCAGAAAAAATCTCGTAAACTGTCTTGTATTCTTGTTGGTAATAGGCAGCGTGCCCAGCTTTTCCTCAAAAGCCTTCCACTCTTCGTCGGCGTATCCGTAAAGACATCCGTCAAGCCCTTTTGTGACCACAAAGGAATCTCCAAGCTTCTCACGAAACTTGGCAGGTATGATGACACGGCCCTTGGCGTCAATTGAATGGTTGTACTGACCCATGAACATTGCCGTCACCCCTTCCTTATATATAAGATTACGATTGGAATTCTACCACTTCGTTCCACAATCTTTCACAAAGTCACACTTTTTACCACTTATAAAGCCATTTTAGACCATTTCATAATAAATATCAAGGGGTATTTTAAAGATTTCCATTATTTTCCGGAGCTAAAAAGATACATGTGAAAATGGAGAACGCAAAAAAACGACGGTAAAAATCGATTATTTCACAACCGCCGTTTATAAGTGTTCTGAAACCGCAAAACAAAGGTTTTCAGAATTACAATTATTCGTTTACAAACTCAATATCCACATCGCCGTTATTGCCTGACACATTCAGCGTTTTTTCGTTTCCTACATCTAAGCTCCCAAAGGTAATATTCCCTCCGTTAGAGGAAATGTTTATACTTCCTTTTACAGCAAGTGCCGTAAGCGCTATATCTTCGTTTGTTGTGGACAGTGTACATTAATGAATTTATATTGGAATTTGCATGTCAGGCAGGTCTTGTCAAAAGAGAAAGAACTTATTCCGGACAAAACCAAAGCTCCTACACAAAACACATGAGACTGATTAAGGACTACATAGACTGTCATTACATGCAGAATATAACAATGGATGATTTATGCCGTCTTGAGGGGCTGACTCCGCAGCATATCTGCCGCATTTTTAAAAGCTGCACCCGAATGCGTCCGATGGAATATATAGCCCGAATACGGATAGACAATGCCGAAAAGATGCTCACGCACACCGGGCACAGCATAAGCAAAATTGCGTACTGGTGCGGTTTCGATAACGAGAATTATTTCTGGAAAACCTTCAAGCAGATAACGGGAAGCACTCCGGGAGAATACAGAAAAAACAATCGTCTGGACAAATATTAGGACATATTTCCGGGGACACAAAAAAAGCGCAAACCCTTTTATCCGGATTTACGCTTTATAACTTCTGCCTTAATATTCCATGCCGGCATGTTAATTATTCCGCCACTGGATGAATGGCATTTTATCGGAACTTTTTTATAAAAGTCAAGAAAAATTTTTTGCCCGGCTTATTCCCGGTTTTCATCCTGCCCTTCCTGTTCCTGCTCCTGTACGGCTTCCGGTTCCGCGTTCTCTTTCCCCGCGGCATCCGCCTCGGTTATGTCTTTCCCGCTTTCCGGTTCCTCAGATGTCCCTTGTTCCGTCTCGGGCCCGGCATCTTCATCCTCCCCGGCCGCGTCAGACTTTATTTTTTTCTTTTTAGGCGGTATAGGGTCAATCTGAGACGGTTTTCCCTTAAGCCTCACCCTCATCACAATCACAAACGCAAGTGCAGCAACAAAAAGTACGGCGGAAAGTATCTGCGAAACCGCTACGCCCCGGAACTGGAGCTGGTCCGTCCTGAACCCTTCAATAATAAACCTTATTACTCCATATCCCATGAGATATCTGCAAAATGTCTCACCGTAAAATTTCTTCTTATCCCTGAATATAATAAGCAGTATTAAAAGAACAAGGTTAAGAGCGCTTTCGTAAAGAAATGTGGGCTGAACCTGAACATACTCGACGCCGTTGACAATTACTTTCATGGCATCGGTCACTTCCACATTGCCGCCTATATCCGACAATGGTATCTGCATGGCAAAAAGCCCGTCCGTGTACGAACCGAATGCCTCCCTGTTAAAAAAGTTGCCCCATCTTCCGATAATCTGTCCTGTCACAAGTCCCAGAACAGCGGTATCTGCAAACTTGAAAAATTTCATTTTCTTAACTTTGCAGAAAATAACAGCCACGATAACCGCGCCTATTATTCCTCCGTAAATTGCAATTCCGCCGCCTCTGAGATTAAAAATCTGCGAAAGGTTCTCACTGTAGTAATCCCATTCGAATATAACATAGTATAATCTGGCGCATATTATTCCGCCGACTATTCCGAAAAGCGTATAATCAATATAATCATCAACCTTCTGCCCCGTCCTTTTGGCTTCACAGTATGCCACTATGGCTCCGCACACCATGGAAAGCGCCATAATAACGCCGTAATAGGCTATCTCAAAGCCGAATACGGTAAAGCTTTTATTAACCAGCACCTCAAAGCCAAGGTGCGGAAATCTTATCGGTCCTACATCCATAATGATATCTCCTTAAAATTAAGCTTAGTTAATTGTAATACAAACTTAAGGAAATATCAACTTGCAAATTAATTTTGTGACAGGACTCTTTTACGGCACCGGCTGCTGCGGCAGTCAGGCAATAAACTATATGGAATTATATGGACTGTTATGCTTTATTTTTTTTGATTTATGTGTTAGAATACTCACAAAAAAGTAATAACTACCAATAAATTAGAGAAAAAACGGAGCATATTATCATGAAATTAGGAATAGTAGGTTTGCCAAATGTAGGCAAAAGTACGCTTTTTAACTCTTTAACGAAAGCAGGCGCCGAGTCAGCCAATTACCCGTTCTGTACAATCGACCCTAACGTGGGTGTGGTATCGGTTCCCGATGAACGTCTGGCGCTTTTGGCCAAGCTTTATGATTCTGCCAAAATCGTTCCTGCGGTTATCGAATTTGTGGATATAGCCGGACTTGTAAAAGGAGCTTCCAAGGGAGAAGGCCTTGGCAACCAGTTCCTTTCCCATATCAGAGAAACGGATGCCATAGTACATGTTGTAAGGTGTTTTGAAAACAGCAACATCGTTCATGTTGACGGATCAATTGACCCGCTGCGTGATATAGAGACAATCAACTATGAACTTATTTTTTCGGACCTTGACATTCTCGAGAGAAGAATTGCCAAGGTTTCAAGGGGAGCACGCAACGACAAGGCCCTCGCCAAGGAGCTCTCGCTGCTCGAGGCATTAAAAGCACATCTTGAGGAAAGCAAACCGGCGCGTTCCTATGAGCCTGAGGACGACGATATGAAAGCGCTTATGGCAACATATGATCTGCTCACGGCCAAGCCTGTTATTTACGCTGCCAATGTAAGCGAGGACGACCTTGCCGATGACGGAGCTTCCAACTCCTTTGTACAGTCGGTGCGCGATTATGCCGCAGGCGAAGGAAGCGAAGTATTTGTAGTCTGCGCACAGATTGAAGAGGAAATATCCGAACTTGATGAAGATGAAAAAAAGGAATTTCTTGAAGACTTGGGCCTTAAGGAATCCGGCCTTGACAAGCTGATTAAAGCCAGCTACAGACTTCTCGGTCTTATAAGCTTTCTCACAGCCGGACCTACAGAGACAAGGGCATGGACAATACGCAAGGGAACAAAGGCTCCTGCTGCCGCAGGCAAAATCCACAGTGATTTTGAACGAGGCTTTATCAAAGCCGAGGTCGTATATTATCAGGATCTTCTCGACTGCGGATCTTATGCCGCCGCCAAGGAAAAGGGTCTTGTAGGCATAGAAGGAAAGGATTACGTGGTTAAGGACGGCGACGTTATACTGTTCAGGTTCAATGTGTGATACCGGTTTTTAAATACGAGCGCATGCGCCGGAGAACATATGCTGACTGCGGCGCATGAAGAAAGGAAAATTCGAATGCAGTACATCAGTCATTACATTTCACCGCTTGGCGCAATTCTTCTTGCCGCCGATGAAAAAGGATTGACGGGACTTTGGTTTGAAGGACAGAAATATTACGGAGAAAACCTTGACACGGAGCATGAAGAAAAAAAACTGCCCGTCTTTGAGCAGACCGGCAGCTGGCTGGATATTTACTTTTCCGGAAAGCAGCCGGATTTTGAACCGAAGATTCACATGACCGGCTCTCCGTTCAGGATTAAGGTCTGGGAAATACTGCGCAAAATCCCTTACGGACAGACAGTCACATATGGAGAAATTGCAAAAATAATCGCAAAGCAGGAAGGCTTACAAACAATGTCGGCTCAGGCTGTAGGCGGAGCCGTTGGACACAATAATATTTCCGTCATTATACCCTGCCACAGAGTTGTGGGAGCAGACGGCAGTCTTACAGGATATGCCGGCGGTATTGACAAAAAACTCAAACTGCTGGCTCTGGAAAGAGCCGATATCGGAAATTTGTTTATCCCCGGTAAAGGCACCGGGCTGTAGAACATACAAAGCCTTAAACGCTGTTGTTTCGGTCAGACGTTATTTTATCGTCCGAATTAATTACAATAAGGATTCCGTTATTAAACTCAACTTCTGCCTTGTCACCTGTCATTTCGTTGCTGATGCATCTTGAATATCCCGGCTTTAAGGTATATCCGTTCAACGGATACTTAAAGCCTTTTAATTTTATCCCTGTCACTTCCCCCGCAAACGGAACAAACGACACGAACTTGTAAGGAAAATCCCTTTTGGTAACGGAAAACGGTTCATCCGCAAGAAAAATAATATTATCCTCATCCACAAGTCTTGCCCTTATCCCTCTCTCCATGGCAAGGTAAAGATTGTGTATGTTGGCAAGCATATGATCCATTCTGCCTCCGAAAGCACACAGGACGTCTGTTTCTCCGCCTCTTTTTGCCGCCTCCAGCATCGCAATCTCCGTGTCGGTGTCATCTTTCTCAGAAGCAAAACGTCTTATTATTACATCATTATCCTCATATTCCCTGAGCCTGTCCGTTCCGTAAGTGTCAAAATCCCCCACGATCATGTCGGGAACAATCCCCAATTTCTTACAGTACCCCACACCTGCGTCAACGGCGATTACATAATCGTATCTGTTTTTTTCCAAAAACGAAGCGGCAAATTCCTTATGCAATATGCCGCCCGTAACTATAATTGTTTTCATGCGTATCCGCCCCGTAAAATTTGTTATTCTCTTCCTGTTATTTCAAGCAGTCCGTCGATATTGCTTCTTATATCTCCTCCGAAAACCGCCGACCCGGCAACAAGGATGTCTGCGCCGCAGTCAAGAATATGTTCTGCGTTTTCCGCATAAACCCCTCCGTCCACTTCAATATCAAACTCAAGGCCCAGTTCTTTCCTCATATCTGCAAGCTCGGCTATCCTGTCGTAAGAAGACTCTATAAACGGCTGTCCCCCAAAACCCGGATTGACACTCATAACAATAACCTGCCCGAGATACGGCAGATATTCCCTGAGCTCTTCTATGGCTGTACCGGGGCTTATCGCCAAGGCCGGCTTTGCCCCCAGCCCGTCAATCTGCAAAAGGGCCTTCTTCGGAGAACGGCAGGCTTCAATGTGCACCGCAATAATGTCTGCTCCCGCCTTTTTCAGGTCGCCGATATATCTCTCAGGCTCCGTCACCATCATATGAACGTCAAAAATCATTTTACTGTGGCTTCGTATGGACTTAATCACCGGCATACCGAAAGATATGCTCGGAACAAATACTCCGTCCATAACGTCAAGGTGCAGGTATTTTACACCGGCATTCTCAATGATTTTAAGCTGTTCCCCTAATCTGGTAAAATCAGCCGCCAAAATAGAAGGTGCAAGATGTTTTTTCATTAATATTTCCTCTTTGATTTCAGTTCATTGTATAAACTCACATATATATCATATCTTGTCCGGTTGATTTTACCGCTCCCAACCGCAGCCTTAACAGCGCAGTCGGGCTCATTGACATGAACGCAGCCGTTGAATCTGCATCTGCCCTCATATATCTTAAACTCATTAAAATAAAATCTGAGTTCGTCGGCTTCGATTTCGCCGCATTCCAGCGATGTGAAGCCGGGAGTATCCATTATATATGTTCCCGGCGCAGCACAGAATATTTCAGTATGTCTTGTAGTATGCTTTCCCCTGTTTATCCTGACGCTTATGTCACCCGTCTTGGAATTTGCTTCCGGAAAAACCGCATTGAGAATTGAAGATTTACCTGTCCCGGATGGCCCGGCAAACGCTGTCGTTTTCCCTGCCAAAAGCTTTTTGAGAGCATCTATCCCTTTGTTTTCCTTCACACTGGATGTCACCACTGTGCATCCGCTGTCTGCAAAAACGCCGCAAAGCTCTTCAATTTTTGCCTCCCTGGCCTGATCGGTCTTGTTAAAACAGATTATCGTATCTATGTTGTTTTGTTCCATATTTACGATAAACCGGCTCAAAAGATTAAGATTGGGCGCGGGAGATACCGATGCAAAAACAACCATTGCCTGGTCTATATTGGCCACGGCGGGTCTTATAAGCTCACTGTCCCTTGGCAGTATCCTGTTTATGCTTCCGATAAGTTTTGCATCGTCAACAATATCAATATCTACATTGTCGCCCACAAGAGGCTTGATATTCCTGTTGCGGAACACACCTTTGGCATTACATTCGTACACACCGCCGGATGCGGTGTGTACATAATAAAATCCGGCTATTCCTTTGATAATCTTACCAAGCATGCTTTACTTGACCGTAGCTGCAAGACCGGTTACAGACGTACTCTGATTATTCCCGTCCTTGTCGGTGTAGGATATGTCGACGGAAATAGTGGTTTCCTTGCTGCTGTCCAGATTATCTATCTCCGTTGAAGGTATATTAAGTTCTTCGAGTCCGACAAGCTCATTGTAGGTGTAATTAACCGAACTTATCTGCATTGATGATGCATTTCCTGACGTATTTGTGTAGAATACCTTAAACACGAGCCCGATATTGCTGTCCTCTGACACATCATTTTCAATGGCCGCCAGTATGTCGTTTGCGGATATTCTGGCGCTTACACTATGAGCGACCGGTTCCGTCTCAGCCGGCGTAGTAGTCTCCGGCTCTTGGGTAGTAGTCTCCGGCTCCTGAGTGGTTGTCTCCGGTTCCGTCGGCTCCGGTCCTCTGCTTATAACCAGAGTTATTGTGGTTGTGTCAACGGGAGCCTCCGCTCCGACCGTGGCGCCTGCCTGCGATATAACCTTTCCTTCGCCTACGGTGCTGTGATAATCATACTCGAATTCTATGTTGGTGAAGCCAAGAGCCCTGAGCTTGCTTTCCGCATCTTCTTTGGTGTCTCCCGTCACCGAAGGAACCACCGCCATAGTCTGAGTAACGCCTTTGTAGAGGGTTACGGTAACCGTATCTCCGCTCTTAACAGTCTCGCCCGGCTTAGGGTCGGTTGCGGCAACAGTATTAATAAGATCCTCATCGTCCGTTTCTTCATACTGATACGTAGGAGTAAGGTTTTTGTTTCTCAGGGTGTATTCCGCGGATGTCTGTGTATCTCCTATAACATCCGGCATTTCAAAGGTGGATGTGCCTTTGCTTACATACACTACAATGGTCGTATTTTTATCAACCATCTCTCCCGCATCTACGCTCTGGTCATATATCAGGCCTTCATCATAAAGCTCCGAATAATCTTCTATTCTTCTGATGCCCAGATTGTATTTTGAAAGTTCTTCCTGCGCCTGCTCGTAGGTATAGCCAAGAAGCCTCGGCACCTCAACCTTATCACTGCCAGCGTCCTCTGTTACGTTGTTATTATTGGAGCTTGTTGAGCTGTCTCCGGCAAAAAGATTAACCATTTTCACGATTACAATGATTGTTATAACCAGTATAACAACTCCCACCGCAATCCCCAAAATGGTAATAATTTTATCTATCTTCTTGGACGCTGCCGCTTCCTTGTCGTCATAATCGTCGACAAGCTCTGCGGTATCGTCTTCATCATCCGTCTGATCCTGCACATATGGAGCTTCGCTCTCATCCCTGTCGGTATTCACAACATCTATCTCGGCATTCTTTCGGGAGGCGCGCTCGTTAATTTGGGCGATATCGTCATCTCCTATCATCTGAGTTGCCCCGTTAGGAACCGCAGAAGATATTATGACAAAATCCTCATCGGGAGTCACAAGCGAACGCTTCAAATCCGCAATCAAATCCGTCATATTCTGATATCTTCTGTCTGTCTTTTTCTGTGTACATTTAAGTACGATTTTCTCAACGCTTACAGGTATATCCGGAAGATATTTTCTCGGAGAAACCATATCATCCTGAATGTGCTGAAGAGCAACCGCAACCGTAGTATCCCCTTCAAAAGGAACCCTTCCGGTCAGCATTTCAAAAAGCATAATGCCGAATGAGTATATATCACTCTTCTCGTCACTGTATCCGCCTCTTGCCTGCTCAGGTGAAATGTAATGAACCGAACCCATAACGGAGGAATTGATTGTGTTTGAGGAAGCGGCTCTGGCAATTCCGAAATCGGTGACCTTTACCTTACCCTCCTTGGAAATGATTATATTCTGAGGTTTGATATCCCTGTGTACTATATGATGTTTATGTGCGGTCTCAATGCCCTGCGCCACCTGAATTGCAACGCTTACAGCTTCACGGACACCGAGTTTTCCTTTTTTCTCGATATATTTCTTAAGAGTTATGCCCTCAACAAGCTCCATGATAATGTAATATATACCGTTTTCCTCTCCGGTATCATATACATTAACTATATTCGGATGTATAAGTCCTGCAGCCGACTGAGCCTCTGCTCTGAATTTGGAGACAAATGTCTTATCCTCGCAAAATTCAGGTTTAAGGACTTTGACAGCCACATATCTGTTCAGCTTATGGCATTTTGCCTTATATACGTCAGACATGCCTCCCGAGCCTATTTTCTCAAGAATCTCATATCTGTCCGCTATAAACATTCCTTCTCTTAACATATTCCCTCCTGTTTCCCTATGGTTCTATGATTATTATTGAGATATTGTCCTTGCCGCCATGCTCGTTAGCTATATCAACAAGCATCTGCGCGCGCTCATTGATTTCCTTTTTGCTGTTGAGAACAGAAGCTATCTGCGAGTCTTCAAGCATATTGGATAATCCGTCCGAACACATAAAAACAATATCTCCTTTATTAAGTTCAACCTCGAAAAAATCCGCCATAACCTCTTCGCCGCCTCCTATGGCGCGCGTTATGACATTCTTTTTCTCATGCGTTCTCGCCTGAGCCCGGTCTATGGTACCGTTGTTTACCATCTCCTCGACAAGCGAATGGTCTCTGGTTATCTGCCTCAGTTCGTCTCCCAGTATATAAAGCCTGCTGTCCCCTATGTTGGCGACATACACTGATTTGCCTATGATTGTAGCGGCAACAAATGTGGTTCCCATTCCGGTATAATCGGCAGATGCAGCCGCCAGCTCCACTAGTTTGGTATTGGTAATCTTAATTGCATCCGAAATTATTGTGATGGGATTGTCATTGTCAGAAGCCATTACGCTCTCTACAAACGTCTGCACCGAAAATCTGCTTGCCAAATCTCCCGCCTTATGGCCTCCCATACCGTCTGCAACAATATACAGGTTGGGCAGTTTGCCCACCGGTTTGCTGGTACAGTACACATAGTCCTGATTGACATTGCGCATTTTGCCAACATCAGTCAACGCATATGCTTTTATCATAACTTCTCCTTTGGATATACTCTCATGTAACTCTTTGTAAAGCTTTGATTATTTTAGCACAATAGAATAAAAAAGACAAGATGCTACAAATTCAAAGTTTCGGCTGCGGTTTCATTCTTCTAAAATCCTTGCCGCACCTTAATGTATGCAGCCATCTGTCCGTATAATAACCTCCGGCAATTTTGAATAATTGCTTCATATTCCAGTTATTTTCATCATTATTATTTTTGATAGCTTCAATTTCCTTTTCCGCATATATCTGCGCATCCAGCAACAGTTTCATCCATGTATTGTTAAATCTGACAATATTTACGCCATACCTGCAGACCGGAAGACTTTCGGCCCATTTGTGGGCCAGATGCAGTGCAACGTCTTCTCTGCGTGTAAATTTACAGTCTCCCCATAATTCAACTGCTCTTGAGGGTATAATTTTATCGTTATATTCTCTTGTGATTGCGGAACAATACATATAGCCCGCGTTCTGAAAATGGGCCACCCTGTACTGGTCTTTCGTTTTTAAAATATAAATTCCGTTGTCTGCGCTCATATTTTCACCCTTCTTACGGTTACCGTCATCACGACGCCACCGTTTTTTTATTGAATCTACGGAAATCTGCCAGCATATGCAGATAATTCTTCCTCTGGTCGGTAAAATACGTATCATTGTTTTTGGCATATTCGGCCATCCAATCGTCAAGGTCTTCGTCATTCTTGTATGAATATGCCACCATTGCCAATAGCGAATATCTGTTTTCTGCATTCAGCAGTCCGGATCCGTCCCTGATTGTATTGTATTCCAGACTGTTTAAAGTCTCTTCATAGCATTCCATATTTTCATTTGTTTCCTGCAAATCAAGACCCACATTCTCGGAGATAAACAGCCCGGCGCCTGCCGGCTCACGGTTATTTTCAACACGAAGGTATTCATTCATCAGTCCGGTAAGCATATCCAGCTTCGATATGATAACGGCCTTATCTTTCGTTCCTTTGTCTTTGTCAATCTCATCGAACAGCATTCCTTTTTCATTTGTCCTAACCGGCCTGTATTCTCTTTTAAACATTTTCAGGAAATTTACAAACCGAGAATCTTCAAAGCCCATGCCTGTGAATTTTTCAAACAGCGTCAGAAAAATAAATGAATCCTTGCTGTTGAAAATATCTTTTACATCTTCCGTAATCACCTGTTCCAGTCTGTGTAAATTGCTTTCCAGCTTTTCAAATTCGTCCGTGGACGCGTTTTTGTTCAGGTAACTGCAGATTGCCTTTGTTTGTTTTTTCCAGTCGTTAAGGTGGTACATGCACATCACCGTTTCAACGACCACTCTTTCCACAACGCCTTTTGTCTTCTCGGCTTCCGTAAAACTGCTGTAATCAAGAAAAAACTTTATATCCAGTATTTCGCGTATGTATCCGGCAAAATTATCGATGTAAGTGAAAGCCTTCTGGTTTGTGTTCATGGAAACATGATTATTGTAACGTTTGATATATTTTGAAATTCTGTGTTTGTCACAATTCTCATGTATAACGGTTTCAATCTGATATTCGTCAAACCTCTTTTTCAGTTCTTCCGGAAGTTTTTCATAGGTTTTATTCTTTATGTCAAACCGGGCGTCTTCCCAGTAAATATTACCGTTTTCGTCCACCGCTTTCTTTTTGTACGGAATAATAGAATCCTCGATGGAGGAGGTAATTTTATAGTTGCCGTATCTGAATAATTTCAATGCGGCGCTTCTTTGCCCTCCGTCCGCAATATGCAGCTGGCTGTTATTTTCCTCGCCGAGAATAATCGGAGGTATATAATCGTCTGTTAGGACCGTAGCCAGAAACTCATTAATCTGCTCTTTATTCCATACAAAATTCCTCTGTACGTCCGCATCATTGCAAATATCTCCGTCCTTGATTTTATCTAAATACATTTTCAACGTATATGTCTGTTTGCGTGGTCTTGGCATTTTTTATCCTCCGTGTCCTATAAAAGTATCGATGTATTCCTGTACGAATGAATCGCTTTATAACAGTCATCATACAATTTTTGATTTATATCCAGCTCTTCCATAATTTCATTTGGCGTAAAGCCCATGCCGGCAAGTTTCAGCACTTTTTTCTGCATCAGGGAAAGCCTGCCCAGATACCGGCGCATTTTATTGCTGTAGCCATCCTCGTTATCATCAAAAATTTCTTTTTCAACGGTCCTCTTATCAGCCAGGATATCGCCCAGAACGGAACTTTCTCCATCGCCCAAAGGCATATCTATGGGAATATCAGAGGAATATTCTTTAATTTTTATAATATTGCCGTCCGTATCTTTTTCTTCCGTTTCCACGATTACCTGTCTTTTTCCTCTGTTCCTGTATGTCATTTCCTTGCAAACAGAATTTCTGATAACGCCAAAAATATAATCCGTGAAGGATTTGCCTGCCGATGGGTTGTATATTTTTTTTGCAAGAGCAATTTCATAACCGGCCCTTGAATAAAAATCGTCATAATCCATTGGGGAAATCCCTCCAAATCTGGCCATTTCCTTATGACATATCCGATGAAGCTTATCTGCATTATTTGCATAAAGCTCGTTTATTGCTGCTTCTGTCTGTTTCATCCTAAATCCCCCAATCCTTAAATGTTTTGTGATATATCATATTTTTCTTTGGTATTTTTTCTGCCGGCATGGATTAGTATAGAACATTTGTTCGTATTTGTCAACATGCATTTAGAACATTTGTTCGAAATACGTTTTTTGTCATTTTGCGATAAAATCAAAAATTTTTAGAGAAATAATACTCAGTGAGTTTTGGCAGAGTGTGAAGCTTACCAATTAACCGAAAGGAGAAAAAATACAAATGAAGAAAAAAATTAACACAAGAGGGCTTTTTGACAGAAAACATTTTCACTTCGGAGGGAAAGTATATCTTTCTGATTTCAACACAAGCGTCAGGGGCAGGGACAATTTTAACGGTTCTTCCATCGCCGCCCGAATTGAATCGGATTTCCGGTGGGAAAAGCAGCTTGCGGAAGTAAAAGACAAGCAGTTCATATAGATACCGCTGAT
>CALWMX010000158.1 GCA_944382105.1 uncultured Butyrivibrio sp.
ACCGGCATATATCTGCCTGAGATATTCCTTAGCCTGGTCAACCGTAGACTGCGTAGGCACCATTACGTAATTAGGCGTGGTAAGGGAAAATGTCATTAAATTATCTCCCGTTCCGTCAACGCTGTAGGTCACAATATCCCAGCCTCTCATGTCGCTCAGCTGCATTTTGATAAGGTCTGTAATCTCGTCTGTTGACATGCTTGTGGCAATGCTTGAAGAAACTGCCTCAATTATGCTGTTATAGTTAAGAAGCGCATCGGTTGAAGTAATTTTGTTGATTATTCCCTGAATGACAGCCATCTGGTTCTTCCCTCTCTGCCTGTCACCGCTTCCGAATGCATGTCGTTCGCGTGCGAATATAAGGGCTTCAGCGCCGTTAAGCGAATTGTATCCCTGTGTGTAATGATAACCGGATGAAGAAAATTCATACTCGGAATATACCGTAACTCCGCCCAGCAAATCTATAACATCCACAAACCCGGTAAAGTTGACTTTAACATAATCGTCTATATTGACACCGTAAAGCATTTCCAAAGTATCAACCGATACCTGTATTCCATAGCATCCGGCATGTGTCAGTTTATCTTTGACTCCGTTGGATATTGACAGCGGAACATAATAATCCCTCGGCGTGTTAATCATCAGTATCTGTCTTGTTTTGGTATTCACCGTCATAAGAATGTTTACATCGCTGTTGCGGTTAACCATCGGAGAACCGGTAGTATCAATTCCGCTTATATACAAGGTAAACACGTCCTCCCCTCCGTACAGATAATCCTCGTATTCCTCGTAAGGGTCTTTGTCGGGATTTTCAGTATTACCGTTATCATCGTTTGTTTCCGGTTCCTTATTGTCATCTATTACCGTTTCAATATCCGCAGACCATACGGAACGGATACGGTCTTCAACATCCGTGTAACCCTCCAAATCCTGGAGTATGGATAGGAAAGAACTGTTAAGTATGACTGCGTCAACCTCATCGTCATAAAGCGCATCAATAAGATGAATTACACCGGTATATTCGGAAGGTGAAATTGAAGCGCCTGTCTCGGTTACAATCATGTCTATGGCTTTATCCGTGTTTTCCCTGTCAAGCGTTTCCGCAATTCCATATCTTGCTTCCTTGAGGTCATTCACGCTGTCATAGCTGCTGTCCTTTAAAACATACACCTGAACGTTATCAATCTGAGTGGTAATTCCGGACATTTTTTCCAATGCCTTATTGGTGGTTCCGAGATAGCTGCTGCCTATCACCATCACCACTGAAAGGATTATGGCCAGAAGTTTTGTTATAATCCCCGATGTAATCCATCTCTGCAAAAATGCAAAAAGCGCCGTAACCGCAGCCAGCACGGCAATTATAACCGCAATAGCCGGCGTGGTAAGTACATCGAGCCTGACAACTCCGATTACAAAAACAATCCCTGCCGCAAGCATTACCGCACATAAAATCCAGCCTGTAATCATAAGAACTTTACGTGCTCCGGAGGATTTATGCTGTCCGTTTTCCTTAGTTAATATATTTTCTTCCATTAATATCCCTCCCAAATTAATCTGTAATATGTATATGAAGAGTTACTCTTGGCGAAAAATTACCGTCGGAATCCTTACAGTAGAATTTCATGTCGTAGTCGCCGACCGTATTCATATCCGGATAATCCTCAATCATAATAGACTGAAACAAAGAATTTCTGTCATCTTTGTCATCGGTTATATCATCAACATACCTTATCCAGTTGACTTCGCTGCCTTTCTGTATCCAGTCTTCTATCTGAGTAAGATACAAAACAGGAGCTTCGGCCGACTCTGTTTCCACGGGCGTGGTCTCCTCAGGATATGCCGATGTAGTCTCGCCAGGCTGATTATCTGATACGGCATCAGCAGTGCTTACAGTTTCGTCTCCCGGACTCTCTTCCGATACGTCTTCCCCGGATGTTTCACCATCATCGGCAGAAGTGTTTCCTCTTCCGCCTTCATCATATGGCAGCGTTATGCTTTTTACCGAAATATTATTGCTGCTGTCCTGAGCGGCATAGGTTATTTTCACATTATTGCCGTTGGAAAGCTCGATCACGGATTTGACAATAAGAGTATCGCTGACATCTCCGTCTTTGTTATCCACAGCCGTGACCCCTGCAAGCAGTTCATCATCGGTCATACCGCTGCGGTACTGCAAATCTGACGGAACCGTAATTACAGGCCCTGTACTGTCTCCTCCAAGAAGCAGCACACAGACTATCAACGCAATGACAACCGCAGCCGCCACAATACCAATTGTTATTTTGGACTTCTTCATAAGCAATCCCTCTCGTATCTCAACTACTTGTCTTCACCGTATTTTCCGTAATACTTGCCGTAGTATTTTCCGTAATACTTGCCGTAGTATGACTTGCCCGACATATCGACCTTATTCAGTATGACTCCCAAAAATCTTGTTCCTGTTTTCCTTATCTGTTCAATTACGTCACCGGCCAGTCTGTAGCTCACAGCCTTGGACGGTACAACAAGCGCGGTTCCGTCACATATACCTGCGATAATAGCCGAGTCTATAACGGCGCCCAACGGCGGTGTGTCTATTATAATATAATCATAAACAGTCTTAAGAGCCGGAATAAGATCCTTAAACCTGTCGCTCTCAAGAAGCTCTGCCGGGTCAGGCGGAACAGGTCCCGAAAGTATTATGTTAAGATTTTCAATGTTTGTTGAATATACCACTTCATCTATATTTTTCATTCCGGAAAGATAATGGGTAAGTCCGTTGACTGCCTTGCTTATCTTGTATTTTCCGATAAGCACGGACTTTCTCAGGTCCGCATCTATAAACAAAACCTTCTTGCCCATCTCTGCAAATGATATTGCAAGATTGAATGACACCGTCGATTTGCCTTCATCCGGAAGACAGCTTGTAAGGGCTATTACTTTAATATTATCCCCGCAATACTGGAGGTTTGTCCTGAGTCTTTTAAACGACTCATTGGATCTGTAATCAAGTTTACTTATCTTGTTAATTGAAATTTTCTGAATCGACATTATCTTTTACCTCCGTTTTTGGCAGTTTCCGCAAACTTTGGCTTCGCACCGCCATTATCCGTTCCTGCGGTAAAGACAGGTATTGTTCCCAGAACGCTTACTCCGAGATATTTCTCCACATCTTCCGGAGTCTTGATTCTGTCATCCTTTATTCCTATTATTATAATCACAACAGCCGCTATTATAATGCCTAAAAGCGCTGCTATTACTGTATTGCGGGTTGTGGCAGGACTTGAAGGTTCAGTTGGCAGGCTCCCTTCATCCACAATGCTGACCATATTTTCAATATTCATAACCTCGCATATCCTTGTACTGGATACGTTGGAAACGCTGTCCGTTATTTTCTTGGCAAGAATAGGGTCCGGATTGGTAACACTGATGTTAATCATTCGTGTATTGGTAACAACGGATGCGGAAACCATGCTTTGAAGGGCTCCGACACTGTAATTCAAATCCAAATCGGCTATTACCTGCTCCATAACTGTCCTAGATGTAACAATTTCCACATAGTCGTTGGAAAGCGTCGTCGATGACGTAAGGTCCGTTGCGGTAATCGATTCGCTGCTCTGTCTGTTGATTACCATTATTCTCGCGCTGGATGTATATTGAGGCGTTACAATAAAATGAAAATAACAGAAAACGGCTACTGCCGCCGCAACTCCCGCCGCTGCAATTATTATCCATTTCCGGGCCAGCATCCCGAATATTTCGGATAAGTCTATCTCCGTTCTGCCGGCTGACGCATTCTGATTATTAATATCTGTGTTTCCCATAGTATCTCCCGTTCTATATTATTTCTTCATTATTGATTACTTTATTTGTATTATTCCACAATAAATCCATACAGTAATCAGTTTTGCATATTTTCATGAGAATATGGACCGCTTCGCTGAACACGGGCGCTCTGCTTCTGTCGCTGTGTGCATCGGATGACACAAAATGTATCATTTTTTTCTTCAGAAGCTTTTTTACAAATTTCTGTATGGTCCTGCCGCTTTTTCCTGCCACAGAGCCGGCATTGACCTGCATAAAAGCGCCTGAAGCAATAAGCTGTTCAACTCTGTCGGGCCTGTCCGCCAGACAGATATACCGTTCGATATGTGCAAGTATAGGCGCATATCCGTTTGTTACCGCTTCATAAACGCTGGAGCATATAACCTCAAAGCTCTCATCCACAGAATATTCCATAAGAATATACTGGGAGCCGGCCATCGT
>CALWMX010000159.1 GCA_944382105.1 uncultured Butyrivibrio sp.
TATCGTGTTTGACGTTGAGTCCGCTTTTGCTTTTACGCATACCGACCGTATTATCCGGAAGCTCAATATGCACTCCGGTGTCTATGATTATACTTTCTTTTGGAAATACAGTAGCGTCGATTGGAGACCGAAGGTCTAGACCTGCGTCTGTATCGTGGGCGCGTTCTGGCATATATGCTCTATCATCAAGTTTAGTCCTCATCGCTTAACCTCCTTAATTCTTCCTCAGCTTCTTCGCGGGTTAGGAAAACGCTTTTCCCAACTGCGGCTATGTCAAATGCGATGTGGCCGCAGTCATAAATTATTTTTCGGATTCCCAGCTCATAAATTCTTTCTGCGTCTGCCTGATATACTGTATCTCCCGGTTTGCACGGCAACACCACGCACCGTCCGTCCCGATCAGCCTGTACCAGCTCGCGGAGACGGTAAAGGTCGTAGCCGTCGCCAAAATAATACGCAAACACATTCTTTACATCATTTTCCCAAAAGCCTCCATCTCCATTTTTGTGATTGCACTTGGCACACCCTGTTGAATCGTCACAGAAATCTTTTTTCCCATTGCAAAAATATCTCTCCATGCTCAGTCCTCCTAAAACGGTAATTCGTCAAATCTGTGGATAATATGTGCAACTGTCGTCTGCAACTCTACCGTTCCAACCACCCTTTTTAACGGCAAATATGCGTTTAAGCACTGAACAATAGCTACTAATGCCGATTTGTTTAAATAAAAACTATCGCAAACGCAGATCCCTTCTACTTCTCCACGCTTAGTATCACATAGCACGCGCTGCCCTTTTTTAAGATTTTTCATATCATCTACGCAAAAAATATATTTCTTATCGGATCCATCGTGCTTAACAAACACGCAATGCACAAATTTAGTCATTCTTATTCCTCCTCAAACTTGCATTTTTGCAATCACATAATTTTCGCGCTTGTAATCTCCACCTCAGTTCGTGGATTGTTTTTATCATAAAACACTCTGCTTCCGTCAGTAGATACAACGATCCTGCTATTGTCGTCCTTCAAAACACCAGCCTTTACAAGCACGTCATGCAGTGCGCTATGCAAGTTTGTGATGTCAACAATCCTTCTTGTTGGCATAAAGTATACTGCCTTTACATTCACAGGATAATCTATCCTTACTCTGCATTCACCTGGGATCAAAAGCATACATGTTTCTTCATAGCGTCGGTACGCATCACTCTGCATCATCCCGCAAAAGCGACCGTTTCTGTCCATTCTCGGCTTCATGCTGTTTTTCTTGGTTATCGGGGATATATTAATGACAAACTTCATCGTATAACCCTCCGTGCATTTTCAGCCCGATCCGATGAGATTTGAATTCTCCGCGACGTTCCGTCCATTTTGAGCTGAATCGGACACATAGACAGTACCCTGTCATATATTCGCTGATGCTCAATATCACCCGGATTCTTTAATTCCGTTTTTGACAGATTCGTTGTCACAATCAGTGGCTTTCCTGCGCGCATCCTGCTGTCAAAAACATTAAAGATTTGCTCTAGTGCATATCCTGATCCTCGCTCAATACCTAGGTCATCGATCACAAGCAGATCATACTTTTTCAGCTTGTCTATCACGTCCTGCCGCCCATCAAATCCAGATAGCTGATTCAAAACGCGTGACAGGTTTGTAACGCTGACTGGCACTAAATCTTTGAGTAACGCGTTTGCAATACAGCAAGCGTAAAATGATTTACCAGTCCCTACTCCGCCGTAAAAAAGGATTCCGGTGTTGCTATCTCGCATCTCCGTCCAGTTTGCTATATATTTTCTGCAAACTCGGCTAATTTGTGATCCTGGGCTATCATCCAGTTCAAACGTGCATCGCAGATAGGACGGGTCTGTTATTCCGTCTCTTTTTAGCGCATCCATGCGCCGTTTAAACCTATCCGCTTCCTCTTGCCTTTTCTTGGCTTCCATTTCCGCTCGTTTGCAATCGCAAGGGATCCCAACGCGAATTTTCTTCCCACCGAATGGATGAGGTGCGTCAAACTCCTTGCGCTTTTTACACTTTGCACAGCAGCGGTATCCGTCACCGTCTATGTAATCATCGTCAGCTGCATTGTTCAGGCTGTTTCGAACCGCGTCACTTATGGTCTTTGCAATCGCGTCCATAGCTACCTCCCTAAAAAGTCTCCGTCATCTTCATAGTTAACGCCTCTTGGCTTGTCCTTCAGCGCAAATACCCCCTGCCAATTGTTCATGATCGACTGGTTTAGGATTGCAATCTGTTCGTCTTTGTTCTCAGTCATATCACGCAATTTCGCAAGTAAAAGTTCCTTTGCCCGTTCAGTCATCGGCTTTTTCATTGTTTTTCTCATTTTTTCAAAGTCGCAAAGTGCACCCCTTAATTGCTCATCCTCTACTTTCGCAAAAACATCTAAGGGGGATATAGGGGGTTTATTCTTAGTCTTACTCTTAGTCTTTACTCTAGGTATGTTCTCGTGATTGATATCCGGATTGATATCCAAATTAATATCCGGATTGATATCCAAATTAATATCCAGATTGCTATCGTATAGCGGAGTTATCGAGTAAGAACCTGCATTTTTTTTATTCCCTTTTCTGTATCTGATAAGTCCCTTCTGAATTAAAGCGTTCCTATGTTTTGCTAATTCAGATGCGGATATCTGACACATACCAATGATAGTGGAATTTGGAATATTAAATTCAGTTTTCCACCCACAAGAATTTCCACAATTTAAAATTGTAAAATAAAGATCTACTTGTGCGTGTGAAATCTCATTTAGCCTTCTCCAATTCCAGAACGCATTGATTTGAGAAATATACTGCATTCTTTCACCGCCTTAAAACGGAAGATTGCCGTCATCAGACAGTTCTTCAAAATCAGGAATATAATATTCATTTACTGATGCGTTTATATTTTTCTGTGCTTCACTGCTTGAAGCACTTTTATTTTTCGATTCGCAAAAATAACCTTCGTGCATGATTATTTCTGTCGTGATACGGTCATTCCCATTTTTGTCAGTCCATCGTCTTGTTTGCAACCTTCCACTAACCGCAATAAGCTGCCCTTTTTCAAACCATTTTGAAACAAATTCAGCAGTTTTCCCCCATGCAACGATATAAAAAAAATCAGTCTCTTCCCTGTTATAGTCGCGCGAACACGCGATAGAAAACAATGCAACTGGCTTCCCATTCGTTGATGTTTTCAGCTCTGGATCACGTGTAAGACGTCCCATTAAAATGATATGATTTAGCATAAAATCCTCCTTTATAAGTAACTTTTTCCAAAAATCCGAATAAACTCGTCTCTCGTGTGTGTTTCCTCAAATTTTTTCTGACCGTCCTTGTGCAGACGATCAATCATCCAAGGGACACTGTGCGCCCCATCTTCACCAGTGTGATGTCGGACGCACAGCCAAACCTTAAGCCCGTATTCTTCTGATTTTTGTCGTCTAGAACCAGCAAAGATATGATGGTCATGCAAACATGATGTTCTGCCACATATGTAACACTGTTTTTTGTCCTGTAGAATAGATTTCACGATGTCATCCACTCATTTCTGAGATATGCAATCTCTGCATCGTCAACATTTTCCATGCAAGATAGATCGTCAAAAATTCCGTCAATCATCATCTTCATTTCTGCTGTATTAAATTTGCTTGACCCGACAAACGCCTTGCACAACACCGTGTTGCGGTCTCGTTCTTCTACAATCTTGATCGCTCGGAACATTTCACGCAGCTTTGGCAGAGCTGTTTTTAAACATTGAATATACTCAAATTTGCCGCCGTACTTTTCGAGCATGTCCAAATAGCAGTCCCAAGCCGTTATGCCGCCTGTGCGACCTCCATTCATTGCGCGAGCCATGATTTCTAAAAGCGCCCACATCATTCTGTTTTGTGCAAGACTACGCTTTGATTGGTATTGATCAATCGTTAGAACAAGCTCTCTTTTCCCATCAGAAGCCATGCGGCGCAGATCATCTACGATGCTCCCTACAGCCCACCGTGATGACTTGTCAACGCGAAAAATTAGTTCTGCATTTCCATAATCATCTACAACACGTCGCACAAACTGAGCATTTAGCTTTCCGATTGACATGATTGTTCCCTCTTCCTGCTGTCCATAACAAATGCACGAATGGTTTTATGAAATGCATTCGATTGGGTAACATTTATGATTGATATCGCTATAATCTTCCCGGAATCTATCACGATTTTTTCAACGATAAATTTATCATATGTGGAAAATTTTCCGTTTTTTTCAATAATCGTTACCTTATCTCGCGGGATCCAAATAAAAGGTGCTGTGTAAAGTTCCCTTCCGATTCCCCAATTAAAACACGCGCGTTTAAAACTGTCGGAAGCAAGACCCTTTTCTTTTTCTGTATTGCTCTCTGTACCGGTATCTTCTTTTGAAACCCATATCCCTCTTTCTTCGTCAAAAATTGATACAACACAGTTTGCATTGTCCCTCAAATGCGCTCGTTGCCAGTTCATAGCACCAACGGTCTCGTCTAATATGTTCATATCGCATCGAGCGTCTTTATACAGAAGCAACGCGCATCCATTATTTTTTACCATATTCACGCGGCATTCGATCTCATCTTCCCTGAGATTGCGAAATTTCAATTCCATTTGTCGCACCTCACTTAATCTGTAAATTCCGATTTTCAACAACCTCTGCGCCAGGAACTGCGATTCCGGAAAGAATCGCTTTCTTGATCTCTGCCTTATCTGGGCTCCGCTTTTCAACTACCTTGATAAATTCATCTGGAAGTTTATTTTCGTCAAAAATATTGACTGCCTTAGATTTTCTAAAACTGATCGCGCACCGTGGAGTGCTTACTTTTTCCTTTTGCACTGCATCCATACAGGATATAAGATATTTTGTCATGGATTCTTGCTTCCTCTCAATACGTTTTCTGCGCAACTCAAGGCTTGTTTCCTCGTTTTTAAGCGCAGATGCTTCATATTGTAAAGATTTGATAAAGCACGCGACACTCTCTGCTTTTTCGTCAAATGAGGCATCTATAGCATCCAATGCATCGTAGTCTGTTATTTCCCCAGTTTCTTCATCTATTGGAGGGTTTTCAAAAAATGATCTGAACTTTTCACTAATTTCATATAGACTTAACATCTTGACAATCCCTTTCCTTTGCCTTATACTAAAGGCGAATAATCTTTTTGATAAGCCTTGCAACGTGCCCCAACACGTGCAGGGCGCTTTTTTTGCGCTTTTTCTCCTGTAGTATTCCCGCGCGCAAAATCCCACGCAACTCCGCATACAGCAACAAGCGTTGCGCCGATCATTACCGGGATACATTCCGCGCACAGACACGCTGTGCCGATTGCCGCGAGTGATACGCGGCTGCCGATGCCGTTTGCTTGTTTCATAGTTTGTCCTCCGTTTTACCGTATCTTGCAACTGCCACATTGTAATACATCATGTATTCATCGATAATGTCTTCTGCGTTATTAGCGCGTGCTATCGCTTTATAATGCTTTTTCCAATGTTCCAGCGTGTGATCTTGGCACCCAATCTTTAACGTGGATTTGCTCGACATGCATACGCTCCATCTGCTACCCTGTATATATAATGGGGGTTCATCCCAAGCATCGCCGTATACCCAAGCATTGCCGTATACCTGAGCATTGCCGTATACCAGAGCATTGCCGTATACCTGAGCATTGCCGTATACCCGAGCATTGCCGGATACCAGAGCATCGCTGTATACCTGAGCATTGCCGTATACCAGAGCATCGCCGTATACCTGAGCATTGCCGGATACCAGAGCATTGCCGTATACCTGAGCATCGCCGGATACCCAAGCATCGCCGGATAGATTTTTTTTGCTCTCAATCCATCCACCTACATCGCCGGATTTCACGTCATGTTCCGGCAAATCCTGTGTCGCACGGATCTGATGCAGCGTTTTACCTAACCATTCTTTCGTCTCGCCTGTAAATTCATAATGCATGTTTAATCATTCCTTTCTTTATCCCCATTGTTCTGCCATTGCACGGGCAATTCCAGGCGCCGTTTTTGATCTTTCTTTTTGAGACCTCGCTCCCGCTGTTTGCCATGTATCCATTTTTTTATTTTTTCTGTGATCTGTTGAATTTACCAATTTGTACTCTGGAACTACAATGTCATCAGCCATCAATATAGGCAACCCTTTCAGCCACAAACATGTAGTTTTCATCCATGGGTCGCCAAACATATACGGCTGTATGATCTGACTATATAAGGGCAGTTCGAATATTTTCAACGGGATAGGATTTTCAATAGCAATTTTGGGACAATCAGAATTGTAAAATTCCATAAAGAAATCTTTTGCTAAACGTCCTTTTTCAAACCGTTCTTTTTGGATTTCACCGTTAATTCTCAATCTATTGCCCCCAGCCTTACTTAAATACGTACACGGCGGGTGAGCAATAATCAAATCCCATTTCAGTTTCAGCAGCTCCAGTGCGTCCACCTGTAAATGCCATTCCGGATGTCCACCGGAACATTCCAGGATATCACACGAATATGCTTCCCATCCTTTTTCACGGAATGCAGTACATACGCGCTGGCTTTCTTCGCACGCAACCAATAATCGCTTCATATCAATCACCTCTCTTTCCTTTCTTTTGGGCTTGTCCTTGCATTATTTTATACCTCCTGTCCTTACTCGTTTTAATTGTCATGCGGAATGTCTATTCTTGATTCATAATCTTTGAGCAGGTCATCATACGGTATTCCAGTTGCTTTGTGTATTTTTATAACAAAATTGATATTTAGCATGCGATCCGTGGTAAGAGCCATTCTTAAAGAGTGGTCTGTGACACCACACAATCTCGCAAGATGTGATATTGTTATTTGATTGACCAATAGATATTCTCTTAACGCAGTAACGTTTACCGTTCCGGCGCGCCTTTCTTTAACGCGCGGAATCACAACAGATATGTATTGTCTAGACGCGCCAAATTGATCGGCAATTTCCTGTAGTGTAAACCCTTCTAGCCGTAGCTCAAATGCGCGCGCTATTTCGCTGTTTGTCATAATGCGTTTTCCCTCCTTACTGCTTGTCCCGCTCGTTTGCAGGTTGACTACCATCTAAAACAATACGACTCTCAAACAAAGGACGATTGCCGCAACTGAAAATATTGTTATTGATGCAATAACACTTAATGCTATAATTACATATTGATTCATTGTATAATGTCTTTGAATAGAAGATAATTGCCCGAAAAGATATGAAATTTGAGCTTTAAATCTCTCTTCAGTTTCTCTTCGCAATCGTTTCTCAATTAGTAAATCTTCAGCAAGATTGTTTACCTCTTCGCAATTCAAGCATCTTTTTGACATTATATTTTTAAACATTATCTTTATTCACCTCGCTTTCGTTGCACATTACTGCTTGTCCCGCTCAGCGGCTTAATTGCCGCTTTGCTTTCACATAGGCTTTCCAGCCAACACATCGCATGATAGTCCACGTTTGATACGGCTCATGCAAATTTCATACACTATTTCGCCTAAACGTTCTCTAATCTTTTCTTGTTCCTCTTTCGATTTAATACAATCATCGTGAATGTACCCCTTAAATGGTCCATCCACAACAGTCATGATAATCGCCATACAAATCACCTCAAAACAAGGTATGTTTTTCATCGTTGTTCTATGTTATGTCCCGATCACCTCACTTTCTTGTGTTATATGGCTTCATGATATCCGTGCCAAAATGAAACTGTCCTGCCACAAGGCAAGGAGGTAGCTTCTCCTATACCACGCAATTAAAAATGAAAGGAGTGATCAAATTCAAGGTAAATAGGCTCTACCAACTGAGCAAATTTTATATGTATTTCCGCAGAACAGCTTCACTCAGGCACGGATATATTCATATTTGAGCTACTTTACAAAAAAATCCATTGGCACACCGAAATAATCAGCAATTCGTTTGAGAACCGAAACAGATGGGGTTTTATACCCTTTCAGCATATTACATACAAATGCCTGAGAAACCCCGGCAATTTCAGAAAGCTTGACTTGATTTACCCCATTCTTATCCATTAATTCTTTCAATCGTTCATTCATTAATTCCACCTCCTTATAATTATTGAAAGCAATACAATGCCTGTAACGATGATCACAATGTCCAAAATAATGCTTAACACTGCCTTCACCCTTTCTTTATATTGACAATGGACGGAAAATAGATTATCCTTTAAGAGAAGGGCTTTCGCCCCTCTCCCTACTCGATCAGCTTGTCGATCAAATTTACGATCGCGCTGATGAGTTGGATGATAACCGTAATCAGGATTATGACTTTGTTGCTGTCGTTCTGGTTACGGTTTTTCTTTTTCTTCCCGCTCATTGCAATTTTCTCCTTTTTATGGTATTGTTAAGTTGTTCTTAACTTGATTATATTATAGTACGTAATTTACGTGTTTTCAAGAGTAAAATTACTGTTTTACGTGTTTTTGTATCTTTGCACAATAGGAGGGAATATATCTTGTATATTTTAAACAATATTATAGAACTACTCTCTCGTCGTGGTAAAACTCAAAAAAACTTATGCGATTATCTTGGAATATCTAATAATGTTTTTACTGATTGGAAAGCAGGAAGGAACAGTTCATATAAAAAATATCTACCTGAAATTGCAAATTTTTTAGGCGTATCCATAGATTTTTTATTGAATAAAGAAAGCCCCAAAGAAGAACCGGAACGGAAAATTCTTGGAGCAGGAGGTATGACAGAAGAGGGAAAAACAGCGGTGATAGAGGCGATTGGTGCAGAACAGGCTCTCAATGAACAAATTATGCAAAAAAAAATTGCGCTGCGGGATAAAATCCGCGACGCAAATCTAACGATGGATCAGCTTATAAAAATAGAGTATGTCATCAGTGCCATAATAGACGAAAAATAACGGAGTGATAAATTGACATCATGGCGGCACCTCCTATAATCTGTTAGATAAAGGGGGATTCGACATGATTCGACATCAAAAACGACTAAAAAGAATTGCGCTGCAAACTCTAAAAAAATATGGTGAAAAGAAATTGCCAATCAATGTAAAACGGTTATCTGAAAAAATGAATATTCCAGTTATTGCTTATCAGAAGATGAGCAATATTCAAAAGGAATTATACATTGACAAAATATCAAATCCTGCAATCACAGTGTGCTCCGGTACTATACATACAATATATTATGATCCCGCTCGTTCTGATTGTGATCAGTGGATTGCGCATGAGCTTGCGCATATCATTTTAGGACATGAATCCGACAACGAAGAAAATGAAAAAGCTGCAAATTTTTTCGCGCATTATTTGAGATATCGCGAAAGCCATATCAAGCAATATTTAGCAGCGCTTCTTGCAGGTGTTGCAATCGGATGTGCAATAGGATTATTTTGTACTATCAATTCAAATTCAAACAATAAAGACGATGTGGAAACCGTGTACATCACACCATCCGGTGAAAAATATCATGCATCAAAATCCTGCGCTGGTTTAAATGCAGTCGTGATCCCGCTCGATATTGCGCAGAAATTGCAAAAATCACCGTGCCTAGTGTGTGTTGACTAAATGAAACTCTATGCAAGTTTAAAATATTTGCAGGGGGTAAACTCTTATGGAATGGATAAATTTATGTTTACTAATAGTGCTTATTATCATTGGGATTATTCTATATCAAACCGAATCAAACGTTCCTTGGATTATCGCTATTATTGTCATCGTTATCGCATCTGCACTATGGATAAACTCGGAACACGAAGTAAGATATAATCAAGGCGAAGAAGAAGGCTATAACACTGGGTATGAGAACGGAAAAGAAGAAGGATATAGTAACGGACACTATGACGGATATAATGAAGGATATAGCGATGGGTATGATGATGGATATGAAGAAGGATATGATAATGGTAGATTAATGCCGGAGTATGAGTTTACTTATGATTACGATGTTGTTGTAAACTCAAATGATAAAAAGTATCATCATTACGGTTGTAAACAAATTAATTGGAAAAACTTCGATATTTATTTTATAGGTGATGTAAAAGAATTGGGTTATACACCATGTTCTATTTGCTTTAAATAATTTGAACAATTTTTCGGGGGTGAGCAAGTTATGACACCAGATGTTTCCCAACAGACATTAGGCTCAAATATGATAGCTTCTTTTTTTATCACATTATTGGCATACGGAACGTTTCCTTTGGCTTTTGCTCAGCAAAGGAAAAAAACAATCAGCAAAAAGAAATATCAAATTCTCTGCTTCGGCATAAATTTTTTAGTAATGGCTTGCTTCGTTGTAATGCATATATTAAGCGGGTTATCCCACTCGGCGACGCCATATTTTGTATGGACGATTACTTTTTCATCATTAGGAATACGTATTTTAAAAGACAAGGGGCTCTTTGAGGCGCTCCCAAAAGAAGGGCGTAAGTGGAAAACTATTTTAAAAAGAAGTCGTGTAGATTCCTCGGAGATAAATGCTTATGATGATACGTTTGAATATAACAATATAACCTATAGCAAATCAAAATATATGCAGGCAATTTATGATGTATATATTTTAGATCAACCAATGAGCGCTTCACTAAAAATGCTGAAAGGTCTGATTAGCAAACGCAACGGAAAATACTTTTCAATTTTTGACCAGCTGTGCATAGGCGCTATTCTCAAATATTATCCTGAAATGAGCAATGAGATTACAGAGGAGATCCCCGATGCCGCCGACAATGCAATAGCGGAAAAGACGCCAGACACGCAATCGCTCGAAGAGCTAGCGCAAGCCGATATGGAGAGTCAGCCAGCGATCGAGGAAACCTATTCCTTTGTTCCTGTGTTTGTGGGTGATACACCCGCAAAAGAAGCCCCGCTTCCGGCAGTTGCAACAACCGAAGCGCCCGCGCTCTGTGAAAAGCCACACAAACGGCACAACATAAAAATGTTGGTTTGCATCATTCTGATTCCGGTTTTAATTGCCGCAGGAGCTATTGGATGTTATTATTCTTATCAAGTCGGTTTCGACAAAGGAGGAGTTGTTGGTTGGAATAACGGACACAGAGAAGGCTATTTCTCTGGTTATGATGAAGGGCATTCCAAAGGATATGACGAAGGGCATTCCAAGGGATACAAAGAAGGATATCGTAGCATTTCTGATGAATATAATTTTTTTCATAAATATGCTGTTATTGTAACAACAACAGGGAGTAAATACCATCGCTATGATTGCCATTATGTTGAAAACAGCGATATTTACATCTATAATATTGAAAATGCAAAGTATAAGGGTTATACACCATGTTCTGATTGTTTTCAATAAAAAAGATCATATTTAGATGTGTTGCATATTTTAGAAAAGCAGTATTAGCATAAAGGATGATTCGATGCATTGTCTATATCTAAGAAAATCTAGAGCGGATATTGAATTAGAAGCAAAAGGAGAGCTTGAAACGCTTGCACGTCATAAAAAGGCTCTCCTTGATCTGGCAAAAAAGATGAATCTAACAATTGGAGAAATATACGAAGAGATCGTATCTGGTGAAACAATCTCTTCGCGACCAGTTGTGCAAAAATTGCTTGATGAGGTAGAGCGCGGGAAATGGGAAGGTGTCCTTGTGATGGAAATCGAGCGTCTTGCACGCGGTGACACCATAGACCAGGGCATTGTTGCCCGCGCTTTCAAAATGAAAAACACAAAAATCATCACTCCACCCAAAACGTATGACCCAAGCAACGAGTTTGACGAGGAATATTTTGAGTTTGGGTTATTCATGTCTCGTCGCGAATATAAAACGATCAATCGAAGGATTCAACGCGGACGTATAGCATCAGCAAATGAGGGGAAGTTTTTGGGCTCTACACCGCCATACGGATACAACAAAGTCCGAATTAAAAACGACAAAGGCTATATGCTGGAGCCAAACGAAGAAGAGGCAAAAGTCGTGCAAAAAATATATTCCATGTATCTAGCAGGAAATGGTATGCAAATCATTGCGCGAAAGCTTGATGAGCTTGGAATAAAACCGCGTTATAGGGAAACATGGAGCAAATCAACTCTTGCCGATATTCTTTGCAATCCGGTATATACCGGAAATTTGCGCTGGTCATACCGAAAAGAGGAAAAGTATATCATTGACGGCGTGGTACATAAGCGTAGAACCGTGAATCAAAATCCAATTTATGTAAAAGGTCTACATAAAGCAATCATTTCAAACGAAGATTTCAAGAATGCGCAAAAAATAAGGATGAATAATACGATCCAAAAAACAAAGCCAAGTTTAATGTTGCAAAATCCTTTTTCCGGACTAATTTATTGTGGAATATGTGGCGCTATGATGACCCGTCAAGGATCTGGTAACAAAAATAAATATGATGTTTTGCGCTGCCCAAATCGAAACTGTCACAACATTTCAGCCCCAATTTTTCTGATAGAGCAAGAGTTATTGCGTATGGTAAACGAATGGTTGTATGACTATTCCGTCAAAACAAAAGACCGTGAATTTTTGAGAGACGACAGTGACTTATATTATTCACAAATATGTTCTATTGAAAAAGAATTGCAAAAATATTCTGCGCAGCTCGACAAGACATTTGATTTATTAGAACAAGGAATCTATACCGAAGAAGTATTTAAACAACGGCAAGTGGAATTGTCGCAAAAAATCCATGATGCAACGACAAAAATAAACGATCTGAAATCAGAACTTTCACAGATCGAAAACAACTATAAAGCAAGATCTGAAATAATTCCAAAATTCACAAGTGTTTTAGAAGCGTATCAACATGCAGAAAATGCCGAGCAAAAAAACCACTTATTGCGACAGTTGATAACAAGGGTTGATTATATAAAACTAACGCCAAATAAAAAGCATAATATATTAACTCCAAATTTTGAACTTCACGTTTTCCCAAACATCAATCGTTAATTTAGACATTACCTATATGAGTAACGCGCGTATGTATATGCACATTGATGATATATGTAATAACTCACCCACCCATGCCGGAGCACAGGCGGGCGATGTAGAGAAATGGATGTATTGTGCGGATATAGTGTACCATAATATTCCATATTATGCAAACAAAAATGGCGGCAGGGTGTTACCACTCTGCCGCGTACTTTTTGCGTATCATTTGGAGCCCACACAACCGTCGGAATGGGGAGCATGGTCGGTGCGGAGCAGATAGACCTTACTAAGCCGTGCGTCCATGTCGCCGTTCCAGCCATGCTCCTTGTAATTCTTGTACATCTCGTTTAAGATCCTGCGCTCGGCAGGTGTTGCAAATCCTTTGTTCAGCAGCCGCTCGATCTCCTGCGACATGCGTGCATACGAGAGCAGCCGCAAGGTCTCAAGCCCGGTCTCGATCTTACGGTAGAATTCCGCCTGTTTCTCGCTCAGCGCCATGTGCTGCTTGTCCCTCCGGTCAAAAAACCGCTTGATCAGAAACAGCAGGATCCCATTGAGCCCGATGGTTGACGCAATCGACAGTATCAGCTCCACACGATCACCCACCAAACACTCCTGCGCGGTACAGCATGGTGATGACTTCCTCACGTGTGCAGGAATCCTGCGGACGCAACCCGTCTGTCACGCCCGCTGCAATCGCGCGCTCCCACGCTTCTTTTGCCCAACCCGACGGGATATTTTTCTCTTCCATTACTTCTTCTCCTCTCTTTTGTAGCTTGTACCCTTCCGCAATGCCGTCTGCAACCGCATGGGCAAGCGCTTTCTTCTGCGATACATAGACCTTCATATCGTCCGCATCGTCTAAAAAGCACACTTCCAGCAGCGCAGAGGATACCCCCTGCGCTTTTGCCCGCATGATGACGGCGAGTTTTGACCGCTTGACCCCACGGTTTTTCAGCCCGAGCGCTGCCATGCGGCGAACGATCGCCTGCTCTACCGCAATGGTTTTTTCCTCCGGCGTGACGTGGATTTCCGTCCCGGTCGTTTGCCCGTTGCCGGGGTCCTGACGGTATGCGTTGAAATGCACTTCCAGCACATAATCATATTTTTTAAAATTGTAGTCATAGCCGTTTGCAATGATATCGTGGTACGCGCTCCGTGCCGGGTTGTAGACCTCCACCTCGACCGGATAATCCCCCAGCGCGTCCCGGATCATCGGCACAAACTCGCGGGCAAGGTCGGCTTCTTTCCGTCCGAAGGCGACCGCGCCGCTATCCGTACCGCCATGCCCGGCGATCAGTAAAATCCTCATGCCGCCCCCCTATTTCAGATACAGCCCGGATACCCAGCCTCGATCCGTCCGGCACCAGCCCGCACGCTTTTCATAGACCGTGACGCGCTCACCGTTTGAATAGGTGCCGATCACTTTTGAGGTGTTGAGCCCCAATGCATTGGGCGCACTCTCGCGGATATTGAGCGCGGTGCGCACGGATACGGTCTTACTCTCGCCCTCGCGCTTGAGCCAGATGGCGATGTAGTTGTGGACGATCCGATTGGATCGGATCTGCTTTCCGTCAAAATCACACTGCACGCTCCCGCCGCCGTCTAGATTGATCGCATCCACGCAACCGAGATTCCTCAGCTCCTGCGCAAGCTCCGGCAGCTCCATCGCATCCTGCCCGTCCGTACAGCACAGCAGGACAAAGGCATGGGTGCCATATCCGATTGCAGAGCGACCGCGCCGTCCTTCCAGCCCTGCCGGAACGGTGGAAAACGCCTGCTTCCCGCCCTGTAGAAGGACTGGGTAGCCGCTGACATGCTCCGGATATTTTGCCTGGTTGTCGTAGGACAGCACGGCATGTTCATCCACAAAGGACATTCCGGTCATGCCAGTTGCGCCGGCATACGTCACACCGCCGGATACCAGACGATTTACCGGCTTGAATGTATTCATGTGAAATAATCCCGCGTTCACCAGATAATCGCACCCCAGATCACGCTTGATCTGCGCCATGCTTTTTTGCCCGGAATTCACATAGATTTTAATTTTCGAAATCTTATCAAACGGGACATAGGTGAAGAGCTTACTCATCTATCTTTCCTCCTTGCTTAATGATTTGATTGACATAAACGCTCGCACCGGCGCAGAGGATCCCCTGCGTTATCGCGGCAAAGATCGCGAGTAGAACATCTTGATATGTAACAAACATTTCAGTCGCGCATAGCCAGATCGCCGAGAGCATCACGCCCGCAAGCCCGAGCAGGAGCGGAATGTGCCGATCCGGCGTATACTCCGATTTTTTCAGCCC
>CALWMX010000160.1 GCA_944382105.1 uncultured Butyrivibrio sp.
TATGAGCTTCTTAAGGTTTACGGTGTGGAAAAATACGTAACATTCGATTTGGGAATGTTAAGCGAGCTTGATTATTATACCGGAATTGTTTTTAAGGCGTATACATATAATGTGGGCGAGCCGGTGGGCAGCGGAGGACGCTACGACAGCCTCATAGGTCAGTTCGGCAATGACAAGGCCTCCATCGGTTTCAGCATAACAATAGATCTGCTTCATCAGGCGCTTAACAGACAGAAAATAGAGATTCCCTCTGACGGGAATGTGAAGCTTCTCGTATATGACGATAAAAACGCAGTAAACGCAATTAAGCTTGCAGGGTATTTCCGGCGCTCCGGCGCCCCGGCCGCCCTGACAAAAACCGTATCGCCGGAGGTTTTCGACCATTACGAGGATGTGATTTTTGTGGACAAGACAATTCTTGAAAGGTATGGTATACAACAATGAGATATATTACTTTTGCTCTTGCCAAGGGACGGCTTGCCAGAAAAGCCATGGAAATTCTTGAAGAAACAGGCATCACCTGTGAAGAAATGAAGGATGAAAAGACAAGAAAGCTGATTTTTGTAAACGAAGAGCTTAAATTCAGGTTTTTCCTTGCGAAAGCTTCTGACGTCCCCACATACGTCGAATACGGAGCTGCCGATATCGGGATTGTGGGACGTGACACGCTGCTTGAGGAAGGCCGCAAGCTTTATGAGGTTTATGATTTGGGCATAGGAAAATGCAAAATGTGCGTATGCGGTCCTGAAAGCGCAAAAAGCCTTTTAAACGGACATGAGCTTATTAGGGTTGCTTCCAAATATCCAAATATTGCCAAGGATTATTTTTATAACGTAAAGCATCAGACCGTAGAGATAATCAAGCTGAACGGCTCCGTGGAGCTTGCTCCTATTGTGGGACTTTCCGAGGTTATAGTTGATATTGTTGAAACCGGCGCCACACTGCGCGAAAACGGACTTCAGGTTCTTGAGGAGGTCTGTGATTTGTCTGCCAGAATGGTTGTAAATCAGGTCAGCATGAAAATGGAAAGCGGAAGGATTTCTGACATTATAGATAAGCTGCGCACGCGCGGCGGAAAGGAAATTAAATGAGAGTACTTGAACTTAACGAGGATACCAAAAAAGACATACTGACGAACCTTCTCAAAAGAAGCCCTAACAGCTACGGCGAATATGAGGGAAGGGTCAATTCCATAATAGAGGATATCAAGGCAAGAAGAGATGAGGCGGTTTTTGAATACACTGCAAAATTTGACGGTTTTCCTCTCTGTGCAGACAATATTGTTGTGACGGAGGCCGAAATACAGGAGGCATACAATGAGATAGATGACGGGCTTGTACGGATTATCAGGAAAGCCCTTGAAAATATCCGGAGCTACCATGCAAAACAGAGGCGGAACAGCTGGTTTGACGCTGCTCCGAAGGGAACAATATTGGGTCAGAAAATCACCCCTCTTGCAAAGGTGGGGGTTTATGTTCCGGGCGGTAAGGCCGCCTATCCGTCGTCCGTGCTTATGAACGTTGTTCCTGCCAGGGTTGCGGGCGTTGAACAGATTATTATGTGCACGCCTCCCGGAAAAGACGGAAAAATCTACTGCGGTACGCTTGTGGCTGCCAAGGAGGCCGGAGTTGACGTGATATATAAAGTGGGCGGAGCCCAGGCCATTGCAGCCATGGCTTACGGAACCGATTGTATACCTAAGGTGGATAAAATAGTCGGCCCCGGCAATATCTATGTTGCGCTGGCCAAAAAAGCAGTTTACGGACAGGTAGGCATCGATTCAATTGCCGGACCCAGCGAGATAATGGTGCTTGCGGACGAAACAGCCAACCCTGTGTTTGTTGCTGCCGATTTGCTCTCTCAGGCTGAACACGACGAGCTTGCGTCTGCAATACTGGTGACGACTTCAAAAGAGCTTGCCCAAAATGTGAGCCGGGAGATTGACGGATTTTTAACAAAGCTTTCAAGAAAAGATATACTTGAAAAATCCCTTGAAAATTACGGATACATTCTTATCGCTCACGATATGGAGGAAGCCGTTTCGGTGGTCAATGATATTGCTTCGGAGCATCTTGAAATTGTGACGAAAGACCCGTTCCAGACAATGACCAAAATAAAAAACGCCGGCGCTATTTTCCTTGGAGAATATTCCTCGGAGCCTTTGGGCGATTATTTTGCCGGACCGAACCATGTTCTTCCTACCAACGGAACGGCCAAATTCTTTTCACCCCTTGAGGTGGATGATTTCATCAAAAAATCAAGCATAATATCTTACTCAAAGGAAGCTCTTTACGAGATACATGAAGACATCGAAAAGTTTGCCGAGGCCGAAGGACTTACGGCGCATGCCAATTCAATCAGGGTAAGATTTGAATAGATAAAGGAGAGCACAAAATGAGCAGAATTGCAAAGGTAAGCCGCAATACCTCGGAAACGCAGATTGAAATGGAGCTTAATCTGGACGGAAGCGGAAAAGCGGCTGTGGATACGGGCATCGGTTTTTTTGACCATATGCTCATAAGCTTCGCAAAGCATGGGCTTTTTGATCTTAAGCTCAGCGTTTCGGGTGATTTGCACGTCGACTGTCATCACACAATCGAGGATACCGGGATTGTTCTGGGAGAAGCCATAAAACAGGCTCTCGGAGAGAAAAAAAGCATAAAAAGGTACGGAAATTTCATGCTCCCTATGGATGAGGCTCTTGTTTTCTGTGCCATAGATTTGTCAGGCAGACCGTATCTTGTTTTTGATGCCTGTTTTAATACTGAGCGTGTGGGATATTTCGATACCGAAATGGTTAAGGAATTTTTCTATGCGGTATCATATTCCGCGGGAATGAACCTGCACGTTAAGGAAATGTACGGCGAAAACGCACATCATGTAATTGAAGCCATGTTTAAGGCTTTTGCAAGGGCGCTTGACGATGCCGTCACAATTGATTCAAGAGTAAAGGGTCTTCCCTCCACGAAAGGAGCGCTTTAATATGCAGCTTTATCCTGCCATAGATTTGAAGGACGGCAAATGCGTCCGCTTAAAACAGGGCGAGTTTAACCGTATAACGGTATACAGTGACGAGCCGTACAGGATTGCCCGGTATTTTGAAGAAAACGGCGCCACATTCATACATTTGGTGGATTTGGACGGAGCGCTGAAAGGCCGCGCTGTCAATGAAAACGCTATCAGAAAGATTGTCGGTTCCGTAACAATCCCCTGTGAGCTCGGCGGAGGGATACGAACGATTGAGGATATTGAAAGAGTTTTATCCTACGGCGTTTACAGGGTAATCATAGGGACAAAGGCCGTAAGCGATCCGGAATTTGTCAGGGAGGCAATAGAACGCTTCGGAGCCGGACGTATTGTTGTCGGTGTGGATGCCAAAGACGGAATGGTTGCGGTGGAAGGCTGGGAACAGGTTTCTGACAAAACAGCGGTGGCGCTGTGTTCTGCCATGAAAGAAATCGGTGTAAAGCATATCATATATACGGATATCTCAAAAGACGGCATGCTTTGCGGTCCTAACATCGAAATGACCAAAAAGCTTACCGACGAGACGGGACTTGACGTGATTGCCTCAGGCGGCGTTTCCTCGATGGAGGATTTGCAGGCCCTTGCATCCGCAGGAATCAAGGGAGCAATCATCGGCAAGGCAATCTATGAGAAACGTGTTGATATAGCTGAGGCGGTCAAAGCCTTTCCAGTGTTTGAAAGCTCAGTCCCTTTCAGCGATTTCAAACTTGACGGCAACGGTCTCATCCCCGTTGTGGTTCAAGAGGAGGATACCGGACAGGTTTTAATGGTTGCTTATATGAATGAACAGGCTTATAATATGACTGTGGAAACCGGAAGGATGACTTATTACAGCAGAAGCCGCAGGGAGCTTTGGATAAAGGGGCTTACCTCCGGTCATTTCCAATATGTATCCTCGCTCATGCTTGACTGTGACAACGATACTATACTGGCGAAAGTCCGTCAGGCCGGAGCAGCATGTCATACCGGTGCCCATTCATGCTTTTTTAAGGAGCTTGCAGGCAGGTAATGAAGAAGCTGGTAATAACTAACCTTACAACCGATAATATAACCGGAAAGCTGTCAATGCTTTTTGACGGCAATAAAGAAATCCGCATCGAATTGTACGACAATGAAAAAAGCATTCTGGATAACATATATGTTGCCAGAGTGCGGGACATTGTGCGCAATATTGATGCGGCTTTTGTTGAAATAGAACCTGGGCGTATATGTTATTTTTCGATTAAAGAAAATCCCCGCCCCATATTCCTCAACTTGAAAAACTCCTGCAAATTATGTCAGGGAGATTTGCTTCTTGTACAGGTTAAGAAAGACAGAATTAAATCCAAAGCTCCCATGGTGTCTTGCGGCATTACATTCAGCGGCAGATACGCGGCAATAACAAGAGAACAGGCCGGACGCGTGGGCGTTTCCCACCGGATTTCGGACACTGACCGGACGAGGGCTGATGAGCTTAAAAGGCTGGCGCAGCCTTATGTCACGCAGGATTACGGTTTCATAATCAGAACAGATGCCTCAGACGCCGAGAATGGCCTGATAGAGGACGAAATCAGATCGCTTGTCAAAGAATATAATGATATTCTGGAAAAAGCAAAGCACAGAACTGCTTTCAGCCTTATCCGGAGCGAAAAAAATATTATGTGCAAGGATATAGAAAGCTGCCGGCTGACGGCGGAGGACGAGATTATAACCGATGACAGGCAGGTGTACGAAATGCTTAACGGTCAGACATATGCCGGAATGAATTTTTGCGCGCACTTGCGCTTCTATGAAGACCGGCTTCTTCCGCTTATTAAGCTTTATGAGATGGAACAGAGGCTTGAGCATGCACTGTCAAAGCGTGTATGGCTCAAATCGGGCGGATATCTTGTGATTGAACCCACGGAAGCTCTCACTGTAATAGATGTAAATACGGGCAAATTTGACGGAAAGGGCGGCGACAGAGAAGAAACGTTTCTGAAAATAAATCTTGAAGCCTGCCGGGAGATTGCAAGACAGCTTATACTCCGCAACATATCGGGCATAATCATAGTTGATTTCATCAACCTCAAGGATAAAGACCGCAGGGAAATATTGGAGGAAACGATGAAAAGTCTTCTGGCAAATGACCCTGTCAAATCAATATTCATTGAATTTACGAAGCTGGGACTTATGGAGATAACACGCAAGAAAATAAAAAGACCTCTTTGGGAGGCAGTGAAAGGAGACACAAAAGATGCAGAAAGCAACACTTAAAATAAATGCCGATACCGTATGCGGCAGAATAGCTCCCGAAATATACGGACAGTTTTCCGAGCATCTGGGACGCTGCATATACGACGGCATCTATGTAGGGGAGGATTCCGATATTCCCAACGTAAACGGAATGCGTCAGGATATTGTGGATGCTTTCAAAAGGATAAAGCTTCCGGTTCTGCGCTGGCCCGGCGGCTGTTTCGCGGACGAATATCACTGGAGGGACGGAATCGGCCCCAAGGATAAAAGACGGCGCATTGTGAATACCAACTGGGGACAGACCGTTGAGGACAACAGCTTCGGAACCCATGAATTTATGGAACTGTGCCGTCAGATTGGATGTGAGCCTTATGTCGCACTGAATCTAGGAAGCGGAACCGTAAGAGAGGCTTCCGAGTGGGTGGAATACATGACGGCAGCGGGGGATTCTTCAATTGCAAAGGAGCGCGCCGCAAACGGACATCCTGAACCGTGGAAAGTGAAATATAGCGGTATCGGCAATGAAAACTGGGGCTGCGGAGGAAGTATGGAGCCGGAATATTATGCCTCGGAATATAAACGCTACCAGCAGTTTTGTAAGGACAGTAGTGATAATAAATTATACAAAATAGCCT
>CALWMX010000161.1 GCA_944382105.1 uncultured Butyrivibrio sp.
GGGAGGGCGGCCGAAGCTGCCATATCCTACTTTGCCGGGCCTTATAAAGGGGAAAAGCTTATAAAAAAACTCTCATTCATACTTACTGTCACCTTTTTTTCCGCCGCCTTGGCCTCGGCTGTTTACAGCCGCAAGGCAGTATGGTCCGCTGTTATTTTTGCCTGCCTCCTTTTAAGCCTGTATTCGAAAAAAACTTCAAATAACTATTGCTTTTTGCCGGTTACCAATATATAATTAAATTGATGCCGGTGTGGCGAAATGGCAGACGCACCGCACTCAAAATGCGGCGGAGCAATCCGTGCCGGTTCGAGTCCGGCCACCGGCACCATGTCGGAGCAAGCTTTATATCGCTTGCTCCGACTTTTTTACAAATACCGGGTTACGCTCATGTCAGCAGCGCTCTGTTTTAAACCGGCCTTTATAAATTGCAGAACCCGCTTATAAAAAAGACCTGCGCAAACCAATAATCCGGCTCGGGGATACTCTGCAGCTGAAATTGCCAAGCAAGAAAATATCTCTCGGCAGAGCGTCAATCAAATGAAAACAAGAGCTCTACGGAAATTAAGAGATGCTATAAAACTTTAAAACAATCCTGACAGAACAACTGTCAGGACTGTTTTTGTAATTCTTGCATTTGTATTTTCAAAAAAGCATGAACAACTGATCTGTGATCAATTCCGGATTCACAAAATCCTTATCGTCAACTCTGCCGATTCTCCAAAGATTATTATCCCCCTTGGAATAGAGAATAGAATGGGTCCTGTCGTTTGGCATATAACCGGCAGTGGCTTCGAGGACATTGGTATCCAATACATATACTTCGCCGTCACGGAACAGGCATAGCTCCCGATCAAGATTGATGTACAAAATCTCGTCATGAGTGATAAGCCGTTCAACATTTGTCGTAATATACTGCGGCTTATCCATGCCTTTCTGTAGCCATATATTTCCGTTAGCATCCAAAATAGCAATACCTTCGCCGCAGGTAACTGCCTGTACAGCACCGATAAAACGCTTGATAGGTACACAGTTTTCGGTTAATGTGTAAAGCGTTCCATCTATTTCATAGATAAAACCACCATCAATGGTGAACACATCCTCCATGATTGTTTTTTCCCTGATTCTATCTATAGCGGTTGCATTATGATTAAGAATCAGTTCCAGCATAACCAGCTCGCCGTTATGCTTCAGCGCCAGAGGATAAGTCGAGTATCCGCAGGCATGGATGTTTTCTGCCAACAGCACCGGAGCTGTTCCATGACGCAGCCAGGCCCACAGAGTGCTGTCCTCGCAGAGAATAAGGGCCTCATCAAAAGACAGCTGCACATCGGCCACATTGTCCATAATCCAATCAAAGCTACCGACCTCTTTGGAAAATGCTCCCCAGCCCCATAAACTGCCCTGATCATCAATCAGCACACCGCCGTGTTCCTGAATGGACATACGAACCGGACTAATATCGAAAGCATGGATTGGCTGCGCAGAAATCTGTTCCTGTCCACTGCTGGAAAAACAGGCATAACCGTCACCATAAGTATAATTCCAGACCGTTCCGTCCTGTTTGGCAAAAAAAACATCACCTCGCGGACCAATGGAAAAAGTGGTGCTATGATTTCTTTTAGAAGAAATATTTATTTTAGACAAATCTATATTTTCAAGTAAAACTACGCTATTTTTTTCTCCTATACAAAAAAACAAAACTACAATAGATAGTATTGCCAATACGCAAACAACTCTCGTCTTCATAATAAAATCTCCAATTGTGTTTACATTTCTTCTTTTATTTCTTCTTTATAAAATGAACTTGCAAGTTTAGAAAATAACGAAAGGATTAAAGCAAAGAAAAAAACGATGGCAACTTACAAAGAAACAAATTTCACCTACACTTCTGGCGGTATCACAAGGAATATCCCCATCAAATATTTCAAAACCAAAGTTGATGAACTGAGTATTTACGGCAGCAAAACTGACATTACTGCCCAGGCAGCCAATGTTGTTTATTGAATCTTACATCACAAAACTCCCTAAAATCAAGACTTCTTGCGCAAGTTTTTGTCAATAATATGTCTTCTGACAAATTCCAGCTCGGCATCAGAGAGACGCCGGGAGAACATCTGATCCGGATTGACCTCCTCAATTCCAGTCGGAGTATAACGGTAGAATACCGGATGCTCGGGTGCTTCGGAAGAAGGCTCTTAAATCTTTGCATCCCACCATTTATAGACGGTTGGGCGGCTGATCTGCAATGCCTTGGCAACCACCGTCACAGTCGCCTCTGGATGCTCGGCTCAGTATGCAACCACTTTCTCTTCTGCTGTTCCGCTGCCTTTTGGGCGGCCATTGCCTTTTCTCCATTCGCCATCCGGATGCAAAACATCCCGGATCGCATTCATAACCTTTATGTGCTGCTCTCTCGTTCGGCCATTCCGCTTACTATCTGTCACAATTCCATTAGTTTTCCGTTTTAAAAGTGATAAATATTTTCCCGCTTGAATCCGTAAGCCGGGTTTGGACGGGCAATATGAGGTTCAAACGTGAAAACGTGTTCTTTTCAGCACATTTATATTATATTGTTAAAATGTCAAACAAAGACACGCTAAAATGCATGTCTTTATTTTTATTCTATAAGCGAAGGTGAAATTATGTCATCCAAAACCGTAAAAACAAATGCCATGCGCATACTTGACCGCCTTAAAATCAAATATGAAACAATGACATATACTGTTGACGAAAGCGATCTTTCCGGCGAACATGCCGCCGCCCTTTTAGGCATAAATCCAGACAACATGTTCA
>CALWMX010000162.1 GCA_944382105.1 uncultured Butyrivibrio sp.
TACAGGCATTATGTTGATTTATTTCTGGAAGCTCCTGAAACATACAGTGTTGATGAAGATGATTTGAATAAACTAAGCCTTTTTTTTGACAGGGGAGGAACGACGGATGGATATTATGTACGGCACAACGGCAGGGACATGATTGCGGACCGCCGCAGAACATCCAATTCACAGCAGGAACGGGCGCGTCTTGAGACAGAAATTAAATCCCGCTTCATTGATAATGAAATTAAAGAAAAAATTAATATTTACGTAAAACTTCTGAAAAACAATCGTGCTATGCTTAAATTTAAATGCGGCGGCATCGAAGCTTCGGTAACAGGGGATACTGTTACCGAAGCCCGGAATCGTCCCATGAGCAGGAATGATATTGAAAAACAACTGACAAAGCTTGGAACGACGCCGTTTAAAGCCGTTTCGGCGGATGTTGATATGGATGAAGGTATTTTTATTCCTGTCAAATGCCTTAACGAAATGAGGCGCGAGGCGTCGTCAAAGCTTGCAGATAAGCTTCTCAGGCCTTTTTACAGGGAAACGCCTTCATTGTGCGTACATGACATGATATGTCCGGACAGGGAAAAAACATCTTACAGGGTAACTGCCCGTGTTATGACGTATGAACAGGCAGAAGCGGCCATAGCCGAAAACATATACAGGTTATATATTGAAAGCGAGCTTATGTCGGCGGAAGAAATGAGGAAAGTCAGAAGACAGTGTGCGGACAAAGGCATAGAATGTTATTTTGCCATGCCGCGTGTTTTCAGGCGGGACGTCAGCGGACTGACAGAAGAAGCACGCACGGATAAGCTCATGGAGCTTTCTTTTGACGGCGTGCTTATCCGTAATATATCGCAGGCCGTATATATGCAGAAAAAAGGATTTTCGGGAAAATACATGGCGGATTATACGGTGTATGCCTTCAACAATTATGCAGTCCGGGTATTGTATGAAGCCGGTTTTGACGAAATCACTTTTCCCATTGAGCTTAATATGGGGGAACTGAGACATTTGAATATAAAAGACGGAGAACTGCTTGTGTACGGCAGGCTTCCGCTTATGGTAACGGCGGGCTGTATTGACATGAATTGCGACAGATGCCATAAGCCGGAATCTTCTTTCGGGACTTTTAAAGACAGAAAGAACGCAAGTCTTACGTATCTTGCCTGCTGCAGGCATTGCTATAATATAATTTATAACAGCGTGCCGCTGTATCTGGCCGATAAACAAAAAGACATCTCAGCGATTTCACCGCGTTATATAAGCTGCAGCTTTTGTAATGAAAGCGGTCCGGATACGGCAAAACTTATTAAAAGCGTCAGAGAGGGGCTTGGCATGCCGGGCGGGGAATTTACAAGAGGTCATTTTACCAAAGGAGTCGAGTGACAATGGCGACAATACTTTTGAATATTTCCAAATATATATTGATTTTCCTTATGCTGTTTTATACGTATCTGTGCTTTGTCATAACAGGAACCCATGATACGGTAAAATTAAACCGCAGATGCGTCACCCAGAATGTGTTGATGTTTATTATTTTTACAATATGTTCAGTGATATGCATGTATTATAAATGGTCGGTGAATACGCTTGTTTTTTTCATGCTGGAATTCATATATCTTCTGCTTTTGATAATACTGTACCGGCTTATTTACCCTGACAGTTCAAGGCAGCTTGTAAATAACATGGCGATGCTGATGATGCTTGGCTTTGTTATGGTGGAAAGGCTTGCGCCCTCAAACGCGTTCAAGCAGTTTATAATCGTGCTGGGCGGCACCGTAATCGGGTTTTTCGTGCCCAGGCTCATGAGAAAAAGAAGGCTTCTGGTGAAGCTCAGGTATCTGTATGTTGTAATCGGTATTCTGCTGTTGGCAGTCACGCTTGTTTTGGGCAGAACAACATGGGGAGCCAATATCTCCATTGATATAGGAGGCTTTTCATTCCAGCCGTCGGAGTTTGTCAAGCTGATTTATGTGATTTTCGTGGCGGCGATGCTGTGGAAGGCAAAGAAATTTAAAAATGTAGTCATATCAGCCGTAATAGCGGCTGCCCATGTGCTTATACTGGTTGCCTCCAACGACCTTGGAACGGCGTTGATTTTTTTCATGGTTTATATTGTCATGCTTTACACGGGGACAGGAAAGATACGGTATCTTTTCGCAGGGCTTCTGTGCGGAAGCGCAGCGGCGGTGTTTGCATATTATGCATTTTCACATGTGCGCACAAGAGTTTCGGCATGGCTTGACCCGTGGAGCATAATAGACGGCGGCGGCTATCAGATTACCCAGTCTCTTTTTGCCATAGGTACGGGCGGGCTTTTCGGCATGGGGCTTTACCAGGGGCTGCCAAACAAAATCCCTGTGGCTGTGAAGGATTTTGTGTTCGCGGCGATATCGGAAGAGTTCGGAATGATTTTTGCCATATGCGTGATACTTGTGTGCTTCAGCAGTTTTATGGCAATGATGCGTGTGGCCACAAGAAGCCGTGATATTTTTTATAAACTTATTGCCGTGGGATTTTCCACGCTGTATATATTCCAGTGCTTCCTTACAATAGGAGGCGTGACAAAATTTATACCGTCCACGGGTGTAACGCTTCCTTTTGTCAGCTACGGCGGCAGCTCTATTTTATGCTCGATACTTATGTTTGCGATAGTACAGGCAGTTTTTATACTTGTAAAGGAGAATGAAGGCGATGAAACACAAGACGGAGAAACAGCAAAAAGCCCGCAGAAAGCTTAGTCCGGCCAACAAAAGCATCCTGGTATCAACGTACGTTTTTCTGGCGGTTTTTCTAGGGCTGATAGGGTATATGGTGTATTTTAACGTGGTCAGGGCGGATGAAGTAATAAATAATTCTTACAACCAGAGGCAGAGCATTCTTGCCGCAAAAATAAACAGAGGTTCCATAATAAGCGCCGACGGCAACGTGATTGCCGCTACGGTTACGGACGATGACGGTAATTCCGTAAGGTATTACCCTTACACTTATCTTTTTGCGCATATCATAGGGTATATTAATAACCGAGGATACGGGCTGGAAGCCAGCGCCGCTTATTATATGCTCACAACCAACCAAAATCTTTTTGAACAGATAGCAAACGACTTATCGGGACAAAAAAACCAGGGGGACAATGTAATAACCACTCTGGATTCGGGGCTTCAGCAGACAGCATACGACGCTCTTGGAAGCGACAGGGGAGCCGTCATAATTACGGAGCCGTCAACCGGAAAAATTCTGGCAATGGTCAGCAAGCCGGATTTCAATCCCAATACGCTTGCGGACCAATGGAGCGAGATAACTGCGGAAAACAGCGATTCCGTGCTTGTAAACAGGGCGACACAAGGACTTTATCCTCCGGGGTCAACCTTCAAAATAGTCACGCTTCTTGAGTATATAAGGGAAAATCCTGACAGCTATGAGGATTACTCTTATGAATGCACCGGAGGAATCGAGGTTGGCGGCGTAACAATAAGCTGCTCCCACCAGACGGCACACGGCATTCAGGACACCAAACTGTCATTCGCCAATTCCTGCAACGCGTCCTTTATCAATATGGGACTGACGCTTGATATTGACAGTTACGCAAAAACGGCGGAAGAACTGCTTTTCAATTCCGAGCTTCCGCTTTCCATGGAGTATAACAAAAGCCAGTTCGTGTTAAACAGTGAAAGCAGCAGATGGGATATAGCCCAGACTGCATTCGGTCAGGGGCAGACCCTCATAACGCCTATGCATCTTGCAATGATAGGAAACGCTATTGCCAATGACGGAGTTCTTATGGCGCCCTATGTTATGGATAAGGTGGAGAGTGTAAACGGAGTGACAATCAGATCTTTCAAAGGGCAGGAATACGGAAGCCTTATGACCGAGGATGAGGCCGCAATACTCAAAGACGACATGGCCGCCGTTGTTACCACAAGTTTTGACTGGCTGTTCGACGGTGAAAC
>CALWMX010000163.1 GCA_944382105.1 uncultured Butyrivibrio sp.
GGGTTCAGGTCAACGGCAGGACAGCCAAGGCATCCGTTGACGTTAAAGTCGGAGATGTTATAGAGATTCAGTTCGGAACAAAGACCGTTAAGGTTCAGGTTACGGAGATAGTGGAGACTACCAAAAAAGACGAGGCCAAGGACATGTTTAAGTATCTTTGAAAAGAGTCAGGGTTATAATTGGTGAGCCGGACTCATATACTGTACTAAATATGCCGAAAGGAATGGCGTATGGACTGTATAGGAGGCGGCTATGGAAGATAAATTACCTGCAAGGGCGCATAATATTGCTTTTTCAAACAGGAAGAGCGGCAGCATAACGGGCGTTAAGGACGTTATTTCATTTGACCTGAAAACAATAGTTTTGGAGACGGAATACGGCATGATATCCGTAAAAGGACACGATTTGCATGTAAACAGGCTGTCCGTGGAAAAGGGCGAAATAGATATATCCGGAACCATAGACGGCGTGATCTATTCGGATGTTAATTCCTATGCCAAAAAAGGAGAGTCCGTATTTGCCAGACTGTTTAAATAATTGGCAGATTTTGTTATAGAAGAGCTGAGAACGCTTCTTGTCACAATGGGAATCGGCGCTGCGCTGGCAGTGGTCTATGATATATTCCGCATTGCGCGCCGTGTGGTTCGGCATAATACCTTTGCCGTATCGGGAGAGGACATCCTTTTCTGGATTGCGGCAGGTTTTGCCACATACTATTTTTTCCTGTTCATAAACGACGGAAAATTCAGACTGTATATGGTGGCAGGCATAATTTTGGGCATTTTTGTGTGCCGCATGACGGTCAGCAGGATATTTGTTCCGTTTTTAAGCAGAATATTCAGAAAAATTAAGGAATTTATTATAAAACTATTGAAAAAAATAATAAAGTCGTTTAAAATTAAATCATTATTTAAAAAGCGCGGACATAATAAAACCAGGGGTGGTAAGATTGAGAAAAAATAGCAGAGTCCGGAGACAGAAACCCTCCAACAAACTGGTGGGGCTGGCTGTGGTCGTTATAGTGATTGCGCTGGTTTTGTTTTTTAATTCCAGAAGCAAAGTCATTCAGGCCAAAAATTCAGAAGATGCTGACAGGATAGAGCAGCTTGAGAGCCAGATAGAAGCCGAAAGCGCAAGAGCCGAAGAGCTTGAGGAATACGGCAAGTATGTCAATACCAAACAGTTTGTGGAAGAGATAGCGCGAGATAAATTAGGCTTGATATATCCTGATGAAATAATATTTAAAGAAGAGTAAAGATGCGTATATTATTTAATATACGCATCTTTTTGCAGGGATCCATGTCGAAAAATTTTGCCGCAGGGCGTACTCTTTTTGACAAAATCCGCATAACCGGCATTATATAATGAGATGCTGTCCACAGTACAGTCATGCGGCGGATGCCGCGGACGTGAACAGTAAATTCTGTATGGAGGCATGAGTCGTGAAAGAGGGTCACACAATGGAGCAGATTACATATTCACAAATGCGGATACTTGAGACGGCACAGAGCTTCAGGCAGCTTAACAGCGTTTACGGCAGCGCGGGAGGTCCGGACGATATAATCGGAACACAGCTTGAGGAGACGGCGAGGCTTCTGGAGGAGGCTGCGGGCGTGGGAATGCGTGCGTATACAGCCGATGGCAGAATTAATAAAACGATTAAGAAAGCGGCTGCGGCCGTGGGAGTTAAAATAGAATCGATAATGCTTTTTGAAAAAAAGGACAGCAGGGCAGCTTTTTCGGTAATGGCAAAAACTCTTCACAGGCAAAGTATAAAAGCCTCGGAGATTGCGGCTTGTCTGTCGGAGGTTTTGGGAAAAAGCCTGGTGCCGTCAAAAGGGGGGCGCAGCGTTGTAACCGAAAGCCTGTGCGAGTTTATTTTTGAGGAAGCGCCTCTGTATTATACGCTGTTCGGCGCCTGTGCCCGCAGTAAAACTCCGGGGATTGTGTCCGGAGATTCATATACTTATCTTAATGATTACTGCGGCAATACTTTCATCGCATTGGCGGACGGAATGGGAACGGGCAGTCTGGCCAATATTACAAGCAGCCGGGCAGTGGAACTTTTTGAACAGTTTGCACAGACGGGCTTCAGCGAAATAAATTCCGTCAGGCTTATAAATTCGGCTTTTGCCGCCCGCAATGAGGACAACCCCGTAACAATGGACTGCGCCGGGGTTGATTTGGTAACCGGGCGCTGCCGGCTTGTTAAAATGGGTGCGGCGTCAACATTTATCAAAGGGATCGAAGGAGTCAGGATAATACGGCCCTCGTCGCTGCCGGCAGGAGTGCTGGAGGAGGCCAGGCCTGATGTCACCGAGCTTGAGATGTCCCGGAGCCAGTATATTTTCATGTTAAGCGATGGTGTGGCGGATGCGCTTCCTTTTTATGACAAGGAAAGCCAGCTTGCCAGAATGATTGACGAAATTCCACAGGCAAGCCCGCAGCTTATGGCCGACAGTCTTATGGAAGAGGTGCTTTTTTACCTTGGAGACGAATATAAGGATGATATGACGGTGCTTGTTCTGGGAATATGGAAAAGCAGGACTTGACTTAATTTGCGGCGTTGGATTAAACTTATTTATAATATTTGTCCGAAGCTGGGCTGCGGGCGTTAAAACATACCTGCGGGAATTGGGAATGTACGATAAGATTGTAAATTATGTACAACAGTATAGGATGCTTGAAGGCAGAGACGGCGTGGTTGTGGGACTTTCCGGCGGCGCCGATTCAGTGTGCCTTCTTTCGGTTATGAGCCGGATGGCGGCGGAGAAAGGCTTTAAACTTATGGCGGTACATGTACACCACGGAATAAGAGGAGCCGAGGCGGACAGGGACCGGGATTTTTGCAGAAAACTTTGTGAAAAATTTAACGTTCCTCTGACGGAATATGAATACAACGTGCCCGAATATGCCAAGGAGCATGGGCTCGGCAGCGAGGAAGCCGGCAGAATCCTCAGGTACGGAGCGTTTGAAAAGACGGCAGCCGGCATGGGAAACGCCGTAACCGCCGTTGCCCACCATATGAACGACTTGGCGGAAACGGTTATTTTTAATATGTGCCGCGGAAGCGGCATAAGAGGGATAAGAGGAATACCTCCGGTCAGAGGACGTATTATCAGACCGCTTTTGTGCTGCACCAGGGAAGAGATAGAAGAGTATATCAGGAAGCATGGGCTTGATTACTGTGATGACAGTACCAATGACGGCACGGATTACGCAAGAAACAGAATACGGCATAATGTGCTGCCGTATCTCTGTGAGAATATTAATTCCGGGGCCGTTGCCAACATCGCCGCTTTGGCAGAGAATGCGGCAAAGGCGGAAGAATATCTGGAAAAAACCACCAAAGCAAGGTTTGATGCGGTCGTCAGAGCGACGGACGGAGGAATGCTCGCCGTGGGTCTTGAGCGTGAAGACGCTTATATTGCCGGAAGGATTGTGCGGATTATCATAGAGCGGATGACCGGAACGCTTAAAGACATCGGGGAGTACCATACCGAAGGAGTCCTTAAGCTGCTTGAAGGAAGGAGCGGCAGAAGGTTCTGCATTAAGAATGGTCTGACTGCGGTTAAAAACAGCGACGGTATTTTTTTTGCCGGGGAGCACGATATTAATGATATTGCCGGACAGGTTGAAATCACCCCCCCATGCATAATAACGCCGTGGGAGGGAGCCGGTGAATTTACTTTTGAGGTTTCCCCGTGGGACAAAAGACAAAAAATATCAAATGAAGTCTATACTAAATGTTTTGATTATGATAAAATAAAAAGCGGTTTATGTCTCAGAACAAGAGAAAGCGGCGATTATTTAGAGATAGATGACAAAGGGCATCACAAGAGCCTTAAGCAGTATTTTGTTGACGAGGGAATCCCCGCAAGACGGAGGGAACGGATTCCTCTGCTTGCCGACGGAAAGCATATCATGTGGATTGTCGGGGGCAGAATAAGCGCCGGTTATAAAATTACCGAAAATACGGTTAATGTACTTACGGTGAAATACGGAGGAACCAGGTATGGAGAGAATTGAGGTCTTGTTTTCAGAACAGGAGGTAGACAGAAGAATTGCGGAAATCGGGGCGCAGATAAGCAGCGATTATCAGGGCAGGGATATTCATATGATTTGCGTACTGAAAGGCGGAGCGCCGTTTATGTGCGAGCTTGCCAAGAGAATCACCGTAAATGTGTCGCTTGATTTCATGTCTGTATCCAGTTACGGAAGCGGAACATCTTCCAGCGGGGTTGTAAGGATAGTGAAGGATTTGGACGAGCCGTTGGAAGGCAAGGACGTAATTATCGTGGAGGATATAATAGATTCGGGAAGGACGCTCAGTCATCTTCTTGATATATTCAGAAAGCGCAATCCGGCAAGCATAAGGCTATGTACGCTTCTGGACAAACCGGACAGAAGAGTGGTCGATGATGTCAATGTGGATTATGTGGGTTTCAGAATTCCCGATGAGTTTGTTGTCGGCTACGGTCTTGATTACAACCAGAAATACAGAAACCTTCCATACATTGGTGTGGTTAAATTTGACTAGGGAGGACTTGGAAATTGGAAACCAGGAAACAAAAAGGCGGAGGGTTCATTTTTTACATTATTCTCATCGCCATAATATTTGTTGTTGTATTTGCTATCAGACAGAATATCAGGAATGTTGAAGCATACACTTATGAAGGTTTTTTGAATGACTTAAGCGACGGCAGGATAAGCCAGGTTACAATAACACAGAATCAGGAGATACCGACAGGTAAAATAACGGTTCGGTTTGCCGACGGCAGCGACTCGAAAAGCGCATATGTCAATGATGTGGAGGCGGTCGAGAATGCCATTATTGAGTATAATAAAGGGACGCAGGAAGCAGCCGTCACTTACGAGCAGGGCGATGTGGAGCGTGACAGCGTATTTTTGACCACCATTCTTCCTTTTATCATTGTTGCTGTAGTCATAATATTCCTTTTTGTGTTTATGAACAGGCAGGCTGCGGGCGGAGGCGGCAATACCAAGATGATGAATTTCGGAAAGAGCCGCGCCAAGATGATGGACCCAAGTGCCAGGAGAGTGACCTTCAAACAGGTGGCAGGTCTTTGTGAGGAAAAAGAAGAGCTTGAGGAAATAGTGGATTTTCTCAAAAATCCTAAGAAATATATGGATTTAGGCGCAAGAATACCGAAGGGAGTAATTCTTGTAGGCCCTCCGGGAACGGGTAAAACCCTTCTTGCCAAGGCGGTTGCGGGAGAAGCGGGAGTACCGTTTTTCAGCATTTCAGGATCTGATTTTGTTGAGATGTTTGTGGGTGTGGGCGCGTCCAGAGTCAGGGACTTGTTTGAGGAAGCCAAGAAAAACGCCCCTTGTATTGTATTTATAGATGAAATCGACGCGGTTGCAAGACGACGCGGTACCGGCATGGGCGGCGGACACGACGAAAGGGAACAGACCCTTAACCAGATGCTTGTGGAGATGGACGGCTTCGGCGTCAATGCAGGAATAATAGTTATGGCGGCGACCAACCGTGTTGATATACTGGATCCGGCAATTCTGCGTCCGGGAAGATTTGACCGCAAGGTTGTTGTGGGCAGGCCGGATGTCAAGGGCAGGGAGGAGATTCTCAATGTCCATGTCAAGGGCAAGCCGATCGGAGATGACGTTAATCTGCAGACGATAGCCCAGACAACCGCCGGCTTTACGGGCGCGGATCTTGAAAACCTTATGAATGAGGCGGCTATTCTGGCAGCCAAAAGGAATGCTCCTTATATCACTCAGGCGGACATCGACAAAGCTTTTGTCAAAGTCGGAATCGGAGCGGAGAAAAGAAGCAAGGTTATATCCGACAAGGAGAGGAAAATCACCGCATATCATGAAGCCGGACACGCGATATTGTTCCATGTGCTTCCTGATGTGGGGCCGGTACACACAATTTCAATCATTCCTACCGGAACAGGAGCGGCAGGATATACCATGCCGCTTCCGGAAAAAGATGAAATGTTTAACACCAAGGGTAAAATGCTTCAGGAAATTGTCGTCGGTCTGGGCGGACGAGTGGCAGAGGAGCTTATATTTGATGATGTAACCACGGGAGCGTCTCAGGATATCAAGCAGGCTACCGCGCTTGCGAGAGCCATGGTTACAAAATACGGTTTTTCGGACAAGGTGGGCCTTGTCAATTACGGAAGCGACGAGGACGAGGTATTTATAGGACGGGATCTTGCTCATACGCGCACATACGGCGAAAACGTAGCTACCGTTATAGACACCGAGGTTAAGAGCATAATTGACGATTGTTATGCCAAGGCAAAGACAATTATCAATGAACACAGACAGGTGCTTGATTCCTGCGCAGAGCTGCTTCTGAAGAAGGAAAAGGTCACAAGGGAAGAATTTGAAGAGCTGTTTGACGGAAAAAATAATTCTTCAGCGGACGATTTGAACGGGCAAATGCAGTAATATACAAAATGCACAAAAAAAAATAAATTATTTGTGCAAGTTTGTGCACACTTATTTGACGCATGTTGCTATACTTGCATTGTAACCCCCCAATACATTATATATAGTTTTACTACACCCCATAAGAAACGAAATACCTTCTCCAAAAAGGACAGCCATCGGAAGCTGTCCTTTTTACTTTACGCGTATTTAATGCTTTTTTGTACTAAATTAGGGAAACAGGGACTTATGTCTTACTGTCAATAACTTTTGAAAATGTCACTTTTTAATATTAAGTTTCACTTGAGATAATGTCACTTTTGTAAAAGGGCAAATGCCCTTTTACGAAGCAGACTGTTGTTTCTCAAAAAACAATTCGTACAAAAATTTAAGTGACAGGTTATAATCTTCCAGCCACCAAATGGCTTTCCATTCTTCGCTGCTGTGCCGTAACTGCAAATGTGGTTCTACAGTTGTCCGTACCTTTTTAGGTACCTTTAAGCTGGCATTTTTGTTTTGCGGTTTCAGGTACCGGATCGTGTTGTAAATCCGGCCTCCGTACTCTATGCGGATACCGAAACGGGGATTTATCAATACGGTGATCTCACGGCGGGCATTGATAATGGGGAACCCTTCGTCTAAAATCTGAAAACAGCGGTTTTTAAAAGAAAAAGTTCCGGCTGCATCTGTTTTTCTCGTGTGTTTTACACAGAGAATGGAATCCAGATCGATTCCTTTTGCTGGGGGGATAAAAATGGACTCCGCTTCCGGTGTGACAGAGAATTTTTGGTTGAAGAGTTCCCGATACTCCATTTCCAGGAAACGGTTTGCTTCCGTCAGGGTCCTGATCCCCCGCCTTGCGAATTCAACAGGAAGCCTGCTCTGAAGAGTTGCCCATAAGCGTTCAATACGCCCTTTTGCCTGAGGTGTTTTTGCAAAGATGAGAGCAACTCCCAGTTCATGCATAGAACGTCCGAATTGGGTCAGATGAACGGTCTTACCTGCGACCAGCTCATCTACAGTAAGTTTCCCGGTTTTGGGGGAGCGGAAGATTGTGTGATTGTCGGAATAAACCGTTTGCGGGATGCCAAAGTCCATGCAGCACTGACGCATGGTTTCCAGGTAACCGTAAAGGCATTCGTTGTGGGTAAGGAACAGGCCGACCACGTTGCCGGTGGCATCATCAATGGCTCCATGCAGAGCATACTTGGTATTACCGCCAAACCATTCGTAAGGCGTAGCGTCAATCTGTATCAGTTGTCCGGGATGAGGCTTTCTTTTCCGTCGATGGGTACGGTGACGGATTTTTTTCTTTTTGGGGCTTTCAAAACCTGCATTTTTTAGTATACTGGAAAGGGCAGAATAGGAAAGGGTGATTCCGAAATCTGCTACGAGTATATCTTTGAAATGGAGGAAGTTGACCCCAGAAAATTCCGGGCGGGAATAAATCTGAAGGACGGCTTCCTTCAATTCATCTGGAACAGCGTGAGCAGGCTTTCTGCCGGTATTTTTGTGTATGAGGGATTCTGCGCCAGAAGTAAGGACTCCTTTCCTTAAACGTGAGATCTGCCGTGGAGAAAGACCTAGAAGCTCAGCAGCCTGTTGTCTGGAAATGGATTTGTCAATAAAACGGTTGATGACAGTAAGAGTTTTCAGTTGTTTTTGTGACAATGTAATTTTACCTTCTTTCATAACTTTAATAGGATACCAAAAAGAGACAAAATCTCAAGTGAATCCTAAGGTGACATTATCACAAGTGAATAACAAAAATTACATTTAGGACTTGAATTTTTGTTCTTACTTTAGTACAATTATTCTAGTTGATGAATCCTTAACAATCTTGACATTGTAGGGATTCATTGTCATGACTGCAGAGCAGTCAAATATTTTTTAAATTCTTAGGAGGAATAATCATGGCAGTAAAAGTA
>CALWMX010000164.1 GCA_944382105.1 uncultured Butyrivibrio sp.
TTTTATCAAAGAAGATGACATCAAGGCGATAAAATCAATGGGAGCGGATCATATAAGGCTGCCCATCGACTATATGCTTGTGGAAAATGAGGACGGCACGGAGAAAGCCTCCGGATATGCGTATATCGACAGCTGCGTCGGCTGGTGTATGCGCCACGGCCTGAACATTGTGCTTGACCTTCACAGAGCATACGGATATTCTTTCAACGAAGCGGAAAAATGCACGGATTTCTGGCACAGTCCGATGTGCAGACAGCGTTTTCTCGGATTGTGGGACAAACTTTCAAAACGCTACGGCATGTATGATTTCATGGCATTTGATATACTCAACGAAATTGTGGATGAAAGCGTATGCGAGACGTGGAACGCTCTCGCCGCCGATGCCATATCCGTCATCAGAAAAAATGCGCCCGATAATTGGATTATTGTGGGCGGCACAAGATACAACAGCATCTTCACGGTAAAAGATATCGCTGATTTCGGCTGCCATAAAATTGCATATTCTTTCCATTTTTATGAGCCGTATATTTTTACTCATCAGGGAGCATGCTGGGAAAGCTTCATGCCCGATGATTTTCGCATAGAGTATCCTCTCACTGCCGAACAATATCAAAATACCGCCATTGAAAAGCTGAACGGTCAGTGCACGGGTATTTTTCAATGCATGGACAGCCGGGACTGCGGCATTCAAATGCTTGAAGCTCTTTTCGGCGATGCTCTGACAGTCTCATCGGAACGGAATATACCTTTATACTGCGGGGAATACGGCGTTATAGACAAAGCCGACAAAAAATCGGCAATGAAATACATTGCCGACTTACAAAGCGTATTCTCAAAATTCCGTATAGGCAGGGCCATATGGACTTACAAGGGTCTTAACTTCGGAATATCGGAAAGAGAAATCGGCATCGGCTAGAATTTGACTGCGGAACCCGCCGCAGTCATAAACTCTTTCAGATTACGATATCTATTGCCTTCTCCACTACCGATATTTCCACCCTCTCATGGGAGTCTCCGTTTTCACCGTCAAGCGTCCATTCCACCTCCTTATCGCTTTCGATAACGATATGGTTGGTTTTAAAGCGTTCCACCATAGGACTTTTCTGCGTCTTCGATAAAATTCCTGCCACTATCTGCTGAAGCTCCAAAGGCGATAAAGGTTCTCTTACAAGCGTCACCTCAAAAAGACCGTCGTCCAGCTCGACATTGGTGCCGCTTATGCCCTTCATTCCGCCAACAGAACTTGAATTGGAAATCATCCCGTATATGTAGCTGCCTTTTATCTCGATATCATTGCTTTGTATAGTAAGATAGAAAGACTTAATATTGGAAAGGCTTTTCAGACTTTCCAATATATATGCCTGATGTCCCAGTACGTTCTTTACATTTTGCGGTGTCTTGTAAGATACATCGGAAAACAGCCCGAACGCTGCAACATAATTGAAATACCTTCCGTTCATTATTCCCACGTCATATGAAAAAATATGTCCGGCTGCAATCTTGCCGGCCGCCTTAATCATGTTTTTCGGAATGCCTAATGTTGTTGCAAAATCGTTGGTCGAGCCGGCCGGAATATATCCGAGAGCAGGTCTGTCGGCCTTGTGCGTCATCATTGCGGAAATCACTTCATTAAGCGTTCCGTCGCCTCCGCTGCAGACAATCATATCGTACATTCCGTCGGCTTCGGATACTTTATCGTAACCGTCCTTAGCGCACTGCGTAGGATACGCCGTAACCATATAGCCGCTTTTGGTAAAAATATCGATTATGTCCATAAGCTTATTTTTTATAAGCCCTTTCCCCGAATAGGGATTATACACAAATAATAACTTTTTCATTGCCCACCTCTTAAAAATTATCCTAATCGCTGATTATTCTCTCGCCGTCTCCGAAATCAAGTATATACGGGAAATGCGTCTTGCGTTTTTCCACCGGAGGAAGCTCCATATAGGTATCACCGTAAAAATTACGAAGCATTCCCTTCATATCCCTCGGAAAGTTCAGTTCAACATCCTCAAATTTCCACTTGCGGCACGGAAACGTGCGGCTCTTATACAAAACATTCGTGTTTGGATTTGTGTCGCACGGATAACCAAATCTCTTTGTCTCGGTATTATTGTATCTGGTACATATTGACTTGCATTTTCTGTACAGAACCCTCTTATCAATACGCAGAAAATCCATCCCGTTATGCACCATCCTGCATATAAGCTTTATGACCGCGCCCAGCAGTCCTGTCTGAAAAATAACCGGCTCAGGTATGCTTCTTAAAATCAACAGCTTACTGAAAAACCACGCGCTCCATCTCTGTATAAAAAACAGGAAGTTATTATCCGGATAATTGTCATAAGCATATATATCCAGAAATATTCCCAAATCGCACTTTATGTTTTTGAGGGGCTTTTCCACGAACTTCGTGCCTTTTATACAAAGCCTTGTAGTCATCAGCGGAAAATTATGGTCCTCCTCCGCGTTAAGGACATAATATTTATCGCTCATCTGCTGCTTTACAAGCTCAATAAATTTTTCATAGTCACTGCGCGGAAGCGCCACATCTATATCATCGTCCCAAGGTATGAATCCGCCGTGCCGTATTGCCCCTATTCCGGTTCCCGCAACGGCAAAATACTTAAGCCCGTTCTCGTCGCATATCTTCATAAAATCCTTAAGAATCCCCATTTCCATGGACTGTATGCGCTTAAGCTCTTTCTCATTATAAAACTTTGGCATTCTGACCTCCCGAAAAGTATTGATGATATTCTATCATCGGCGGCGATATTTTGCAACTACCGGTCCCATTTATCGCAAAGAGAATTAATCTGGTCGGCAAATTTTGCCAAATCCTTGTTAGCTCCGCCTTCGTTGTGCCTGATAACAGTCAAAAGCCTTCTTCCTGCCGCCATCAGACGTTCAAATACATCGGAAACTTTTCTTGCGGCCGCTTTGGTCTTGCGGACATTTACGCCCTCTTTTATACATGAACCGTCAATAAGATTATAGATTCCGCCGCTGTATGGCGCCACCGCGTCAAAACCGTGTTCCTCATTGAGGCATTTGGTAAAGCTGTCACAGACATCGCTTTCCCCGTGAACCACAAAAACCTTAGAAGGCTTTTTGTCATATGCTTTAATCCATTTAAGAAGTCCCTCCTTATCAGCATGGCCGCTGATGCCTTCAAGCCTGACAATCTCCGCCTTGACATTAATTGTTTCTCCGAAAAGCTTTACCTCCGAAGCGCCCTCCAAAAGCATCCGCCCCAGCGTTCCATAGGCTTGGTATCCTACAAAAATAACCGTGCTGTCCTCACGCCACAGATTATGCTTGAGATGATGCCTTATTCTACCCGCCTCGCACATGCCGGATGCGGAAATAATCACCTTTGGCCTGCTGTCAAAATTGATGGCCTTGGATTCGTCGCTTGTAACCGACAGCATAAGCCCTTGAAATTTAAGAGGATTGATTCCCTTTTCCACAAGCTCCATCGCATCCTTATCAAAACAGCATTCTTTATTTTTGCTGAAAATCTGAGTAGCCTCCACTGCCAGCGGACTGTCCACGTAGACCTGGAATCCGTCATGACCCGTAATAAGGCTCTCTTCTTTGATACGTCTGAAATAATACAGCATTTCCTGAGTTCTTCCCACCGCAAAGGATGGGATGACAACATTGCCGCCTCGGTCAAATGTGCGCTGCGTAATTTCTGCAAGCTCTTTTACATAGTCCACGTCTGCGCTGTGATATCTGTCGCCGTATGTTGATTCCATCACCACATAATCCGCCTCGGTAATGTATTCAGGGTCTTTGATTATAGGCCGGTTGGTATTGCCAATATCTCCCGAGAAAACTATTTTTCTGTTATAAGGTCCTTCTGTAATCCACACCTCAATGCTTGCTGAGCCTAACAGATGTCCGGCGTCAGAAAACCTCACATCTATGCCCTCGGCAATATTTATTTTCTCCTTATAATTACATGGTATGAAAAGCCCAAGAACACCCTCAGCATCATTGATGGTATACAGAGGCATCTGTTCTTCCCTGCCTGCACGCTTTGCCTTCCTGTTTTTCCATTCAGCCTCGGATTCCTGTATATGAGCGGAATCCTTAAGCATTATCCTGCACAAATCCACCGTGGCCGATGTGGCAAATACCTTGCCTCTGAAGCCTCTGGCATATATAAGCGGAAGAAGTCCCGAATGGTCAATATGGGCATGTGTCAACAGGACGTAATCTATTTCAGATATACTGACAGAAAGCTCCTGATTTTCATATTCGTCATTCCCCTGCTCCATTCCGCAGTCTATAAGCATATGTTTGCCGCATGCGCTGATAACATGACAGCTTCCCGTAACCTCATGGTCCGCGCCTATAAATGTAATTTCCATGTAACCCTCCCAATAATATTCGTACTAAGTTCACACGCAGTGCGTCAGCTCACCTCCGCTCCGCTACGGTTCGCTCACGGGCTTCGCCCTATGAAAAAGGTCAGTTAAGATATCGCTTATGTGCAAGCACAATGCGTATTCTTACCGACCTTTTTCGCACTGCTCATTACTTACGTGAACATTATACCATGTATCAGAAAAAAAATATAGACTTAAAATATCATTTGGTATATACTGTTTTCCTGTAATAAAAAATATTCTGAAAGGTGTTGACTATGGATTTTCTTTATACTCTTCAGGATCTGCGCAATCCGGTACTGGATGCGGTAATGACATTTGTCACTTATCTGGGAGACGAGATTGTCGTAATAGGAATATTATGCGCTGTCTACTGGTGCTTTAACAAGACCCTTGCTTACAAGCTGTGCTTTACTTATTTTGTATCCGGGCTTCTTGTCCAGGGGCTTAAAATCGCCTGCCGGATTGAGCGTCCGTGGGTTCGCGATGCACGGCTGACCTGCGTTGAATCGGCTAAAAGCGGTGCCACGGGCTATTCCTTCCCCAGCGGTCATACGCAGAGTTCTACAGGACTTTATTCAACACTGGCTTTTCATTTTAAAAAAGTATGGGGATATATTGCAGGCTTTGTGCTTATAGCATTGGTGATGTTTTCAAGAATGTATTTGGGCTGCCACACCCCTCAGGACGTTTTAACGGCATTCGGAATAACAATAGTGATATCCGTTATCATAAATTATGTTTTTGACCACGTGCGCCGGGGCAGGAAAACGGAAACCGTCATATTTATATTTACAGAATTAATATCAGTTGCGCTTATTATTTTCAGCTGGTATGTGGTTGCTTCCGGCAAAGCCGAGGAAGAACTGGCAATGGACTGTTTCAAGGCTGCGGGCGCCGGTATCGGCTTTGGAATCGGATGGTTTGCGGAAACCAGATGGATAAAATTCGACCCCAAATCGTTTAAAACCATCGGGGGACAGATACTGAAATTCATAATAGGTATCGGCATAGCACTTCTTCTCAAGCAGGGCATCAAAATGCTTTTCGGCGATACGATAATAGTCAGTATCGTAAGATATGCCGTTGTTGTCCTGTGGATAGTAGCAGCATATCCGGCGATTTTAAGGAAAATAAAAAATAATCATTGTATTTTATAGGGTATTTCAACCGGCAGGTCGCAGTCTTTTACAATAAGCGCCCTGCCGCCTGTAATTTCAGTGATTTTATCCTTAAGCTCCTTTGATTTGTCTGCCGTCACATGAAGCTTCATTTCAACTTTATCCGTATAAATCGCATCTTTTATTTCGGCTCCAAGCGAGGCTGCAAGATATCTTATTCTGCCTTCTCCCGTATAATCGGTCTTTACTATATAACTGATACCGGGCTGAAGCACCGCAAGTCCGGAATTAGCGATACCGTCCAGGGCAGAATTGGTGTATGCGCGCATCAGCCCTCCCGTCCCGAGAAGTGTTCCTCCGAAATATCTGGTTACAGTTATGAGGCAGTTGCGGATTCCCAATCTTGCAATAACCTCAAGAACAGGCTTTCCTGCGGTTCCCGACGGCTCTCCGTCATCGCTGAATCGAGCGGTTTCATTATTGTCGCCCAACACAAACGCATAGCAGTTATGGCGGGCATCCCAGTATTTTCTTCGGACGGTTTCTATATAGGCCGCCGCCTGTGCTTCATCCTCTATGCCAAACACAGTGGATATAAAACGCGATTTTTTTTCTTCATACAGGCCTTCTCCGCCATTTTTTACTATAATATATTCGGACATAAAAACCTCGCCAAGCGCTCTGGTATATATTCGCACTAAATTCGTGTTTCGCTTTACACCTTGCTCATATTATACCGTTCCCGCCAGGCTCGTGTAATACCTCGCCAAGCGCTCTGGTATATATTCGCACTAAATTCGTGCTTCGCTTTTCTCCTTGCTCATATTATCCCGTTCCCTCTCGGCTCGTGAAATACGTCGCCAAGCGCCCAGGTATATATTCGCACTC
>CALWMX010000165.1 GCA_944382105.1 uncultured Butyrivibrio sp.
GGGCAATTCTTGGAAATGTGCTTTTTGTATTTATGCCGGATATAAGCGTATGGGGAGGCTTTATAGTGCTCGTCGGGCTTTTTTCAGGGATGTTTATCGGATGTTTTCTCATGTCGCTTGCGGAGGCAGTAAAGGGCATTCCTATTTTTGTCAGGAGAGCGAGACTAACGGAAGGAATATGTATAATAGTTATAGCGCTTGCCGTCGGAAAAAGCCTTGGAAGTCTCTTTTACTTTCTCAACAGTGCGGTATCGGGAGGATGAGGACAGATTATGCGGCTCCAAAGCCCGTATTTATCATTGCCGACCCACATCTAGGCATGTTATAATGTAAATATATACATGAGCGCTTGGCGAGGTATCCTACGATGCAGACAGTTTACAAAGGAGAAGGATATGGACGAAACCGGGAAAATACGGTCTTCAAAGACGGAAAGCATTAACAGGCGCAGTATCCGGAACATGGACGCTGCGCTGAAAAATTCTATGATAGAAGCTTTGTGCGGCAGGTATTATGCGCTTTTTATGATTGGCGGGGAAACGGACACGCTTGATGTGATGTATATGCCGGACAGATATAATGAAATCGTCCGGGAAACCGGCGGATATGAAAGCGGTAAAGACTATTACTGCGATAACTTTGTGTGTGAGGCTGACAGAGCCAGAGTCAAAAGATATACGTCTCTTGAGAATCTTGCGGCCACCCTGGATTATAACAGAACAGCTGAAATTTCCTATAAAACTGTTGATGACAGGTATATGTCTGCCCGTGCGGTGGAGCTTAAAAGTCCTGACGCAGGAGAAAGGACCTTTCTGTTAGGCATAGTGAAGTACGAGCATGAACTTGAAGAAGAGCAGCGGATTACCAGAAACAATGACATCATCACTGCGCTTGCGGAGTCATATCAGGTTATTTACAGAGTAAATCTTGTCACAGGTGCCTATGAAATAATACTGATGAATTTTGACAGAAGCCGTTTTGTGGATAATTTTACGTCATTTTTCGAGCTTGAAAAAAATTATATCAAAAACGGAGTAGATATATTATATCTGAAAGACAATGCAGAGGAGCCAAGTATCGAGAATGTAAGACGCCGCCTCAAAAACAGCATGGAGCCTATGGAGGCGTATTATAAAGAAAAAAGCGGCCGTTGGCTGAAGCTGGTTGTCACTCCCGATAAAAATTATTCAGAGGAACAGCCTTATGTAATATATGCGATTCAAGAGTGCGAGGAGCAGATAAAGCAGGAGACGGAATCCATAATCGATATGACAGCCGTTTCCAAAATGTACATACTTGTTCTGATTATAGATGAAGCTTCGGATTACTGCAACTGCATGTACAGTCAGGACTGCAAAATAATCGCTCCGGGTCCGGGGAAGTACAGTGATTTTATAACCACTATGAAAAAACTCATATATGAAGAGGATTATCATATTTTCGAGTCACTGCTGGGGGAGGCCGTTCCCGGCAGCAAAAATTTTGTTGAGAGGGAATACAGGGCGGAGGATAGCCGGGGTATGGTACATTTCCTGAGCGGGTTCTCAACGTACGTTATGCTCCCTGAGGGCGGGAGAAAGCTCCTTCTTGTGCGCAACATTGATGAAAGAGCGGCAAATAAGGCCAGAATCAATCTCCTTGACGATCAGACGGTTATGCTGAGAAATGCTCTTTTTGCCCTTGGCGATGCGTATTTCGGAATATATTACTGTAATCTGGAGACCGGGATAATTTCCGCCGCAAGAGAGGAGGGAGCAGTGAACGGTCTGTGCGCCCGGAATGACAATTATACTTCCGTGATGGAAAAATATATCAGTGAGTATGTAAGCGCCGATGACAGAGACAGAGTACGGAGGTTTACTGATTTAAACAATCTCAAAAGGGCGTTTGCAGGCGAAGGACAGACACTGCATTGCGAATTTCTTATGTTGACGGAAGGCGGATGCAGATGGGTAAGCATGGATGTGCATGCAATTCGTTTTAAGGGCGGTAAAGTAAACGAGACGGTTCTGGCGCTTAAAGACATACATGATGAGAGAGCGGCGGAGCTGAAGCATAAAAAAGAACTTAAAACAGCTCTTATGGAAGCCGAAAAAGCAAGCAAAGCCAAATCGGAATTTCTTTCCAATATATCACATGACCTTAGAACGCCGATGAATGCGGTAATCGGGATGACGGACATAGCGCTTAATCATATGGAGGAGCATGACAGGGTAAAATCATGCCTCACCAGAATAGATACCGCAGCCAAATACCTTCTAAATCTTATAAATGATGTGCTTGACATGTCATATATAGAAAGCGGAAAGCTTACGGTCAATGAAGAAAATTTTTCCTTGCCGTTGCTCATTCACGGAATTATCGGCATGATGCAGCAGCAGGTCTGCGCCGGAGGCCTTAATTTTACCGCAAGGGCATATAATATACAGAATGAAGAGCTTTTCGGTGACAGAGTAAAGCTCGACCGTATTCTGACAAATGTAATAAGCAATGCCGTAAAATACACTGCTCCAGGAGGAACGGTAAAATTTACCATAGAGCAGAAGGAGGATTTATCCGACAAAACGGCCTGTTATGTTTTCAGGGTGGAAGATAACGGATGCGGGATGAGCCGGGAGTTTGTGGATAAAATATATCAGCCCTTTGAACGTGAGCATCCTGTTTCCCATACTGAAGGAACGGGGCTTGGCATGTCAATTACCGGAAAATACGTCGGTATGCTGGGAGGTAAAATAGATATTGACAGCGAGGAGGGAGTGGGAACCGCTTTTGAAATTACTCTTCCCTTTAAATATACAGACAGGAAAAATTCCGAGACCTTCGAAAAGCTTGCCGGTGATTTTGATATAATCAGATATGACAATGTAACCGATGATATTATAGGAAGCATAAAAAGGACCGCCGCGTCAAATTCCGGCAGACCTATAATAGTTACCGGAACATATGATGCCGCCGTCTTTGAAAAAGAAGCGTACGGTGCAGGTATGAAAGCGTATATTCACGAGCCGGTTTTTCTTTCCGACCTGGAGAAGCTAAGGCTTAATACGGACGTAAGCATTCAAGACCAACACCGTAAAGACAGTGACAAATATGATTTTACCGGAAAGAAGATACTGGTGGTTGACGACAATGTAATCAATGCCGATATAGCAGTTGATTATCTGACCGATGTCCATGCCATATGCGAAATTGCAGCAGACGGAAAGGAGGCGTATGACAGGATAGCTTCCGGAGAATATTTTGATGCTGTTCTGATGGATGTAAGGATGCCTGTCATGAACGGCTGCGAAGCGGCAAGCCGTATACGCTCGCTGGGAGGGGATTATGCCTGTAAGCTGCCGATTATTGCAATGACGGCTAATTCTTTTAAGCAGGACATTGAACTGACCAGAAAAAGCGGGATGGATGACCATATATCAAAACCCATGTGTTCAGATACATTGTATTCGGTTCTTAAAAAATATTTGTCGTAGATTAGCGATACGAATAAGATTGTTTGAGGCCGAATATCTGGTGTATAATAAGAGAACAGTATTATTATATGCAGGGTGAATATATGGAAGGTTGGAAAGAGGAACTTAAAGCTGCGGATGTAGATGTGGATGATGCCATATCCAGATTTTCCGGCAAAGAGGAAAGGTACATAAAGTATTTGAAACTTTTTTACGGTGACGATAATTATGACAGACTTATCGAAGCCATAAAAAGAGGCGATTGCAGCGAAGCGTTTGAATGCTGCCATTCGCTTAAGGGGGTTGCGGGCAACCTTGGTTTCAGAAAAATATTTCATAACATATATGACGCTTGTGAAAAGCTGCGCGTCGGAGATATGAAAGGCGTTGACAAGCTTGTATCCGATGCGGAGGGCAATTACCGTACCATAATCGGCATAATACAAAGATATCTTCAGCCGTGAGGTAAAGCTGCCGGGCGTCAACAAAGCGTAAGGATGAAAGGAGCCATGGGCTTGAAGGATACAGTAAAAATAGTTCTGGCTGACGATAACGATATTGTCAGACAGATGATTTCAGATACGTTATCTGAGGATAAATCTTTTTGTGTGGCAGGTGAGGCGGCCGACGGAGAAAGCGCCGTGGAGCTTATAAAAAAGGAACGCCCGGATATAGTCCTGCTTGATTTGGTCATGCCTAAGCTTGACGGAATGGGCGTTATGGACAGGATAAAAAACAGTCCCGATTTGAAGGGCTACAGTCCGGAATATATAATTTTATCGGCTGCCGGCAGGGAAGACATCATAAGCGAGGCGCTTAACAGCGGTGCGTCGTATTTTATGATGAAGCCCTTTGACGGCGAAGCGCTGATAAGGCGCATTAAATACATAATGGCAGGCGATGCTGCGGCAAATGCGGGCACGACCGTATTAAAGGAAAAAGCTTCCGATGACGTAAGGAGCGTTGAGAGGGCAATCACGGAGCTTTTAAGAAATATCGGTGTCCCCATTAAGATGGTCGGATACAAATATCTGCGTGATGCCATAGAGATTACCGTAAAAAGTCAGGACGATGATATTTCAATAACCAAAACCATATATCCTGAGGTGGCTCAGATACATGACACGTCTCCCGGTAATGTGGAGCGCAATATAAGGTATGTCATAGAAGCTACATGGCAAAGACGCAGCGAGAAGAATGAAGACATATTTTCCGGACAGGCAAAAAGACCTACCAACACTGAGTTTATCCTGACCTGTGCGGAACACATCAAATTAGAATTTAATTTATAATCTGAATAAACAATCCCTTTTGACGGATAATAATAGCAATATTATTATTTGCTGAAAGGGATATTTATATGGACGAGAAAAGTAAAAAACAATATAATCAGTATGTGGAAAGCGTAACGCCGACCCATAATCTTTTTCTGCAGATGCTTAAAGCGTTTATTGCAGGAGGAATAGTCTGTGTCGTCGGACAGATAATATACAATCTTGGCATTTTCTATTTCCATTTGGATAAGCTCAGCGCATCAAACTGGTGTTCCCTGATACTTGTACTGTTGTCGGTAATACTTACGGCGACCGGGCTGTATCCGATTATAACCAAATTTGCGGGGGCGGGCCTTCTGGTTCCGATAACCGGTTTTGCCAATTCGGTGGCGTCGGCTGCGATTGAATTCAAGAAGGAAGGACAGGTATTTGGCGTAGGAGCCAAGATTTTTACAATTGCCGGTCCCGTAATACTGTACGGAATATTCTCAAGCTGGGCTTTGGGGCTTGTATACTGGATAGGAAAATGTTTCGGCTGGTGGTAGGATTACCAAAATCCTGGCTTGATATGTCGGAAAATATATATTTTGACATCGGACATGCAAATGTGATATTTTATAGTGATAAATAAAATGTTGATTACAAGGAACGGTGAAGATATGAGTACATCAAGTCAGGATGAAAAATACATACGTATGACTACGGAGCCTGTGAGAAAGCTTGTCTGCGAGATGGCGCTGCCATCCATAGGCAGTATGCTGATAACTGCATTCTATAACCTGGCGGATACATTTTTTGTGGGAAGAATAAGTACTCAGGCTACCGGAGCAATCGGAATAGTTTTTTCATATATGGCACTTATTCAGGCAGTCTCATTCTTTTTCGGCCACGGCTGCGGAAATTACATATCCAGGGCATTGGGAAGAAAAGACAGGGAAAACGCTCAGAAAATGGCTGCCACAGGTTTTTTTACGGTTATATTCATGGGAATTGTTATAGCGGTTATGGGAATTATATTCATGAAACCGTTATTGCATATTTTGGGCGCCACGGATACGATAATCCCCGAGGCTGTGGGGTATTTCAGATATATTCTGATTGCAACGCCGTTTATTATGGGCTCTTTTGTGATTAACAACATAATGAGAATGCAGGGAAATGCGGCAATGGCGGTAATCGGAATATCCTCCGGAGCGGTGCTTAATGTAGTCCTTGACCCTGTAATAATATTCGGATTTAATTACGGCACGGCAGGAGCAGGGCTTGCAACGGCAATTTCTCAGATGGTGGGCTTTGTGCTGCTGTTCTACTTAAGCGGAAGAAAGGACGGCATCAAAATAAAATGGAGGAACTATACTCCATCCGTAAAAAACTTCGTGGAGATAGCTGCGGGAGGGCTTCCTTCGCTGGCAAGGCAGGGGCTTGCAAGCGTGGCTGCAATATGCTTGAATAATGCCGCAAAGCCTTTCGGAGACTCGGCCATAGCCGCTTTTTCCGTAGTGAGCCGCGTCACAACGATAGCAAATTCGGCGATTATCGGGTTTGGCCAAGGGTTTCAGCCTGTTTGCGGATTTAATTACGGAGCCTTGCTTTATGAAAGAGTAAAAAAAGCTTTCTGGTTCTGTGTCAGAACCGCAACTGCGGCAATGACTGTCATAGGAGTCGGAGGATATTTTTTTGCAGACGAAATAGTAAGGATATTCAGACGGGATGATTTACTGCTTATTGAAATAGCGGTAAAGGCGCTCCGGTTCCAGTGCATTACACTCCCGCTTACGGGCTTTGTGGTAATGAGCAACATGTTTTTGCAGAATACAAGGAAAACGGTACGCGCCACCGTGGTTGCCATGGCAAGACAGGGAATAATGTTTATTCCGTCGCTTTTTCTTCTGAGCGCATATTATGGATTGACAGGAATACAGCTGTCACAGTCCGCAGCCGACATATTGTCTCTTGTGCTGGCGATACCGCTGACAATATCGGCCATAAAGGAGATGAAAACTACCGATGGTTTACAGGTCTGACAATTCGGATATAGGAGAGCTGAAATGCATATGGCGGCAGGTTTTCGGTGACAGTCAGGATTTAATCGATAAGTTTTTTCAATGCGTCTATGATGAAAGTTATGTTTATGTCTGGCGGGAAAACGGGAAAACGGTTTCTGCGTCATATATGATACCGACAATGGACGGCGGAATGTATTTGTACGCCCTTGCAACGCTTCCGGATTACAGGCGGCGGGGCATCATGAAAGAGTTGATTGTCCGCTGCATTGAGGAGGCAAAAAAACTGGGAGCCGGATATATCTTTCTTATTCCTTCGGAAGAAGGTTTGTGCGCCTATTATTCGCAGTTTGGTTTTGACAGCGTGATGCCGATACGCAGAACCGAGTTTGAACAATCGTTTTTGTGGGAGGAAATATCACTTGCGGAATATAATGGCATTACAGACAATACGGAATATCCCGTCAGGGATGAAACGGTTAAATTCGGTCCGCAGGTCAAAGAATTCGTTATGTATGAACATATATCGGAAGGACATAAAACCGTTAAAATAATATGTGACGGAGCCGTTGCGGGAGCGGCGATTATGAATGTTGAGGATAATTTGCATATTATACATTATTCGCTGAAAAATGAGACCTGTATTAATGTTGTGGTATCAGGGAATATACAGGGGACGGTTATGGCAGCAAAGCTTAACGGCAAAGTGCCTGATAACATTATGGGGTACATTCCTTTTTAATAAAACGAAAATTGTTTTGAAAAAAATGAGGATAATAAATATACACAATCCAATAATGAATGAAAGGTTTAAATGTGATAAAAATGGAATTCAAAAAAATAACATTTGATGATTTTGAACTTATTAACAGATATACAAAGCTTGCCAATACACGAAACTGCGAATTCTCCATGGTAAATATTTATTTCTGGAACGACACGTCAAAGCTTGAATATGCAGTTATAGATGAAGTGCTGGTGTACAGGCTTATAGAAAACGGCACCGCATTTTATTCGATTACGGAGTTCCCGGATAACCCTAAGGAATTTTTTGAGAAGCTTGAGGCGGATGCGGAGGAAAATTCAGCAGGAATGGTTATAAATAATCTTTCAGAGGAGATGATGCTCCGTATGGAGCATGATATGGCAGGACAGCTTCGTTTCTGGTATGACAGGGATTACAGCGACTATATATATGAGGTTCAGGATTTGATTAACCTGTCAGGCTCCAAATATCACGGCAAAAAAAATCATCTGAACAAATTCATGAATACTTATCAGTTCCGGTATGAAGAGATTACTGCCGGCAATATTGAAGAATGCAGAAAAATGAAAAATGAATGGGCATTAAGAAAAGGCGGCGACATATCCGGATACCGTGAAGAGCTTGATGTTATAGACAATGTTTTTGACAATTATGACAGGCTTAATCTTATCGGCGGGCTTATCAGGATTGACGGTGAGGTGTCTGCCTTTACATTGGGTGAAGCCATATCGGGCGATACGTTTGTTACACATTTTGAGAAAGCCTATGAGGATATTCCGGGCTTGTATCAGGCAATCAATCAGCAGTTTGCGGCCAGGTCGATATACGGCTTTAAATATGTCAACAGGGAAGATGACATAGGAATTATGGGTATCAGAAACGCCAAATTGTCTTACAAGCCGGTTATGATGTTCAATAAGTACAATGCCGAGAAAACCGTAAAATGAAGGAAATCCGGGAGTATTCAACCTACAGAAATTACTGTTGAAATACTTTAAGATATATGATAAAATACAATAAAAGCTTTGATGTTAAAAAGGCGCACCAATGACAGATATTATTATAACCGTAATCAGCATAGCATTTTCATATTATTATGCGGCTTTTGTACATGAATATGGACATCCGGGCGTATTGAGCTCCATATTGGTGTTTGCAGCCGCATTTTTGATTTGTTATGCCATACTTTGTGTAGTTTTCTGGATATTGTGTTTTATCATTTCAATCCCGATTAATACCCGTAAGGAGTATAAAAAAACAAGCCGCTTTTACACCACGGTTTTCGGACTTATGCTGGAGTACGCGGCGTATCTTTCGGGAGTTAGAGTCAGAGTCAGGGGACTGGAAAAAATACCCGGAAAAGAAAGGTTTCTTTTTGTCTCAAACCATCGTTCAAGCTATGATACGATAGTGCAGTGCGGTGAAATGAAACTCCAGCCCATGGCGTTTATCTCAAAACCGGAGAATTTTAAGATTCCTCTCGGACACAGATATATGACAAGATGCCGGTATCTTTCGATTGACCGGGCGGATATAAGAAGCGGAGCCAGAGTAATCAGACAGGCGGCAGAAATGATAAGCTCCGGACAGTCCTGCATAGGGGTTTATCCTGAGGGAACACGCAATTGTTCCGACAGACTGCTGGATTTTAAAAACGGCTGCTTTAAAATTGCGCTGTGGGCAAAATGTCCGATTGTTGTATCCGTTATAAGCGGAACAGACAAAATTCATAAAAATTTTCCATTCAGGCGGACGAAGGTAATTATGGAAATTATCGACGTGATTCCGTACAGCAAAATCGCCGGAATGAAAACTCAGGAAATATCGGAACTTGTCAGGGGGATGATGGAAGAACATTTAATTACAGGAGGGAAGCAGTATGAATCATCTGTTTTACAACCCAAAGGCCAATAACGGGGAAGCATATAAGGATTTGGATATGATAAAGCGTACATTGGACGGGCAGACGGTCAGGGAATATAATCTGCTTGAGTTTGACGATTATACGGATCTTCTGGAACAGATCAGACCGGAGGATGTGGTATATATTGTTGGAGGTGACGGAACGCTCAACAGATTTATCAATAATTCCAGAAATTTGTCCATATTTGGTGATATATACTTTTATTCGGCCGGAACCGGCAATGATTTTAAGCATGATGTTGACCCGGACGGTAAGCTTTACAGAATCAGGCTGAATGATTACATAGCAAACCTTCCCGTTGTTAATGTCAAAGGGAAAGACTATAAATTTATCAACGGAATCGGATTTGGAATAGACGGATACTGCTGTGAAGAAGGAGACAGGATTCATGCAGTCGGCAAAGGTCCGGTCAATTATACCGGTATAGCGGTTAAGGGCTGTCTGCTGAAATTCAAACCGTGCAACGCTACCATTACCGTGGACGGTGTTTCCAGAAAATACAAAAATGTCTGGCTTGCGCCTGCCATGCTTGGAAAATATTACGGAGGAGGAATGAAGGTGGCGCCGAACCAGGAACGCGGCAATCCGGAACATATGCTTTCAAGCGTGGTTATGTACGGAACGGGAAGGCTTAAGACGCTGATAAGATTTCCGAAAATTTTTTCCGGTGAACATATCAGGTATAAGGATATGGTGGAAATTTATCAGGGACATGAGATTAAAGTACAATTTGACAGACCTTGTGCACTGCAGGTTGACGGAGAGACAATTCCGGACGTGACCGAATATACTGCAAGATATGAATAAAACATAATCATCCTTTACATAATAGTAGCATAACTACTCGGAATATAATGTAAAGGATGATTTTTTATGGGTAAAATCGGGAAAAGCAGTATAGAATTTGATATAAAACCTAGAATATCTGCGGCGGCATCAGTTGTGGGTCAGAAGGAAGGGGAAGGGCCGTTAGGTTCTCTTTTTGACAAAATCATAACAGATCCTATGGCGGGGAAAAAGACATGGGAGGAGTCGGAAAGCGAGTTCCAAAGGCTTGTTGTGGAATTGCTTTTGGAAAAATCAGGGCTTGGAAAAAAGGACATCAGATATATTTTTGCCGGAGATTTGCTGGGACAGCTGATTGCCACGTCATTTGGCATTGCGGAATATGAGATTCCGTTTTTCGGTTTGTACGGTGCATGCTCCACTATGGGCGAGTCGTTATCCCTTGCGGCGATGACTGTTGCGGCGGGGTATGCCGACAATGTTATTGCCATGACTTCAAGTCATTTTGCCAGTGCCGAAAAACAGTTCCGTTTTCCTCTTGATTACGGAAACCAGAGACCGTTATGCGCTACATGGACGGTTACAGGCGCCGGAGGAGTTATTTTGTCAGGCGGAGATTCTTCGGGAAATTGTGTGACGGGGATAACTACGGGAAAAATTGTTGATTACGGAATACAGGATTCCTTTAATATGGGTGCGGCTATGGCGCCTGCGGCGTGTGATGTAATCTATAATCATTTTATGGATTTTGAAACCGGACCGGAAGACTATGACGCCATATATACAGGTGATTTGGGCAGTGTGGGACATCAGATATTGATTGACCTTCTCGAAAAAAAAGGATTTGATGTGTCCAAGGTACACCATGACTGCGGAATGGAAATATATGATGCGGATTCACAGGACACACATGCGGGAGGAAGCGGCTGCGGTTGCAGTGCCGTGACGCTTTGTGCGCATATACTTAAAGAGCTTGATAACGGTGATTTTAAGCGTGTGCTTTTTATTCCTACCGGCGCGCTTCTTTCTACAATAAGCTTTAATGAAGGAAAAACGGTGCCGGGAATAGCTCATGCCGTTGTAATAGAACATCTGTAGTATTTATCAGGAGGTTGGTTATGGATTACCTTATTTCGTTTCTTATAGGCGGTGCAATATGTGCACTTGTTCAGCTTTTAATGGAAAAAACAAAGCTTATGCCGGGAAGGATAATGGTGCTCTTGGTATGCACAGGCGCGCTGCTGTCTGCAATCGGACTGTATGAGCCTTTTGCCGAATGGGCAGGAGCAGGCGCTACGGTACCGCTTCTCGGTTTTGGAAATGTTCTCTTTAAGGGAGTGAGGGAGGCTGTGGATATGCAGGGCTTCCTGGGCATATTCATGGGAGGCTTTAAAGCCGGCGCCGTAGGAATTAGTGCGGCCCTTATTTTCGGATACATTGCATCACTCATCGTAAATCCGAAGATGAAAAAATAGCCGGGGCTTCCCCAAATAAAGTCTGCATAAACGGGACGAATACGCCGTCTTAAACAAAAAAATAAAAATATACTGGAAATCATATGCTATTTGTAGTACGATAATAGACAAAGAAAATTTCGGCGTGCTGCAATATCTGCCGCCGGATATAAGAAAGGAAGTATTCCCATGGAAAAGAAAAACATCGATTGGGCAAATCTCGGTTTCGGGTATATGAAGACGGATAAGAGATTTGTTTCTAACTACAAGAACGGGGCATGGGATGAAGGTGTGCTTACTGAAGATGACACGATAACCATCAGCGAGTGTGCCGGAGTTTTACAGTATGCTCAGACTATTTTTGAAGGACTCAAGGCTTACACTACCGAGAAGGGACAGATTGTGATATTCAGACCCGACCTTAACGCCGAGCGTCTTGAGCAGTCTGCACAGAGGCTTGAGATGCCTGTGTATCCGAAGGATAAATTTGTTGAGGCGGTAGCAGCTACTGTCAAGGCCAATGATGCATACGTACCTCCTTATGGAACAGGCGCTACATTATATATCCGTCCTTATATGTTCGGAAGCAATCCTGTAATCGGCGTTAAGCCGGCAGACGAGTACCAGTTCAGGGTATTCACCACACCTGTAGGACCTTACTTTAAAGGCGGAATTAAGCCGCTTACAATCAAGATTTCTGATTTTGACCGTGCGGCGCCTCACGGAACGGGCCATATCAAAGCAGGACTGAACTATGCCATGAGTCTTCATGCGATAGTTACGGCTCACAAGGAAGGCTTTGATGAGAATATGTATCTTGACCCGGCGACAAGGACTAAGGTTGAGGAGACAGGAGGAGCCAACTTCCTGTTTGTGACCAAGGACAATAAGATTGTTGTTCCGAAATCACCCAGTATTCTTCCTTCTATAACAAGACGTTCGCTTGTATATGTGGCCGAGAATTATCTGGGACTTGAGGTTGAGGAAAGAGAAGTATTTCTTTCGGAGGTTAAGGATTTTGCAGAGGCGGGACTCTGCGGAACGGCAGCTGTTATTTCCCCTGTGGGCAAGATTGTAGACCATGGAAAGGAAATCTGTTTTCCGAGCGGAATGGACAGTATGGGACCGATTACCAAGAAGCTGTATGATACGCTTACGGGTATCCAGATGGGTCGTCTGGAGGCTCCGGAAGGATGGATTAAGGTGATTGAATAATGAATCCTGCGTCATTGTTTAAAATAAAGGGTTTATGGGAAAAATTTACTGCCAGCCATCCCAAATTCCCTGCTTTTATACAGGCGGCATCCAACGGGATGATGAGTGAAGGAACAATAATCGATGTGATGATTACTGCGCCGGACGGCAGGAAAATAAGCACCAACGTAAAGCTTAAAGAAGAGGATCTGGAACTTTTCAGACAACTGAAATGGTAAATATTTTATACCTGACAATAAGATTTATTGTCAGGTATTTTATAATATTAAAACCCTGCATTCGTATCGTCGTTTCATGATTTCACATAGCCTGCGATTTTGCGCGGCATGTATTAAAGATACGGATGCAGGGAGTTTTTAATGCTCAGTACATTTTCTGTTTAAATCGTCTTCTGTCACAGCGTATTCCTGATCCTCAATACGGAATTCGCCGAGATTAATTCCGGTAAAATCCTTAAAAATCCTTATAACGGTTTTCTGAGATGATAATGGACAGTTATCACCGGCAATCTGGTCGGAATCCGTACAGATTGTAACTTTCATATGGACGTTGCAGGCGGTTGTGGGTTCTGTTCCGGATTCAAAATATTCCGTTTCAACACGGCTTCCTCTCGGGTCACAGTCGCACAGACCGTCAACAGCCAGAAGACCGGAGTCCTTGCAGACCTTTACTTCAACAATATTGGTAGGGGTAGGCGGTTCGGAACAGTCAAGTCCTTCGTTGGCCTTTACCAGAACTTCCTTCCATATCTGCATATACGGGAAGCCTGCCTCGGACGGAAAGCTCTTGTTGCTGTCATATCCTGCCCAAACGCCCACTGTATAGCTTCCGGAAAATCCTATCGCCCATTTGTCATAGTCGTTCTGGGAGGTACCCGATTTACCGCATACATACATATCGTTAGGAAAACCGAGATTTCTGAGCGTACCTTCCGTGACAACGCTGTGCATTGCGCTTGACATAATCCATGCAGTGGTATCTTTTATAACCTGTGTTGATTCATTTTCGGTATTATCAAGTATTACATTGCCGTCATGGTCAAGGACCTTTGTGTAAAGCTTAGGCTTAACGTATACGCCTTTGTTGGCAAATGTGGTATATGCGGCGGTCATTTCAAGATTGGTAACGCTGCATGTTCCTAATGCAATAGGAAGATAATTGTCCGCATCCGTCAAGGTCGTAATGCCGTAATTTTTGAGATAAGCCACACCCGTTGAAATACCTATATCGTTAAGCGTCTTCACTGCCGGTATATTACGTGATTCGGCAATCGCCTGTCTGACGGTTGTGTAGCCCTTGTATACGCCGTCGCTGTTTTTAACGAGCTGTCCCGTGTTATAATAATACGGAACATCATCGATAACAGTGGCGAGACTGTAGCCGCATATGTCCACGGCAGGGCTGTAAACCAGAAGTGGCTTAATTGTGGAGCCTGCCTGACGCTCTGAGCTTGTGGCTCTGTTGAGAACAAGGCTTTCGGTTTTGTCTCCGCGGCCTCCGATAATTACCCTTACTTCTCCGGTACCGTTTTCAATCACCACAAGGGAGGACTGAGGCTGCATAGTGTATGTTATGGATTCGCTTCCGCTGACTATCTCGCCCCCCGTCTGTTCAAGCACATAATTCTTATATTCTTCCGCGTATTGGTCGGCTTCTTCCGTTGAGGAGAAAAGAAGTTCAAAACCGGAGCCGTATTTGTTCTGGAGATATTGTAAAAGGTTGGACTCCGTGTAGCTGGAAAGGTTATCAAATTCGTCACGTACCTGAAAACGATAGGTAATTGTATATGATACATATTGATTCCATGTATTGGGGTCGTTGATTATTTCCTCCGCATAATCCTGAAGCTCTGAGTCTTCACAGGAATAAATGGACAATCCTCCGCGGTACACAAGGTTATACGCCTGCGTGTACGTATATCCCTTCTGAACCATAAGATCTTCCATAACCTCCTGAATCAGCGCGTCGGTGTAGTATGAATAAGCCTTGTTGGAGGTGGAGGAGCTGTTAATGTTCTGTATCCTGTCATACACATTGTCTGCCAGAGCCTCATCGTACTCACTCTGGCTTATATATCCCTGTTCGAGCATGTATTTGAGTACAATCTGACGTCTTTCCGCGTTCTGTTCCGGATGTCTTATAGGATTATATTTTGAGGGGTTCTGTGTTATTGCCGCAATTACCGCGCTCTCGGATATGGTAAGTTCGGAAACATCCTTATTGAAGTAGTTTCTGGATGCTGACTGGACGCCCAGATTATTGTTGCCCAGATTGATTGTGTTAAGGTAATTTTCAAGTATGAGCTTTTTGTCGTCCACATTTTTTTCGAGCATAAGCGCAAGATACTGCTCCTGAATCTTTCGCTTTATTTTGCCTATGAGACTGTTTTCGTTGCCGCCTTCAAAAACGCTGTTTTTGATGAGCTGCTGAGTGATTGTGCTGGCGCCCTGTGTTGATTCAAATCCGCTGGTTATTCCAATGTATGCGGCTCTGATAATACCCTTGGCGTCGATGCCGTTGTGTTCATAGAAACGGGAGTCTTCGATTGCAATAAACGCATTCTGGAGGCATTCCGGAATCTCATCGATGGTAACGTATATTCTGTTGGCTCCGGAGGCCACAAGGGTTTCGGTCTGAATGCCGTTGCAGTCGTATACCGTTGTCTTGTATTGGGAAGGCGTTACATCATTGAGCGTTATATCAGGCGCGCTTTCAATTAAGCCCTTGAAAGCGCCGGCTCCGATGCAGCCTATGGTTACAACGCCGAACACAAAAATTATCACAATAAATTTGAACGTATATACCAAAGCTTTTGTTCCCATTTTGATTCTGTGGGAAGAAAAAGCTTTTTGTTTTTGTCTGATGCTTTCGCTTCTAAAGTCCATACTATCCTCCGTTTCGCATTCTGTTTATAAGTATACCAAAATATCAGTAATAAATAAAGAAAAAACGCCAAATATAATAAATTCGTAACATTCCCTTAACAAGTATTCACTAAAAATCACCGTCTGCTTCATGATGATGAAATAAAAGAAATATTTTAAATATAATAAAAATTTGTTGACCGGTTGTAATAACCGTATAATATAATTGACCGTGTAAATCCGGAACGGTATCCGAATTATACCGGGGTCTGCATGATTATGGAGAAATTTAGGCAATTTACGGGTAAAGACCGGTATATGTGTAAGGCTTGAGGGAAAACGGATTTACAATAACGTATTAAAAGTAAAGGAACGATAGCATGAAGAAACTTTCATTGATTACGTTGGCGGTTATTCTTATTTTTTCTCTGACCGCATGTGGAAACAGCGGCCGGAACGGGTCGGGGGCACAGTCCGGAGCGGCGGGAAGCGGAGAAGACCAGACGCGGTACGGAAATGCCGCGGAGCCTGACGGCAGCAATATTCTGATTGCATATTTTTCGGTTATGGAGACGGACGGCGTGGATGCGGTGGCAAGTGCAAGCCGTGTCGTGTCTGACGGAGAGCTCATGGGAAACAATCAATATATTGCACAGATTATACAAAGGGAAACAGGAGGAGATTTATTTTCCATAGAGACGGTGCAGGAATATCCGACGACACATGACCCTCTTTTGGAATTCGCATACGATGAAAAAACTGACAATGCCAGACCGGAGCTTTCATCACACATAGAAAACCCGGACGATTATGATATTATTTTCCTTGGTTTTCCTAACTGGAATGCGGATTTGCCGATGCCTCTCTATACTTTCCTTGAAGAATATGACTTCGGAGGAAAGACGATTATCCCGTTCACCGTCCATGGAGGAAGCGGATTCTCAAGAACGATACAGACCATAGCCGGGCTGCAGCCAGATGCCGATGTCATTACAGACGGGCTTGCCATTTCAGGAAACAATGTATCCGATGCGGAGAGCGACGTCACAGAATGGCTGGACGGACTCAATTTTTAAACTGGCTTCATATACAATTTCTTTGAATTGTGATATAATATGAGCACTTAATGAGCACGAGCGTAGCGAAGTGCGAATTTAGTGCGAATATATACCTGAGCGCTTGGCGAGGTATTTCACGAGCCT
>CALWMX010000166.1 GCA_944382105.1 uncultured Butyrivibrio sp.
GTCTTGGGGTTGTGTACAAAACAAGAAACATACTTTTTGTTGTCTTTACCAATGACGACCTATATGGGGCAAGATGTGCGCTTGAGGGAAACATGAGTCACTGGATATTTGATGAGAGAAACCAGAAGCTTGTAATATATGATAATCAACCGGGCGAATTTTTCAGGATAGACAAAATACTTGAAACAAAGCCGTCGGGCCCATTGACACAATACGTTTTTACGTGCAATAATTTTATTATAGCAGCCAATGTTATTGTTTTTATTGTTCTGGAAATTCAGGGAAACACCTATAGTTCAAGGTTCCTTTATGAACACGGGGGAATTACGCCTGCAAGTCTTTTTGAATATCGCCAGATATACAGGCTTTTTACAAGTATGTTTCTTCATGCCGGAATAAGACATCTTATAAATAATATGGTGGTTTTGTTTTTTATCGGAGAAAGCCTTGAGAAAGAAACGGGCAGGTTAAAATATCTTTTGATATATTTTGCAAGCGGTATAGCCGGAGGAATTGTGTCACAGCTGTATTACCGCAGTATCGGACAGGAGGTTCTTTGCGTAGGAGCATCCGGAGCCATATTCGGGACGATAGGAGCGATGATTGCCGTTGCAGCTTTGAACAGAGGAAGAGTTGAGAATTTTACACTTCCGAGACTCATTTTGTATGTAGTTTTGAGTATATATCTCGGAGTAACATCTGTTGGTGTGAGCGTCAGTGCGCATATCGGAGGTCTTGTGACCGGATTTTTGCTTGCAATGCTGTTATACAGGAAGAGAGGTTTTGTACATGAAAATTAATATTTATTACGGCGGAAGAGGGCTGATTGACGACCCTACGGCAGTGGTTCTTAACAGAATTACCGCTGTGCTGGAGGAGCTGAGAGTCAATGTGGAGCGTTTTAACTTACATGATATGAAGAATAACATTATGACGCTTCCGCAATCGCTCAAAGATGCTGACGCAATAATACTGGCATCTACCGTCGAGTGGTACGGAATCGGAGGATATATGCATATGTTTCTTGATGCCTGCTGGCTTTACGCCGACAAGAGTAAAATCGCGGGCACATATATGTTTCCGATTGTTATGTCTAAAGCTTACGGAGAACGTGAAGGCGTGTTAGAGCTTACCAATGCATGGGAAATGCTGGGAGGCAAGGCATGCAACGGGCTCAGCGCCTATGTGGAGGAGACATCCGATTTTGAATTGAATTCAGGGTATATGGAGCTTGTAGAAAAGAAAGCGGAGGAAATGTACCGCGCGGTTTCACAGAAATTTGTCACGATGCCTACCAGCAGTAAGGCCATTAAACAGAATATAGTCAGCGATACAATTAATCTCACCCCTCAGGAATCGGAACAGCTTTCCAAATACGCGGCCGACGACAGATATGTAAAGAAACAGAAGGAAGATATTGAGCAGCTTGCGGGAATGTTTAAAAGCATGCTGGAAGAGGAAGAAAAAGGCGGCGACGCCCACTATATCGACGCATTCAGAGAACATTATGTTCCGCAGAATAATTTCGCAGCCACATATCTGCTGAAAATTGACGGAAAAGAAGATGCACTGATACTGGAAATCAAGGGCGGAAATCTCAATTGCTTTTTCGGACAGGCCGAACATGCAGACGTTATAGGAAGGCTTGAAACAAGGATATTGGACGATATACTTGAGGGAAGAAAAACATTCCAGAGAGCCTTTATGTCCGGAGAAATGACAGCCAAGGGCAATTTCAAGACTCTCAGAATGCTTGATGAAAATTTTGTATTTGTTTAGTCTGTAACAGGGATAATCAAGGTAAATGTACTTCCATTCTCTTTGTTAGGCGTATATGTAAGTTCACCGTTGTGCGCCAGAAGAATTTGATATGAGGTTGCTAAAGACATCCCTATACAGGAAGATTTATTGGTGTTGAACGGCCTGAATAAATTCTCCGCGATATTGTCAGAAAGACCGCCCACAGAGTCGGATATTTTAATATAAAGGTTATTGTCGGATTTAAAGGCGTTGATTTTTATATTGGTGTCGGGGTCAATCTGCAGAATATTAGTGAGCAGGGAATTAAGAACAAAAGCGATTTTGTCGGGGTCTATGTCGATTCGGCAGGATATGCCGCTTATATCCATGTTTATCTGTGAAACCGGAATTGACAGGTCCGCACAAATTTCATCAATTGTATCTTTTATGTATATGTCTGCATCTTCAACGGTTTTTTCAAGCGAAGCGGCATAACGGTATTCGCCGATTGAGTTCATGGAACTTATAAGCGAACGAATGTCGCTGTCCAGCGTAGTCCAGCGGGCATCTGACGCCAGCTCAGGGTGTTTTAAGGATATAAGCTGATAACTGCCGTAGATTATGGCAATTATGTTGCTGATATCGTGGCAGCCGTTGCGTAAATCATCCTTAGAGCGATTGTGTAAATCAACTACGCGCTCATATATGTCGGGATGTTCAATCCGGAGTTGCTGCATAAATTCTTTATCTGATTTTGTAAACATATATGTCCTCCTGTGTATGAGTTTAAAATAACATATATTTTAAGTTTAATCAAATTATAAAATAAAACAAAAAAGTATTAAAAAGGAGAAAATTCGACATGGTTAAAGAAGATTGTATTTTTTGTAAACTTGCAAACGGCATTATCGGGACAAATACCGTATATGAGGATGATGATTTCAGGGTGATTATGGATATGGCGCCGGCGGCTATGGGCCATTCACTGGTGATTCCCAAAAATCATTATGATGACGCCCTCAG
>CALWMX010000167.1 GCA_944382105.1 uncultured Butyrivibrio sp.
CGTGAAAGATATCCGCAAGCCGGGAACAATGGTGATAATAAAACGGAGGACGTAGAGTTCTACACTGATACCCCATATTCGGTTCTAAGCGAAAACATGGACTGCGCCATGTATTTCAGGCTTGCCCGCGCGGTCAGGCGAAGCGTGGATTCTTATGACGGAATTATCGTCACACACGGCAGCGATACGCTGCAGTACAGCGCGGCAATGCTTTCCTATGTGCTCGGAAACATTGGGATTCCCGTAATGGTGGTCGCCAGCAATTATGTGCTTGAGGACGAGCGTGCCAACGGTCTCATTAATTTTGCCTGTGCCGTGGAATTTATAAAGAAGGGCTGCGGCAGAGGCGTCTATGTGCCTTATGCAAACGACGGCGAAAACTGCAAGGTTCATTATGCCTTAAAGCTGATGCCGCATGTTATGTACAGCGATTACCTTTACAGTCTTGACGACGACTGTTACGGTGAGTTTAGGGACGGTGTTTTCTGCCTGTCCCAACCGGATTGTGAAAAAAATAACAATCTGCCTGATGCAGAGATAAATTCCTTTTTCCCGTTGTCAGATGATGGCGACGACGAAAGCGTCCGGGACTGCTCCGGCATCCTGTGGATTAACGTGCATCCGGGAATGGTATGCCCGCGGCTTACAAAAGAGGTTAAGGCCGTGTTGATAAGCGCCTACCATTCGGGAACCGTCTGCGTTGAATATTCTCCGTTTGCCGGAATGCTGGAGGAGGCCCGCCGGAATGGGATACCGGTGTATCTTGCCGGCGCATATGAAGGGAAAGATTATGAAAGCTGCAGAGAATACGAGGCCATGGGGATTCGCGTGCTGGAAAAAGTCTCGCCGTCCGCGGCTTATATAAGGCTGTGGCTGGAGTACGGGCTGGGCTGATGAGGCTTAATAATAAGGCTTTGGTATATTTTTTGACGTAGCGTACGGACAATTCGTACTTGAGTTTCCGCAAACTGTAATCAAAAGACGAACATGTCTGTCCAAAGTGCCAATCTTCCGCTTTTTGAAAGAGCTGAGAATGGAAGCTTTATAAATAGTGGCACTTTAATAAACCCCGCCGGAACCGGGCATTGGGAGACATATTCTTTTATCTGTTCAAACAACCAGCTTAAGGAAAAGTTGGCGGTATGCAGGACGCTTCGTCCTGAACCAGAGCCTGACGCCCTCTTTTGCATACGACAGTATGCCGGAGATACCTTTCGCCAGCCGATAATAGCAAAACGATATTTTTTCTTTTATCGGATCTGCGGTATGTATAACGGCAGCTTTAAGAGCATTTGTTTCCGTCTTCATAGAAATATGGGACAGAAACGCCATGCATAAAGTAAGATAAAAATTTAATGCATTGATTGCTTTGAGCTTCCGTACTCGGAATTTTTCAAACTGAAACATCTGTTTCTTACAACGGAAATATTCTTCGATCTTCCATCTGGAAAAATAGAGTTTTGCGACCTTTATTACATCATCCTTCGATTTGAGCTCTTTGTTTGTTGCAAGCATCATAGGGTGTTCTGTAATACCATAGACAAGGACGAGGTAAATATCTTTCCGGGAAGCAGTGATCTGTACTTTCACATGGGAAAGGCAGGCTTCGTGCATTTTTCCTTTGTAAAACAGGGGGAGTTTTACCTTGCCTTTCCTGCGGTTACGCAGTTCGGTAGCAAATACCCATTTGTTGTGGTACAGTAGCTTACGTTTTGCGGTCAGGCGGATGACATAATCCTGTTTCAGGGAATCCAGTTTCAGAAACATCTTGTTATCATCATAGCCGCGGTCCATAACAAAGGTTGCTTTTTTGAATAAGGCGACGGCACGATCCATAGCAGAGAAAGTAACATCATTGATAGAAGTAAAGTCTTTCTCTTTTGAGGAATGGATTTCAGAAAAGAAGCTGACGGGATGGCTGCTGGTTGTAAGCACAGTGGCTTCCGTCACATGATATCCTTTTTTGTAAACATTTTTTGTTGAAGTGCTTTCAGAACCATCGCGTACCCATCCGAGGGATTCGAATTTGTAACCGTCAGGTTTCACGACATCACTGTCATCGATATGGATAACCGGCTGATCAGGGCACCATTTCCTTATGAGTGACAGGTAAAGCTTAAGGGCATCTTTGGGAGTGCCTTTGGACAGATGTCTGGAAAGGCGGTCAACGATGTTGATTTTTCTGGAAGGTTCATGTAATTGGTCGACGATATCGGTGAGCAGACAACTGCCGGAAGCAAGGATACCGTAATTCATGTCTGCAATAAATTTTCTTTCCGGTTTAGGAAGCTTTCTGGAAATTTTATTGGAAAAAGATAAAATTTCCCGTTTCATTTGGTACGTATTTGATGTAAAATTAACCACAGGGAATCCTCCTTCTTTATTTGTTTAGTATGGTTTTGTTGTGGTGACTTAATTATACATCAAAAAGGAACAGGATTCCTTATATTTTGGCCATTTTTGAAAAGTTGTGCATAACTAGCATTGCCCGGCGTCGGTCCTGTGTACAAAACTGCGGAAACTCAAGTAACAATATTATTGCTTTTAAAATATCGTTATGTTATAATAAATATATATTATTATTTATTTTTTATAAAGACTGCTGTCCATAAAGACTTAATTTAAGGCAGTCGTATGGTTCCTTTCGGGGAACAAGTTATGTAACGCAGGGTAATAGATGTAAATAATTGAGTATTAAGCTAAAGCTTAATGCTCTTTTTTTATGTCTAAATATGTAAAGGAGGTACTATATGAATATAGTTAAAATGTGGGACATATGTGTGTCGCACATGCTTTTTGATGTCGGAAATTACAATGAATTCCTTCAGAAAGAAAGTATAGGTTCTCTTCTTAGAGAGCCCAACAGTTATAGCAAGTATGATTCGTCTTTTTTAAATTACTTTTTAAAAAAGGAATATA
>CALWMX010000168.1 GCA_944382105.1 uncultured Butyrivibrio sp.
TCCTTACGGCGGGCATCGATTGATTTTCTGGCAATTTCGTATGTAAAACGGTCCGCAGCTTTAAGACGCAGGCTTTTTTTAATGAGCGCGGACAACTCTGCTTCATCTGCGTTTAATTTGAGTTTTAACTGGTTAATTCTAATCATGGTATTTTTTTCCTGAACTGATTCCCGCAAGCTTACCGGACGCTATGGCCCATGTCAGGTTATATCCCCCGCATATTCCGTCCACATCCATTATCTCGCCTGCAAAATAAAGCCCCCTTACGAGCTTTGATTCCATTGTTGCCATATCTATCTCTTCAAGGCTTACGCCTCCGGCACAGCACTGTGCATATTCAAATCCACGTGTATCAGACGGTGTCGCTTTAAGACATTTTATGGTATCGCATATCCTGATGATATCGGTCGGCTTTAATTCGCTGCACTTTGCTGACGGCCTGACTGCCGCTTCCTTAACAATTACAACCGCAAGCTTTTTGTTGACGAAACCTCCTAACGCCTCCGATACAGATCCCCACGGGCAGCGTAAAAATATACCGTTTATTATTTCATACAGCCGTTCTTTTTGTATACCGTATGCCAAATCAATACTTACTGCCGGATGCTTTCCTTCATCAAGCAGTCTTTTAATACTGCCGCATATTTGAAACACCGGTATTCCCGAAATACCGTAGTCGGCAAACTGCAGCTCGCCGTGTTCACGGAGCGTTTCGTCCTGTTTTCCGTCGGTTTTTACGGTAATTTCAGCCGCGGCACGAACCCCGTGAAGCTCTTTAAAATATTTTTCCCTGCAAATCAGGCCTGTCAGCGCCGGAACAACCTTTACAATGCCGTGTCCGAAGGAGCTTGCGTAATTATAACAGCTTCCGTCGGAGCCTGTCCCCGGAGCACACCGTGAACCGCCTGCCAGTATCAGTTTTCTGCCCGTATACAGTCCTTCTTTGCATTCTGCCTTGAAAACGTCCCCGCACTTTTCCACTGATGTAATATGTACCGAGGTAAAAACCTCCACTCCGCGGTTTTTCAGTTCACTTCTGAAGCCGTCAAGGACTGCGGACGCCTGCTCGGAATACGGATAGACATAACCGTTTTTGTCTTTGGTATGTATTCCCATCGTCATACAGAAATTCCTGATATCATCGGGAGTGCATTTTTTGATTACTTCATAAAAATCCGTGCCTGACGAGCTGTGATAGCAGCTTTGGTCAATATACATATTGGTAATATTGCATTTGCCGTTGCCGGTTGACAGAATTTTCCTGCCTACCCTGTCGTTATGCTCGATGATACATACCGAGGCGCCCTCTGAGGCCGCATAAATTGCAGCCGTCATTCCTGCCGGTCCGCCCCCGATTACTATAAGGTCATAAATCATATAAACTCCATGTCAGGTTGAATATGTTTCCAGAAAATCATAAAGCTCACGTTCGGAAAACAATTCCTTGCCGTTGAGTATTTCAATCTGCACGGCTCTTGGGAGGGATGACATTTTAATATCCGTTTTATCGTACAGACTGTCATCTTCATTATATATAACAACATACCCGTATTCGGATTCAAGCCTGTAATACGCCGCCTTATCGCCTGTAATATTTTGCGATACGGATTTCTCATCCTCCGTTTTTGAACTTTCGGTTTCCTTGTGTGCTGCGGTTGCGGCTTCTCGTGATACGGGCTCATATTCCCTCGTGTCAACGGAATATTTTTCATTGCCAAGCTTTGCCGCATCATATCCTATCCACACTGCTCCGGCAGCCGCGCACACTGCCAAAATTATAAATAAAATAAGTGGTTTCTTCATAGTGTACTTATTATTTCCACTATTGCGCTATTTTAAACTGTCTTTTGAAAAAGGCTTGGGATAAATTTCCTTAAACGGAATTTCCGTGATGCCCTTTTGACAATCCTCCATAATAATAACGGCATCCTCCGACATAAATTCCGACATCACCTGTCTGCATATTCCGCATGGATATGTAAATTCCCCGGATGACGAAACTATGGCTATCCTGTCGATACTTCCTGCGCCATCGCTTACTGCCTTTGCAATCGCAGTCCGCTCCGCGCATATTGCTGCTCCGTATGAAGAATTTTCAATGTTGCAGCCGGTATACAGTTTATTGTCCGGCGTGATAAGCGCGGCGCCAACCTTAAAGCGCGAGTACGGCACATAGGCTTTCTCCATAGCTTTATATGCTGCGTCAAGCAATTCCCTGTCCGTCATATAAATCTCCTTCCCAATGCTGTTTCAACGGATTTTACCGTATAATTCCCAGCCCGTCAAGTATGCAGCGCTGCTTCAGTTCCATTACCTCGGCCTCCTCATCGCTCATATGGTCATAACCCATAAGATGAAGCATGCTGTGGGCTATGAGAAAGGCATATTCTCTGGTCACGCTGTGTCCGTAAGCTTTTGCCTGCTCTTCCACCTTGTCCAACGAAATTATAATATCTCCCAGCATAAGCTCCCCGCTCTCAGGATTAAAGCACTGTGGGCATTCCTCCAGAAAATCAAATTCACCCGCCGTATAATATTCTATCATTGGAAATGAAAGTACGTCCGTTGGTCTGTCTATACCTCTGAACTCCCTGTTAATTTCCCGTATACGCTCATTGTCCGTCAAAGTAAGACTTATCTCGGCTTCATAAGGACATTGTTCGTAATCAAGGGCGGAACTTATTACCTTATCCGCAATTTCCGTAAAATCAATGTCCAGATTTTTGTCATATTCCTTTTCGAAATCTATGGTCATCTTCGGTCATTCCTCCCCATACCGGATTTTTTATATGAAACTCCTGTTTTTTTGTCAGAAACACCGGAGGACTTCCCGGAACGGGCTTGTCTGCTTTCATAATCGTCATATGCTTTTACGATTTTCTGCACAAGCGGGTGCCTTACTACATCCTGGCTTGTGAGCTTTACAACGCCGATTTCGTCAATTCCCGCAAGTACCTTGAGCGCCACTTCAAGTCCTGACTGTGTATCCTTTGGCAAGTCCTTCTGAGTCAAATCTCCCGTAACAACAACTTTGGAACCGAAGCCTATACGGGTAAGAAACATCTTCATCTGCGCAGGCGTGGTATTCTGCGCTTCGTCAAGAATTATATATGCGTTGTCCAGTGTACGGCCTCTCATATATGCAAGAGGCGCCACTTCGATAAGCCCTTTTTCCGAATTATGAAGAAAGCTGTCCGCCCCCATTATCTGATAAAGCGCATCATAAAGCGGTCTGAGATACGGGTCAATCTTGCTCTGCAAATCCCCGGGGAGAAATCCCAGCTTTTCCCCGGCCTCAATTGCCGGTCTTGTAAGTATTATTCTGCCGACCTCGTTATTTTTGAACGCCTGAATCGCCATCGCCATTGCCAGATATGTTTTACCTGTTCCGGCAGGCCCTATTCCGAATACGATCATTTTTTTCCGTATTTCATCCACATACTGTTTCTGCCCCACTGTCTTGGGCCTGACAGGCTTGCCCGTAACGGTCCTTGCAATCACGTCCTCGTCAAGCTCCGTTATAACCGAAGCGTTATCTTCCATCGACATCGCAATGGCATAATCCACATTCTGTTCCGTTATTATGTTTCCCCTTTTTGACAATGTCAGAAGTTCGCCAAGCACACTTGAAGCCCTGTTCACCGCAGTCTCCGGGCCTATTATTTTTATCTCGGAACCTCTTGCCACAATAGTGACCCTCAAGGATTTTTCTATTTTCTTAACATATGCGTCAAAACTGCCGAATACGTTGCCGCTGTGTTCGGCAGGCATATCAATCACACTTTCAACTACACTCATAATTATGTCTGCTGCCTTTCAGTTGTATTTATTCCTGCCGGCCTTCCTCCGCATCTTCTGCCGGCTCCATTACAGGTGGCTGCTCCGTTACGGCGCTTTCCCTGACTCTTATAATACCTTCCGCCGTTGCGCCGGTACTGCCGATATTTATTTTAACACTATTTTGTACGATTTGAATACCGTTTTCTTGTAAATTATTTATATATTTATCAATATTTTGAGATAAAATATCACTAAGTTCATCATCCGTATATTCGGCGGTGAGAATTTCGTACTCTTTATAGTAAAAATACGCATACGTTATGGGCAGATTAAAATTAGTATATGGTGATATCGTTTCGTACTCCGTAACCACATCATAATTTTCAAAGCTGCATTCCTTTATATTGTAATTTATCAGATTATTGCCTATTTTTATTCCTGTTCCCTCTTTGACTCTGCCCGTATAATTCTTATACTCATATGCGCGTTCAGCCGTGTCCGTATAGGTATAATCCGTCTCTATTATTATATCTGCATCTGCATGAACATATTTTACCCCAAAGCTTTCTCCGGATTCGTTAAGCGATTCGACTTTTGACATCACAAGCACATCTCCTGCCTTGACTTCATCGCCCGCCTTAACAATAGGGGTTCCGCTTCTTGTAACAATCGACGTGATGATTCCGTCTTTAGATGCGGCTATGTCCATCGGCGTATCATCCTTGGTATCTACGGTATCGTCCTCATTCTCTTTGATATTAATTCTCAGTCTTGAACCGTCTATATCCGCCGAAACCCATGTAATCTTATCAAATTCTTTCCTGAGCGCCGTTTCAATATCGTAACATGATACGTCCCCCGTCCTCATACCGTAATGAATATTCATGCTGTTGATATACTGTATTATTTCCTTTGCCGAATAGTATGAATTACCCTCCACCTCAATCCTCCAAAGATATCCTGACAGAATGATATTAATAAGAAGGAAAATCAATATACCGTATACAAAAAAATGCCTTTTTCTGTTCCTTTGCAGAAAAAACGGAGCTCCAACACGGCGGATTAATTCTATTCTGACACCGGTTATCCTTTTTGCGGATTTGATTTTCATAAAATCCGAAACGCTCATATCCATGTCAGCCTTAATGCTGCGGCTGCTGAGATTGTATAATTTTATACCGTTATTCCTGCATATATTTATAAAACGTTCTGTTCCTAACCCTGTAACGCTAATCCTGACGTATCCCCTGATAAATGAAGCCAGACTCAATGAGATACCTCCACAAGCCGTATATGTTCTATATTACCCACAATTTTAATGTCATCTTCATTCATATATTCCACAAGCAGACCGTTCCCCTCGAAAATCACTATTTCCTTTTTCGCCTTTATTTTGATAAGGGTGTCGGAAAGTTCCATAATCGAATTGAAATTTTCCACATACGCCTCGCGTTTACCATGAACTGTCAGTATAGAATAATTTTCCACTAACTGGCTTACGTTTATGAGAGACATACTTTTATTTCCTTCTCCTGACGGCAGATTGCGAAATGTCCACATATGATTAAACCGTAAAAATCCGCAATTTCCGATTTTTAATTATTATATGCAAAACCGACATGTCATAGACGAAAAAAAGAGTTCCTGTCCGGGAACTCTTTATAGCCTGCATATGCAGGAATTAATTTAGATGTAAATTAGTTATATTTACGTTTTCTGGCAGCCTCTGATTTCTTCTTGCGTCTCACGCTTGGCTTCTCATAATGTTCTCTCTTGCGAATTTCCTGCTGGATGCCTGCCTTTGCACAGTTTCTTTTAAATCTGCGCAATGCGCTGTCCAGAGACTCATTCTCTTTAACGATAACATTAGACATTCTGACTCGACCTCCCTCCAGTTGTGGATTGTGCAAGACAACTGTCTGGGTATTAATACCGAAAATCATGCGATATCTCGGCTTGCACGACTACAATTATAACATATAATTATGTTTCGTCAACAGTTAATTTAAATTATTCGGATGTTTGAAAAAATTTCATATCACCATAAGAAGAGTTCCGGCTGCAATCAATACCGTGCCGGCAATCGTTTTCGGCGTAAATTTTTCGTTAAGGAAAATTGCGGCAAGAACCAACGTGATGACGACGCTCAGTTTGTCAACCGGAACCACTTTTGATGCTTCCCCTATCTGCAATGCCCTGTAATAACACAGCCAGGAGGCCCCTGTCGCCAGTCCGGAAAGGATAAGAAAAACCCAGCTTTTTTTGCTTATGGAGCCTATTCCTCCCTGCGAATTGGTAATAAACACCATGGCCCATGCCATTACAACCACAACAATCGTCCTAATGGCCGTGGCAAGATTCGAGTTGACCCCGTTTATTCCCACTTTGGCAAGTATAGAAGTAAGCGCGGCAAAAACCGATGACAGTAAAGCAAATACAAACCACATATAATCCACCTTCATTTAATGTAATGAAGGAGACAGCCAAGCCAATTTTCATGCTCACGTTATCTGTCTCCCGTAACTGTTTAGTAACTGTTTATAATTTTTATCAGGTTAACTGCCCGGCAAGCGTTTGTCTGGCCGTCTCAATAGCTTCCGCAACTCCGGCAGGGTTTTTGCCTCCCGCCTGCGCCATGTTCGGACGTCCTCCTCCGCCTCCGCCGACCTTAGGCGCCGCCGCTTTAATAATATTTCCGGCGTGAACGCCTTTTGCTACAACATCATCGGTTGCCGTAACCATAAAATTGACCTTGCCGTCCGTCACCGAAGCAATGGCTGCAACGCCTGAACCGAGCTTTGCTTTCAGCTCGTCTCCAAGGCTTCGAAGTCCGTTCATGTCGACTCCGTCAACTGAAATTCCCAGAAATTTAACTCCTTTTACTTCCTCCACCTTATCCATCACATTGCCAACGGCAGCTCCGGCCGCTTTGCTCTTAAGAGATTCATTCTCGCTTTGAAGCGTTTTAAGCTCTGAATGAAGATGGGCAATCTTATCCATGACGTTGGCATGAGTTGCCTTGAGCGCCTTGCATATTTCATTATATCTGTTCTCGATATCCTTATAATATTCAAACACGCCGTTGCCGGTAAGCGCTTCAATACGTCTCACGCCTGCGGCAATGCCTGTCTCCGACACTATTTTGAACGCATTTATCACTCCTGTGTTGCCAACATGCGTTCCTCCGCAGAATTCCTTGGAAAAATCTCCCATACAGACCACGCGGACCGTATCGCCGTATTTCTCGCCGAAAAGCGCTTTAGCGCCGGTTTTTTTTGCCTCCTCAATCGGAAGAACCTTCGTCTCCACATTGATTGCCTCAGCTATTTTGTCATTGACAATCTGCTCAACCTTGGCAATTTCATCCGGCGTCATTGCAGAAAAATGCGTAAAGTCAAACCTGAGTCTGTCCGGCGTTACCAGCGAACCCGCCTGCTCCACATGGGAACCCAGCACGATTCTCAGCGCTTCCTGAAGAAGATGAGTCGCCGAATGGTTTTTGGCGGTGTCTGCCCGTCCTGCTGCATCCACCTTCAAAATAACCTTATCACCCGTGCTGAATGAACCCGTGACAACCTTACCCACATGTCCCACTCTTCCGCCCTTAAGCTTAATTGTGTCGGACACCTCAAATACGGCTTCTCCTGCGGTAATGACTCCGGTATCGCCCTGCTGTCCGCCCATAGTAGCATAAAAAGGCGTTTCATTGACGATTATTGTACCTTCCTCTCCCTCAGTAAGCTCATCCGTAAGCTCTTTGTCCGTTGTGAGGACGGAAATTTCGGAAGTATATTCCAGATTATCATATCCTACAAATTCGGATGTTACCGATGTATCAATCAAATCATATACGGTCGCGTCAGCACCCATATAGTTTGTTTCTTTACGGGCAGTTCTTGCCTTGCGTTTCTGTTCGTCCATGGCCGCTTTGAAGCCGTCCATATCCACCCCGAAGCCCTTTTCTTCCAGTATCTCCACGGTAAGGTCAATAGGAAAGCCGTATGTGTCGTAAAGTTTAAAAGCATCGGCTCCCGACAATGTGCCTTTTCCTGCTTTGGAAAGATTTTCCTCCATATCTCCGAGTATTTTAAGCCCCTGGTCGATTGTTTTGTTGAAATTTTCCTCTTCGGTTGTCAGCACCTTAAGAATAAGGTCTTTTTTCTCTTCAAGCTCCGGATATCCGTCCTTGCTGCAGTCAATTACGGTCTGTGCAAGCTTTGCAAGAAAAAGTCCGTCGATGCCAAGCGTCCTTCCGTGTCTTGCAGCACGCCTCAGAAGCCTTCTGAATACATATCCGCGTCCCTCGTTAGACGGAATAATGCCATCGGAAGCCATAAACGTAACCGAACGTATATGGTCAGTTATAAGCCTGATTGAAATGTCTTTATGCTCGTCTTGATGGTATACGGAACCTGACAGTTCGCAGATTCTGTCACGAATCGCTTTCATTGTGTCTATGTCAAATACGGAATCCACACCCTGAACTACAACGGCAAGCCTCTCAAGTCCCATTCCGGTATCAATGTTCTTTTGCTTAAGCTCCGTGTAATTGTGGTGTCCGTCGCTCTCGAACTGGGTAAATACATTATTCCAGACTTCCATATATCTGTCGCAGTCGCATCCAACTTTACAGTCCGGTTTGCCGCAGCCGTACTCAATACCTCTGTCATAATATATTTCGGAGCAAGGTCCGCAAGGCCCTGCGCCATGCTCCCAAAAATTATCGCAGTCGCCGTTTTCATCACGGTAAAATCTTGTTATTTTGTCTGCCGGAACTCCTACCTCCTTGGTCCAGATATCAAATGCCTCTTCATCATCTGCATAAATCGAAGGATAGAGCCTGTCCGGCTCCATTCCGATAACCTGTGTGAGGAATTCCCATGACCATTTGATTGCTTCATGCTTAAAATAATCACCGAAAGAAAAATTGCCGAGCATCTCAAAAAACGTCAGATGCCTTGCGGTCTTGCCTACGTTATCTATATCGCCCGTGCGTATGCATTTCTGACATGTGGTCACACGCCTGCACGGAGGAATTTCCTGCCCTGTAAAATACGGTTTAAGAGGAGCCATTCCCGCATTGATAAGCAAGAGACTGTTATCGTTATGAGGGACAAGCG
>CALWMX010000169.1 GCA_944382105.1 uncultured Butyrivibrio sp.
CCAACGGCACAGCCGTTTTGATTATAAGTCCTTTTATTTTACGATTTTTCATATTTATTATACTATCACATCGCACCTGCAAAAACAAGTCCGCCCTCAAATAAGTTTGTCCTGTCCGATACCGCAAATTTTGCCAAAATGCCCGGCAGGCTCCATGACAAATCCGCCAAAGCGGCGTTTCCCGAAGCCTGTCAGACATTTTGACACTCCCTATTATAAGTCTGCCCTGCAGCCGGTGATTACGTTTTCTATACATGATATGCCTGCAGCTGCATATCACCGGTATTACAGCAGATAATTGCGCATTGTTTTCAACGCATTTTTTTCAAGCCGGCTGACCTGCGCCTGTGAAATATTGATTTCCTTTGCCACCTCCATCTGCGTTTTGCCTGCAAAAAATCTCAGCCTGATTATCTCTTTCTCCCGTTCTCCCAGCCTGTCAATCGCATCTCTCAGCGCAAGATTGCTGACCCAGTTATCCTCAACGCTTTTCGTATCGCTTATCTGGTCCATAACATAAAGCGTGTCCCCTCCGTCGCAGTAAACCGGCTCATACAGCGACACAGGACTTTGGATTGCATCAAGCGCAAAAACAATATCTTCCTTATCAACCCCTATTTCCGTTGCAATTTCATTGATTGTTGGTTCCTTTTGTTTTTCCTTCATAAGACGTTCCTTGGCATAAATAGCTTTATACGCCGTGTCCCTCAACGAGCGCGATACCCTTATCTGGCTGTTGTCCCTCAGAAAACGTCTTATCTCCCCTATTATCATAGGAACCGCATAGGTGGAAAATTTTACCTGCTGCTCCAAATCAAAATTATCAATCGCCTTAATCAACCCTATACAGCCTATCTGAAATAAATCGTCAAGATTCTCCCCGCTTGCCGAAAATCTCTGAACCACGCTGAGCACAAGGCGCAGGTTCCCCTTTATATATTTTTCCCTTGCCGCCTCGTCTCCCTCCTTGATTTTTATCATCAGCTGTTCTTTCTCTTTTTGTGAAAGTATCGGGAGTTTGGATGTGTTCACTCCGCAGATTTCAACTTTGTACGCTGCCATATTTCATACCTGCCATCACTGTATTTTTTACTTCAATTCGTATATGAAATATGATTAACAAATTGGCTCTGCTCTAATCACTGTGAATTTCAAAAAACTTCGGAAATAATTTCCTAATGTATTATGTTATCCGCAAATGTCTTTCATACGAACAGCTTCTATTCGTATTTGACTATTTCTTTTTTCAGTCTTCTTATGATTTTCTTCTCAAGTCTGGATATGTAGGACTGGCTTATTCCCAAGAGGTCTGCCACCTCCTTCTGGGTCATTTCCGTGTCGTCCGGCGATGAAAGCCCAAACCTCAAATCTATTATAGTTCTCTCTCTTTCCCCCAGTCTGTCTATTGCCTTTTTTAAAAGCTTTTTTTCAACCTCGTCTTCAATGTCGCGGTAAATAACGTCCTCATCGGTTCCGAGAATGTCCGACAGGAGAAGCTCGTTGCCGTCCCAGTCAACATTGAGCGGCTCGTCAATCGACACCTCCATACGCGTTTTGGCGTTTCTTCTGAGATACATGAGTATCTCGTTTTCTATACAACGCGAGGCGTATGTGGCCAGTTTTATATTTTTACCCGAATCAAAGGAATTTATGGCCTTGATAAGCCCTATCGTTCCTATTGAAATCAAATCTTCCACGCCCACTCCCGTGTTGTCGAATTTTTTGGCTATGTACACTACAAGCCTCAGATTATGCTCAATCAGGATTGATTTTGCCTTGGTGTCAAACTCGGTTCCCAAGTCTGCGATTACTTCGGCCTCCTCCTCGGCATCAAGAGGCGCAGGAAGCACATCCGCCCCTCCTATATAATGAATATCTCCCTTCTGCTCCATAAAAAGGCTTCTGAAAGACGGTATTACCTTGAATTGAAAACAATTAGGCATCATTACTTTTAAAAACATTATGTTCAGCTCCTTTTAACCTTTAGTCCCACTCATCAGTTTAGGATGAATAATTACCGTGTACTCCGTTTCTCCTGCAAATTTCCCCGAATACATTGCAAAAAGCGGCCTTTCGATAATGTGTTTTTCTTTCCTGTCACATATTGTCAGCCTGTCAAATCTGACCACCGGTATAAGCCCGTTATCACTGCCTATTGCGCTGTACGGTATCAGATGATATCCGCACTCCGCATAGTCACCGATAAGGCTTTCTATACAGTCGGCCTGCGCCACATTAACCGGCTCACCGTTATATGGGTCCGTAAGCGAATTTCCCGTATCGCAGAGCGCCCTTGCATTGATGCTTTTCCCCCTGTATTCGATAATCACCGGATACACAAGCACCCCTGCGGACAATCTGCGGATGACAGCTTCCGCCGCCCATTTGATAAAAGGCGTAAACAATACCGCTCCAAGAGCCGCAACCCAAAGATTTGCCGTTCCCCATTTTGCCCCTGCACTGTTTATCAGATACCCGAATGTGGTGTAATAGTAGATAACATGTATGAATCCGCCCATTGCACATGTTATCAGATACAGCATCGCAACGCCTTTTAATATGACTGAAGGCCTGTTTTTGCCGGCAACCGTAAAAATCATCAGCGTGCATATGCCAAAATATGTAACCACGTTCCAAACGGGACTGTAAAGCCTGAACAGGATTATAAAGCAAACCCACAGCGCGCCCTCAAAGGCCGCCGCCAGACGTCTTAAGAGCCTGGCGGCGCGGGTTGATTTTGCACTGCATTTTAAAATAGAATCGGTTACGGCAATCACTATGTAATCCATCACAAAATTGATGCAGAAAACCACATCTATATATATCCGGTAGTGCAAAATTAAACCTCCCATCGTTTACATGTCCATTATAACGATGGAAGGTTTTTCCTTATGTCGAAACGTGTAATTGTTATACTAAAATTTTCTGCAAAAATTCGACATTGCCGGTCATTGAAATACCCCCGCGCCGATATAAGCGCAGGGGTACAAAAACCTGTTTAAGCGTTGACAATTTTGCCGAAATCGGCTTTGAGGCTTGCGCCTCCGATAAGTCCGCCGTCTATATTAGGTTTGGAAAGAAGCTCGGCAGCATTGCCGGCATTCATGGAACCGCC
>CALWMX010000170.1 GCA_944382105.1 uncultured Butyrivibrio sp.
AATGGCAATGCAGGACGTTTTTCTTTTTTCCGATACCATCGAGGGAAACATAGCATACGCCCATCCGGACTGCTCTTTTGAAGAGGTTAAAAAAGCGGCCATTATGGCCGACGCCAACCATTTTATACAATCCCTGCCGGACGGCTACGACACCATCGTAGGCGAGCGGGGCGTAGGGCTTTCGGGAGGTCAGAAACAGAGGATTTCACTTGCAAGGGCATTGCTTAAAAATCCATCAATCCTCATACTTGACGACACCACCTCGGCGGTGGACATGGAAACCGAGAGCTATATACAGACACAGCTTGACAACATCAAAAATAAATGTACGATTTTTGTAATCGCATACAGAATTTCTTCAATCCGCAACGCAGACCTTATTCTTGTCATGGACAACGGAAAAATTATAGAGCACGGAACACATGATGAGCTTATGAAGCTTAACGGCTATTACGCGTCTGCTTTCTACACACAGTACGGAGAAATACCTGAAGAACTTAAAGATTATTCTTCCTATGAAGAAACGGACTGCAAAGCGGCAGCAGGAGGTGAATGATATGGCACGAAATAAATATGATGTGGATGAGGTTCTTGAGGATCGTTTTGACATTAACCAGCTTAAACGTCTCGGCAGTTATATAGCGCCCTACAAAAAACAGATGATTTGGGTAATCCTTATCATGATGTCATCCTCGGCGCTTGTTATGTTGATTCCTAAATTCCTTCAGGAAATCATGGATAAAAGCATTCCCGCCAAGGATATGCGTTCCATCCTGATATATTCCGGGCTTACCCTTATAATTGCCATTTACTCAGCAATAAGCCTGAGAATTAAAATCAAGATAACAAACGAAATAGGACAGAACATTATACACAAACTCAGATACGACATTTTTGAGCATTTGCAGGAGCTGCCGTTTTCATATTATGACAACCGTCCTCACGGCAAAATACAGGTTCGGGTGGTAAACTACGTGAACAGCCTGAGCGACCTGCTTTCAAACGGTATAATAAACACCATTACGGATTTGTGCAACCTTGTATTCATAATAATCTTTATGCTGCTTGCCAATGTAAGGCTGACTCTTGTATGCATGTGCGGTCTTCCCGTCCTCATAGCCGTCGTCGTCTTTATTAAAAAAAGACAGCGCAGCGCATGGCAGATACAGAGCAACAAGCAGTCCAACCTGAACGCTTACATAGCGGAAAGCATTAACGGAATACGCGTAACACAGTCTTTTACCAGAGAAGAACGAAACACTGATATCTTCAACAACCTCAGCGACAGTTACAGAAGCGCATGGATGAGAGCCGTTAAATTCAATTTTCTTATGGGGCCAAGCGTTGATACAATATCAGTCATCACCACGTGCTTTATTTACGTTCTCGGCATTAACTGGATGCTCGGAGGAGACGCCGGAGTCACGATCGGTACCCTTGTACTTTTTACGGCATATATAAGCCGTTTCTGGACACCTGTCAACACGCTGGCAAGCTTTTACAATTCGCTGCTGACTGCAATTTCATATCTTGAGCGTATTTTTGAGACGATTGATGAGGAGGTTGCGGTAAAGGATGCTCCGGACGCCTCGGATATGCCTGAAATTACGGGAAAGGTGGAATTCAGGGATGTATGCTTTTCCTATGATGAGGGACATTCTATCCTGAACAAAATCAATTTTACCGCAATGCCCGGTGAGACCTTTGCTATAGTAGGGCCTACCGGCGCCGGAAAAACAACGATAGTAAACCTTATAAGCCGTTTTTACAACGTAAATTCAGGACAAATCCTGATAGATGATACGGACATATCCAAGGTGACAATCCACTCCCTGAGAACCCAGATGGGAATAATGATGCAGGACAGTTTTATTTTCTCCGGAACGATAATGGATAATATCAGATACGGCAATATGGATGCCACCGACGATGAAGTCATCCGCGCCGCAAAAACGGTATGCGCACACGATTTTATAATGGAGATGGAAAACGGCTACCAAACCCAGGTCAATGAACGCGGAAGCCGTTTGTCGGCAGGGCAAAGGCAGCTCATATCATTTGCACGGGCACTGCTTGCCAATCCTAAAATCCTCATCCTTGACGAGGCCACCTCCAGCATAGACACAGAAACCGAACGTATGCTGCAAAAAGGTCTTAACGAGCTTTTGAAGGGCAGAACATCATTTATTATCGCCCACAGGCTGTCAACAATCAAAAATGCCGACTGCATTATGTATGTTGAAAACGGAGATATTGTGGAACGCGGGACCCATGAAGAGCTGCTGGCGCTTAAAGGCCAGTATTACAGGCTTTATATGTCGCAGTTCGATTTCCTGAAAAAGTAAATTTTCTTTAGTCTGTTCGTTCATAAATGCGCCGCCGCTCACGGCGCAGGAAGAGGGCGTCCCGTAAGTCATTAAATGATTTAGGGAACGCCCTCTTCCTCTGTCACAATGTGATAAGCAATCCGCCATGCGTTTTATTCTCACAACACTTTTCCGTCAGTCTCTAGTCGGTATCGGCATAAGCTCGGTTGCCATTTTCCCTGTAACATGCTCAATGGTCATTTCGATTATACAGAAATTTTTTATGTTTTTATCTATCTCCTGAACGCTTTCATTTTTAAAATCGGCACAGTACCTGTCGGACAGGAGCCTGATTGCCTCCCTTTTGCCGTTTTCATCATTAACAATCCGCGCTTTCCCAAAAGCGATAACGCTTCTGTAATGGGTGGTAAATTCGTCCGGCGTCACGTCGTCGGTATCTATCACGCAGAATGATACTTTATCGTACGATTCTATGGCGTCGATTTTGTGTCCCGCGTTGGCGCTGTGAAAATATATTTTATCCCCTGCACGCACATATGTAAGCGGAACGGCATACGGATAATCGTCGTCGCCGAGAACTGCCAGAACCCCTGATGAATTTCCGGCAAAGATTTCGTCAACCTCCCACTGCTGCATTTTCTGTTTTTTTCTTCTCATATCTCTGAACATTTTTTCACACTTTCCGCTGCAATTCAGCTTAATCTATATTATTACCTTCCACGCCTCTATAAGTCTGTCAATTCCGAAAGCCGCATTGGCAGGACTTGTGCTTGGAAGCTTTACGGCTTTCACTCCGGTAACGGGCTCGCAGTATTTTCTGTACAGCTCATAAGATTTTGAGCCGTTGCAGTATATACGGCGGATAGGCGCGGCATTCAGAATAACCGAAATGTCATTGGGCTTTGCGTTGCGTATACTGCTGTCCGATGAGCCGTCGATTTCACAGGATGCAATCGTATCCCACAGAGCAATATGGTTTTTGAGAAGCATCGACGTTTTATCGGCTACGGTAAGCGGAACTTCACATCCCGTCACCGCCGCAAGCACTTTCCAGAAACGATTCTGCGGGTGTCCGTAGAAAAACCGTGCTTCCCTTGACTTCACCGAGGGAAATGAGCCCAAAACAAGCACCTTTGAATCCGCATCATACACCGGTCTTATATTGTGATTCACTTTATCCATTATCTGTCCTCCGTAAGCGCGCAAAGCGCTTTGGCACGCTGTCTCCATGTATGGAATTGCGACGCCTTTTTATATCCCGCCATCGCAGTCTTAAGCCTGTATTTTTCATCACCAAACAGACGGTCAAGCTGTTCGGGAAGTTTTTCAAGCCCGTCCAGATTATAGAGCACAATTTCATCATTGTTAAAATTATCACAAAGATATTTTGTTTTGTCAGACAGGCATACCGCTCCTGCAAGCATGATGTCGGCAACCCTCTCCGTCATTCCTGACTTATGCCAGGTCATTACGTTAAGTCCCACCTTTGCATCCTCATAAACTCTCATAAGCTCATCCGCCGGAACCTGAGGATGTATTATAAGGTTATCCGCGTATTCCGACTGAAATTCTTTCCATGAATCCCCATACACGTTAAGCTTATATCCTGACGAAATTATTGTTTCCACAACCTTATGACGGTAATAATCGGCAATATCTTTTCTCACATGAAACATACCCTTCATTACCTGGTGAAGTTCTCTGCCTTCGATTCCATAAAGCTCATAAAGCGCATTTTCCAACGTGCTGTCAGGTTTATCTGCAACATATTCATAAACCCTTTTCTGAACCTCATATTCATACTCAGGTTCATGAGGTTTACAATATGTTCCGACAAAAACAATATCAAGCTTCCTGTTGTCAAAATCCGGCTTTCCGGTATAATTTCCCGCCGGCGGAAACCAAACAGCCGGTGCTCCGTAATATGTCTTTATATATTCCGCATAATCATCATCCTGACACAGCACCATATCCCTCTTGCCGAAATTTTTGAACATGCTTTCAAAAAAAGCCGGATGGTCAAACCAAAACTGCAGCCTTCGTCCCTTAATCCAGTCGAAGGCAGTGTCCGCGAGAGCCGCTGACTGAAATCCTATTACTCCTTTAAACCGTGTGCTGCGCAGTGTTCCGGCATCACTGCCATCGCTTATGATAACGGCCTGCCCTATATCCGCAAGGGCCCGGGCAAGCTCCCCGGCAAATTTCTCCAAAACGCCGTAACAGGTCCCGTCGCCCGATAGCACCAGGTACGGGGCTGTGTTTTCGGAAATCATGCCGTACGTTTCACCGTTTGAAAGAAGCATATCAAGATTATTATTTAATTGTCCGGAAAAACCGCCCGAGGCCGCATACCGGCTTACATGATTGAAAATATTCTCCAGCTCCGCGTTCTTTTTAAGCTCCGCCATATATTTGCACATAATATACGCCAGCTCCTTTGCCGCGGCGGCTTTGTCGAAAACTTCCCTGTTCTGCGCCGTACAAGGAATAAACAGTATTTTCACCGCCTCACAGACACGACACAAAAACTCCGTGATACAGCTGTTTCCCAGAAAAACATTGAAGCATCCCGTACCGGCAAATATTTTTCTGTCAATTACAATTCCGTATATTTTCACGCCGCAGTTTAAAATAAGCTCCGTGCGGGACATTCCGCTTAAATCCCTGTCGCCAAAGACCACAACGCCGCATCCTTTTTTGTCAAACGGATGATATTCTTCAAGAATTGTCAACGCTTCCTCTGCATTTGCGGCTGAGTTATCCACAAATCCGATATAACGCTCCACCGTATCGGCAATGTATTTATTTTTGAATGAGGCGTTTATAAATTCCTCAGGTGCCAGTTCAATTACCTTAATATCCATAATCAATGTAAAAAATAACCGCCTCAACAACCTTCTGCCGGTGGCATAGGCTGTTAAGACGGAATCTTATACTGTTGTTTATCCCAGAACAACCACTATATCAGTCTGCTCTGTCATCTTACACTCACATACAAAGTTGCCGTCAACCGCCTCGCCGTTGACAGTCATGCTCTTAACGCCGCTTTGTACATGCTCAGGGTTCTGAATGTCAATTGACAGATGTTTTCCCCTGAAGTTCTTCTCAATCTTAAAGCCGTCCCATGATGAAGGTATTGCAGGGTCGATTACAAGGCCGTCTGCATTAGGCCTCATACCGCAGATACCCTCCACGCAGCCTACCATAACCGTTGAGCCCGTTCCCGTAAGCCAATGAACATGGGAACGTCCCGCATACGGTGAGCGCGTAGCCTCCGTAAACTGTCCGTGAACATAAGGCTCGAGCACTCTTATCTCAGCCTTGTCATTCATATGTGCCGGAGACGACTCAAGGAAATATTCAAATGCCCTGTCTCCGCGTCCCATAAGCGCCTCTGCAAGGATTGCCCATCCCTGGGTCTGAGAGAAAATACCGCCGTTCTCCTTTGTATCAGGGTTAAAAATGTGCATGATTGCGCCGTCAAAATAATGGTCAACATAAGGCGGCTCCATAAGCTTAATGCCGTAAGGCGTATTAAGTATCTCATGAACAGAATCCATAGCCGTTTTGGCCTGTTCGTCAGATGCAAAACCGGAAATCACCGCCCATGACTGAGGATTGAGCCACATATTAGCCTCAGGGTCCTTTTTGGCGCCTACCACGACACCATCCTCCCTGATGCCGCGGATAAACCTGTCCTCATCCCAGCATTCCGAAAGGCTCTTGCCAAGCTCTGCCTGTACCTTCTCTATGTACTGAACATATTCGGTGTCATTTTTTTCCTGTGCATAGCCCTTAATGACGCTCATGGCATAATAGAGCTGGAATGCGACAAAGGTTGACTCACCCTTCTTGCCAAGTCTCAGGCAATCATTCCAGTCCGCATGAAGTCCGGCAGGCATCTTATGCGCGCCCAGTCTCTCCATTGAAAAACGGATTGCGTTTTTAAGATGCGCATATACGGTATCCTCTCCTCCGTTGGCATAAACTATAACCTCGTCAAGGAAAGCCTTGTTGCCGCTCTCTCCGATGTATTTGACAATCGTCGGGAAAAGCCAGAGCGCATCGTCCGCACGATATGACGGATGTCCTGTCTGTTTAGCGTAAAGTGAATTTTCATCATTTTCATCAGGGCATGTCTCATGTCCTGCATTATGGTCAAACTTAACAAGCGGAAGCCCTCCGCCATTGTCAACCTGTGCCGAAAGCATGAAACGGATTTTCTCTGCCGCAAGCTCAGGATTAATATGAATGATACCCTGAATATCCTGAACCGTATCCCTGTAGCCGTAACCGTTTCTGAGTCCGCAGTAAATAAATGACGCAGCTCTTGACCAGATAAAAGTTATAAAGCACTGGTAAGCATTCCATACGTTGACCATGTTGTTGAACTCCTCAGAAGGAGTTTCAACCTGAAAATTGTTAAGCTGTCCATGCCAGTAATCTATAAGCTCTTTGATTTCCCTGTCGGCCTGTCCCGGCGCTTTGTATGTATCAAGTATGCCCTCTGCCGTCTCAGGGTCTTTCTGACCGAGAACATAAATTAATTCCTTAGTTTCACCCGGCGCAAGAATAATATCGGACTGAAGCGCGCCGCATGCATTGGAGTTAAAGTTGCACTGATTGTCGCATCTGCCCCTTTCCACGGCTATAGGATTTCCGTAATCCCTGTAGGGTCCGATAAAGCTGTCAAGGCTGCCGTTGTAAGCAGATACCGGTTCTCCCACCATGCCGAAAAATCTTTCCCTGTGATTGGAGCCCGTCTCATCCTTGCCGCTGTTCTCATTAATATGCTGAACTATCTTATTGCCTTCAAATGAAGTTCTGGTTATGAAAAGCGTATACTGAAGATTAACCTGATCCTGCTCATAATTATTGTCATTGGTAAACTCAACGAATCCAAATACCGAAAGACTGCGCGGCTTATCGGAATTGTTGGTAATCCTGGTATTCCATACCTCGTAGGTCTTGCCAAGCGGCACATAATATGTAAGCTCAGAATGTATATCGGCGTAATCCGTCTTGATTGTTGTATAAGCCGTTCCGTGATGGCACTCTGTTTTGTAAACGTCAAGAGGCTTGCCTACCGGCTGCCAAGCAGCCGACCAGTAATCATTGGCGTCATTATCCCTGATATATACATATCTTCCGGGAAGCCCGATATTGGAGTTAAAACGGTATCTTACTATACGTCCGTTGGCGCCGCTCTTTACAAAGCTGTAACCTCCGCCGTTATTTGAAACAATTGCGCCGTATTCAGGCGAGCCGAGGTAATTGGCCCATGGAGCTGGCGTATCCGGCCTTGTGATTACATACTCCTTGTTTTTGAGATCAAAATGTCCGTACTGCATTGATGAAAATTCTCCTTAATAATATTTTATGCCTTATAAAAGCTTTCAGTTTTAGTAATTTTCAGCCTTAATCTGGAAATAAGCCTTCGGATGGCTGCAAACAGGGCATATCTCAGGAGCCTGTTTACCCACCACAATATGTCCGCAGTTTGAACACTGCCAGATGCAGTCTCCGTCCTTTGAAAATACAAGTCCGCCCTCTACGTTGGCAAGAAGCTTGCGGTATCTGTCCTCATGTTCTTTTTCGATTTTTGCAACACCGTCAAAAAGAGCAGCTATTTCTTCAAAGCCTTCCTCTCTGGCTTCTTCGGCAAAACGGGCATACATGTCCGTCCACTCGTAATTCTCGCCTTCTGCCGCATCCTTAAGGTTCTCGGCTGTTGACGGAATCGCGCCGCCATGAAGCAGCTTAAACCATATCTTGGCATGTTCCTTCTCATTAGCCGCCGTTTCCTCAAAAATGTTGGCAATCTGAACATATCCATCCTTTTTAGCCTTGGATGCATAATATGTATATTTGTTGCGGGCTTCTGATTCACCGGCATAAGCCGCCATAAGATTTTTCTCTGTCTTAGAGCCTTTTAATTCCATAATATAACCTCCTGAAAATAAACCTATGCTTGTATGATATAACATTGCGGGCAACTTGGCAACCGCTATTATGCCAACTTTTTTAAATATTTTTCTGATGAATTTCTGTACATTTTACCGCCAGAATTCAAAAAGCCTGCCGAATGCCAGAAGCGACATTCTCCACCGGTTCGACAAATCGCCGTCCATTATCCAGCCTACCGTCTGGGCAAATGTAAGAACAAGGCATACCAGACATGCCGCCGCCATGACTTTATTGAGATGCTTCCTGGTATTTGCGCCAGCTTTATTATATATAATAAATGATATTATCAAAGCCCCCATCAGCAGCTGCCATGCAAAATCCACGCAGTATCTGACACCGTAACCGCTTTCCCATATGGAAAAAATAATCGCCGCCGGAGCTGCAATACAGGTTGCGGCAAGCATGACTGCATAATACCTTTTGCCCGCATTTTCCGTTTTCCTGTAAGCCCGTCCCGCAAAACCGTACGCTATAATCGGCAGCGCCTTCCATACCAGCCCCAGTGCATTATCCGTTGCAACAAAATAGTAACCGTTGGGATTAAACAGCTCCACCTCCGACGTAATAAAAAACGGGAATTCCCCGCTGAACGACGGTAATGCAAAAAGATAATTCCACAGGCTTATTCCCACAAAATGAGTATGATACTGCGCCTGTGTAAAATCATTGATTGTAAGGGAATATTGTATTCCAAAATCAAAAACCGAGCCGAATCTGACATAATTGTAAAGCATCTGGACACCGCCTATCACCGCAAAAGGAAGCAGCGCACACAGCCAGTAAGACAGATACCCGCGAATTTTGGACATGCTTCCCGGACTTTTCACTGCCTCAATGACCTGTTTTTGGGAGAAAGCAGATACGTTTCCACCGCAATGTCCCCGCAATTTCTTAAATCCCGCCCATATAAACAGAAGCGCCGCAACGCAGTATACCGCCAGCGTGGGCCGGCACAGCACCGCAAGGCTGAGGAAAACGGACGACCACATAAGCCGGCCTTTTTTCAGCATGCCGTCTCCGATTACGTTGGAGCTTATAAGAAGATACGCGCCTGCCGTCACACATGCAAAGCCGCTGTTCTGGGAAATTTCATAGAAATTCGCCTTGTTGAACGTAAACCATATCCCCGATACAAGCTGCATCATAAAAAGCCCCATAAGCACAAGCGAAGCCCGTGTCCTTGAAAAAAATTTTTCCATAAGGCACAGATAAAGCTTTGTAAGAAAAATAATTCCCGCACATCCGAAAAGCCATATCGCCCACACGCTCGGAAAATAGTATCCGGTGAGAAGATGGTACGGTATAAAAAGAAGCAGCGGAGCAATTCCGTAATAAGAATAATATTTTCCTTCATAAAGAAGGTGGTCCCATAAATAATCTCCGATATCATCGGTCCTCTGACTCCAGTCATAAGGATTGTCAAGCTCCAGAAGATTTTCGTTGACCTCAGGCAAAAGCCAGGTCTGCCCTGCTTCGAATGCATCCACAAGCTCCTGATTTATCTGATTTCCGTTAATGTAACAGAAATCACTCCAGAAATCATGGTCGTCATAATAGTATCTGTACGAATTGGTCATCCACAACGCAGCCCCGATAAGAAATGCCGTAAAAATGTATGCACTGCGTCTGACTGCCATTTTATTTTCACCGTACGATTTGGATAACACCCGCGAGCTTATCAGCATATATCCGCACATACTGATAAGCCATATAATTCCCACTCTCACAAAGGAAAAATGTATCATAATAGGTTTGTTGATTGTTATTTTTTTTACAAGAAGGCTGTCTGCCTCGTCCACATCAAACGTAAATTTTATTTTATGCACATTGCCGGAAAAATTACAGGGAATCGTCGCCGTCCTTTCATGTCCCGTTAAAATTGAAGCGCTTGCTATATTTCTGCGGTAAGCCGAATGTGTATCGTCCGCCATGTCGATTTTTACGTCTGCTTGTCCGCCGTCCGCCTTAATTATGTCAAAAGTAATCGTTCCCACCGGTTCATTGATGTCCGTAAATTCATAGACAGCATCCCTTGTTCCCGAATTAACGCCTGTTTCCTCATCCACGCCCGTAATTTTTGCCGATGCAAAATCAAGGTCGCGCTCCACATAGCCACCGCCTATCAGATGCGCAGAGTTCAGATTAAAAAGAAAAATCTCCAGCATAGCGCAGAGCATGAATGCCTTCACGCCGAAACGGACAGCCTTTACGACTTCCGTATTTTTAATTCTTCCCGACAAAAACAAGACAGCCGCCGCTGCCGCCGACACTGCCAGAACATATGCCGGTGCAAAGCGTTCACCGCCGTCAATGACTTTGCAGAAACCAAGCACGGCAAAAACAGCCGTGACAACTGCAAAAACAGCCGTCACTGCCGTCAGCCATCCGGTACGCCTGCTTTTCCCTCCTGCATCCTTGTCTTTCGGACAAAGTTCCGTGTCCTTTGCCCCCTTGCTTTTAAATACCAGTACCGTAAAGAAAAGCATTGCCGCAAAGCTGATTACAAATGTGGCTGTTTCCATCATGTTTTCCCCCATATTTCAATTCCGTATACATACTGATGCAGCGGCCAAATGAACAAAAAAGTCCGCCCGGCCGCTGCCGTAAATATCAGACGCTATTCAGTCAGTATACCCTTTCTGCAAGGCTCGTGAATTACCTCGCCAAGTGGTAACATTATACCATATCTGCGTTTTATATTGCAATATCTTCTCCGCTCTCCGTTGTTATATAAGCGTCGGAGTATCCTGCCGTTTTGAGCTTTTCCATCATTGCAACCGCGTTGCCGTGGTTTTGGTAGGCGCCCACCTGTACACGGTAGTTTCCGTTATATAATTTTATGATTGCATCAAAGCCTTTTTTCTTTAGCTCATTTGCCCTTCTCATTGCGTTGGCCTTAACCGTAAAAGAGCCGGCCTGCACTCTCTCATACTCTTTCTGCTCCGTTTCCTTCGGCAAGTCCGACTCAAGATAAGGAGTGGGATTAATCCATTCATAGGTTGAAACGTCATGCAGATTTCCGGCGGGTTCCGACTTATACTTTCTGATTTCAAAATGCAGATGAGCGCCGTAGCTGCTGCCGGTATTACCCATAAGCCCCAATACATCACCCTGTTTTACCTGAATGCCTTCCTTTACATACACCGTCTCCAAATGTGCATAAAGCGTAACATAATTATTTTCGTGCAGTATCATTACATAGTTTCCGTAACCCATTCCTTCATTATCAGGAACTCCGTTCGTACCCGAAAGATAATCTATCACTTTGATTACACGGCCCGCGCTGTGAGCCTTGATTTTATCAACCTGCGATTTATATTTAACCATATCGATGCCTTTGGCCCATGCAGTACCTGCGGCCACATTGACGATGTGTTTTTCATAGGTATATGTTATCTGGTTATTTCCTGTCAGTAAAATCCTGCTCATCGTCTCATTCTTCCTTTCCTTTTTCTTCAGAGGCTTTTTCCTTAATTTCCGGCAAACCCGCGATTGATGTCAGCAAGGACAATACGCCTGATAAAACGGATGCGCTTACGACAACACGCCAGTCCACCTGCGACAGCACCGCGGAAGTACCTATCGTGGCGATTGCCGTCTGCGCTATGGTCTTTACCGCTCTCACTGCCGCTGCTTTTATCCAAACTTTAAATTTACTCATAATAATTCCTTTCCGTCATTTTCAGGGCAAAAATATCCTGAATAAATCAATGACATGTCAGTCACTTAAGTATTCTCATATTTACTATATGCAGCCGCCTGCCTAACCGTCCATGTCACATGCCGCATGATTAACCCGTTTGTATGTCCTATTATTTGACATTTTCAACCGGTATAAGTATAATCCACATATACCCATACAGGTATAAGGAGGCCGTTAAAATGAAGCAATGCATGGACGCTGATAATCTGCACAGACGTCTGAAAAAAATTATAGGACAAGTTCAGGCAATAGACCGGATGATTGACGAAGACATCCCTTGCGAAGATATCCTTTCCCAGTTAAATGCCGCCAAATCGGCACTGCATAAGTGCGGACAGGTTGTCTTGGAGGGTCATATAAAGCACTGTGTCAAAGACGGAATTGAACACGGGGACGCAGATAAAACGATAGAGAGCTTTACAAAAGCAGTTGAACGCTTTTCAAACATGGGTTAATTATTCGGCAATACTGACTTGAGGATATAAAGCTTTTTATTATTATTTTTTCTTGACATACCTATAGGGGTATATGTATAATGCAAATATACCCGTAATTGTTCCGAAAGGAGTTAAAATGACTAAAATTATAAGAAAACTGGAATCCATTCTGGAAGCAGGCGGCACGAAAAAGGATATTATTTTTCTGGTAATTTCCGGCATTGCTTTGCTTCTCAGTATTTTTCATGTGCTCCCGCTTCCGTTTGACATTGCTTGGGTTGCGATTATATTGTGCGGCGTTCCTATTATACTTGAAGCAATAATCGGACTTATAACAAGATTCGACATCAAAGCGGACGTTCTCGTTTCCCTGGCCTTGATTGCCTCTGTTTGCACCGGGGAGGATTTTGCCGCTGGTGAAGTGGCATTTATTATGCAGATTGGCGGACTTTTAGAGGAATTGACCGTAGCGAAAGCGCGGGCCGGAATTGAAAAACTTGTGCATCTTACTCCGCAGACCGCGCGCATAGTTGAAAATGACGAAGAACGTTTGATATCGGCAGAAGAAGTCAAAAAGGGCGATATCATCCGCGTACTTCCCGGAGAGACAATTCCGGCAGACGGAATGATTACAAAAGGACAGACTTCCATAAATCAGGCCGTGATGACAGGTGAATCCCTTCCGATTGACAAAACTGAAGGAGACGAAGTTTTCAGCGGAACAGTAAACCAATTCGGAGCTTTTGACATGCGCGCTGCCAAAGTCGGTGAAGACAGCTCCATACAACGGATGATTAAACTAGTCCGGTCGGCAGATGCCGGAAAAGCCAAAATCGTCCGCCTTGCCGACCGTTGGGCAACATGGATTGTTGTGATTGCCCTTTCAGCCGCGGCGCTTACATGGTTAATCAGCGGTCAAATCATACGTGCCGTCACGATTTTGGTTGTGTTCTGCCCTTGCGCGCTGGTACTGGCAACGCCTACCGCGATTATGGCGGCCATAGGGAACTCAACACGGCACGGGTTTCTCGTTAAGGAAGGCGACGCTTTGGAACGCCTTGCGGCCGTCAAAAAGATTACTTTTGACAAGACAGGCACTCTCACACTGGGCGCTCCTAAGGTAACTGCCGTGGAAACATTTACATCAGAATTTTCTGATAAAGAAATATATCTGATGGCTGCCGGCGTGGAACAATATTCCGAACATCCCCTTGGAAAAGCCATTGTATCCTGTTTCAGGGAAAACTCGGAAAACGTTCCCGAAGCAAAAGATTTCAGCATGGTTCCAGGACAAGGCGTATGCGGAATGGTGTATGATTATACCGTTCTCGCCGGCAACGACAAAATGATGAAAAAAAACAATATTTCCTTGTCCGAAGAATTGATGCAAAAAGCAGAGGAATATATCACGGAGGGAAGCACCGTTATTTTTGTAGCAATAAACGGTCTGGCAGCCGGAATTATCGCATTAACCGATACTTTGCGGGAAGAAAGCACCGAGATGATAAACAGAATCAAAAAACTTTCTGTGGAGCCTGTACTCCTTACCGGAGACAACAAGAATGCTGCGGCCGCAATATCCGGCAAGCTGGGAATTAAAGAAGTTTATCCCGAATGTATGCCGGAAGATAAACTGCGCATCATAAACGACTTTCAGAAAAAGTCTAAAGCGGTCTGCATGATTGGCGACGGAATCAATGATGCCCCCGCACTGAAAAAAGCCGATGTAGGCATTGCAATGGGAGGAGTCGGAAGCGATATTGCAGTAGATGCCGCCGATATTGCACTGGTCGATGACGAAATTAAGGAGCTTCCCCATCTCTTTGCGCTATCCAAAAGGATGATGACAACCATCAAATGCAATCTAGCATTTTCGATGGGGCTGAATTTTCTGGCTATCATTCTGGCTATCACCGGAATCCTGAATCCTGTAGTGGGCGCTTTAGTACATAACGCCGGCAGTGTACTCGTAATTATCAACTCGGCTCTGTTGCTGAAGTGGAAAAAGAATTTCACCGATAAATAACGCATATATTATGGTTTGATGTATATACAGCGGCCGGAATTACGGCCGCTTAAGATTAATATTGGGCAGAAGCACGGCCGTTTCCTTTTGGTCATTCTTGCCTTTCCACGCTACCACAAAGCTGACATTTGCCGAATATGGTCGATAGCCTTTATCATATAACCTGTCAATCTTTTTTTGAAAATCACCGGAAAATTTAGCCACCCGCACACTTCTGCCGTTTATTTCCGCATACAAATATTCATTCATAACCGACAATTCTGTGCCACTATGTAATTTTAATATAATCTCTTTCTTATCTTTGAAAAAATCAAGGACAACATCTCTGTACATTAATTGAATGGATAATTCTTCCGGTTCGCCATATATAATTGTGTCTTCCTTATATATTATACCGGTAGTTTTATATTGTGAAAAAAGCTCTGTGTCGCAATGGATATAAAGTGAATTTTTTGCCCTTGTCATACCAACATACAGTTTTCTTTTTTCTGCATCATTCATCACATAAGTACCTTGCAGCAACATATAAACATTATCAAATTCACGTCCTTTTGCTTTGTGGATTGTAGATACGCAGACAGCTTCCCTTTCATCATCATAGAAATCCTCATAATTAGATTCTTTTATAAACTCATCAAGATCTGTACGGTATTTGATTACACTTACACTTTCAAAGTCCCGTATCAGGTTTCTGCATATTTCAAGGCAGCTGCTGTCTGAATATACTTTATACAGTCTTTCTTTTGCGCTATTCCAAATCTCCTCCGAAATAACAGGAGATTTCAGCCTTTTATCAATTTCTTTTAAAAAGAAGCGTATTTCAGCAAGATTAAAAAGACGAAATCCGTCAATCGATTGTATAAGCTTTGCCCATATGCCTCTTTTGAGTAAAATTCCCAATACTTGGAACGCTTCATCATTGGTTTGCGTGAGTACACACGCCTTACTGTTTCCACGCGTTTCAACAATTTGATTTACTATGGCTTCTGCCATGTTTTTTCCACGGTGGTGAGTAACAACAACTGTTCCGTTTTCCGATTGAACAGCTTTAACGGAAGCTGATTTCATGCGGCTATTAATTGATTTTGCAAAAGCGTTCGACAATGAAACTATATTTGGCTTGCTGCGATAATTCTCTGTCATTTCGTATTTTACGGCACCGTAATCTTCTACCAATGACCGAAGATATTTTGAATCAGAGTCACGAAACTCATAAATATTCTGATCATCATCACCGACAGCAATAACACGCATATCATCATTGATTTGCATAAGCGCCCGAATGAGGTTAAAATCATTTTCATTCATATCCTGCGCCTCATCAATCACCAAAACGCTCTTAGTAATTTTTCCCGGCTCAACCTCTCCGTTTTTAATCATTTCAGCAGCATTTTTTACAACATCGTTTACACCTTCAAGGCTGCCTATTTTCCCCAGAAGATCAAAACAATATGAATGGAAAGTTTTTATTTCCACAAAATTTGCCGCATTACCGATAAGTGAAATGAGCCTTTTTTTAAACTCAGTAGCTGCCGCGCGGGAAAATGTCACCATTAAAAGCTGTTCGTGTTTTACATCCTCCAAAAGCAAAAGCGATGCAAGCTTATGGACAAGCACACGGGTCTTACCGCTGCCGGGTCCGGCTGCTACAACAATATATTTTGAGTCTGCATCATTGATAATTTGTGACTGAATGGCTGACAATTCTCCAAACAGTTGATTATACTTTTCTGGTGTAATATTACGGTCGATTTCCTTAACGCGGTCTCCTTTAAAATATTTTGCAATGAATTTCCGAAAATCCATCTGAAAGTAATCCCTAACAAATCGCAGTGCAGCATCATAATCTCTTACCATAAGATTGGCATATTCTCCTACAATGTGAACCTGCCGTACTTTCTGTTTATAGAATTCGTCCAGAAATCGGTAATCATCAACTTTGTACTTAATCCTGTTATCTGTTACAAGGCGCTTAATTTCCATTCCGTTATAAAGTACAAGAAAGCCGCCTTCTAATTTCAGTGCGCCGATTTTGGACAAATATAACAATGCGTCTTCTATATCTGCAAGCACAACTTCATCTGTATATATATCAATACGCGGCACGTCTTTGTATTCATGATATAGACTAACAAGAGAAAACATAACCGGCTTCTCATCCTGTTTTGACATGTCGGATTCCTTTGCTTTTGAATAAAGCGAAGCAAGAATAAACCTGCAAACATCAATCCGCCGGTAATATTTATTCTTAAGTCTCAGGATATCAAGTGTCGGGAACAATTTAATCGTACGGGTTTCCCCGTCCTCCAATTTGCGTATATAGTTTTTGACTGTATGATAATACAGAAGCGTGCGTAGATTTTTGACACTGGATGCAACAATTTTCTCCGTCTGCGCAGCCTCATTCAATACTTTCAAATCCAAAACGCAGCCCTCCTCACTGTATTTTGAAAGGAGAAAATCCTCCAACCTAGCAAAACGTTCAAGTATCATATTTGATTTATTTTCTGTGTCAGAAGCATAAATATATGCGGACATATCTAAAGAATCAGCCAGTAATCCTTCCTGACGCATAAGATTGACCGTATTGATTACTTCCTCTTTAGTCATCCCGAGCATATCTGCCAGATAATCCACTCTTGACTCCGCATCTTCATTACCTGCAATGGCAATGCTTCTGCTGGAAATAAGCGATTTGATAATACGTTTAGCATTTGTACGCTGTGGACCGGAAAATAACGCAGACTGATCAATGCGGAATGAGGCCTCGTTCATATTTTTTGCCATGATACTTGTTGCGTACACGTGGGGCACATTATGTCCGCGTTTCACATATCCGGCGCTTTCAAGTGCGGAAATTGCTGTTTTTACCCTTGTCTCTATATCATCAACCATTTCATCCCATCCTGCCTGCCGAGCTATTTCAAGAGGAGAACAGCATACACTGGAACGCAGTCTTGTCAAATCTTTAATCGCTTTCCACACTTGTTGTATTTCGCTTATGCTGAGTTTGGTCTGATTGAGTAAAATAAAATGCTTATCCAAATCATTATCATTATATAACACGTAACATTCTGCCTGCATGGAAGGGTCACGTCCCGCACGTCCGGCTTCCTGAACATAATCTTCAAGTGAGCTGGAAATATCATAATGGATAACAAGCTTTACATCCTTTTTATCAACACCCATTCCAAATGCAGATGTAGCAACAATAACCTGTATTTCATTCTTTATAAACGCTTCCTGATTTGCTATTTTATCATTGGAATCCATTTTACCGTTGAATGGTCTTGCAGGAAAGCCATCCCCCGTTAATTTTTCTGCAATTTCACGCGTGCGTTTTGTTCTTGAAACATATACAATTGCGGGACAATTCTTTCGGGCGATTAAATCCCGCAGGGCATTGTATTTTTCTTCGTCAGTCTCTTTGTAAAGTACCGTATAATGCAAATTATTTCGGGTAGCGTCAGATGCAAAAATTTCAAGATTCAAATTAAGTTTCTTTTTAAAATAATCGCAGATATCACTTATTACTTTTTGCTTGGCCGTAGCCGTGAAACACGAAACAGGAATTGGTTTTTTATCATTCTTTTTATTTTGCAATTTACGAATAAAATCACCAATATAAAGATAATCCACACGAAAATCCTGTCCCCATGCCGAAAAACAGTGTGCTTCGTCAATTACAAATCGTGCGATATTGCGTGAAATCAGCATTTTCTCTATTGTGCGTGAACGAAGCTGCTCCGGGGATATGTAAAGAAGCGTTGCCGAACCGTCAGCAACACATTTCAGCGCATTTGCACGTTCAATAGGATCAAGCATACCGTTTACCGTAACCGCTTCCGTAATTCCGATTGCATTCAGGTTATCCACCTGGTCCTTCATCAATGATTGCAGCGGAGAAATAACTACAGTCAATCCATGAACGGCTTTTCCCGCCATAAGCGCGGGAAGTTGGAAGGTAATCGACTTACCGCCTCCCGTAGGAAAAACAGCCAAAAGTGATTTCCCGTCGACTGCGGCCTGCGCCGCCTTTTCCTGCAACGGCTCGCCATTATATGTTCGGAAGCTGTCATACCCGAATATCCTTTTCAGTTCTTTATGAATATCAAGCTGACTTTTACAGTATACACATCCGGTTTTACACGGAGTATACCTTAAATATTTAATAACATTTTCAATTTTGGGGAAATTACGAACCAGCCATGGTGGGGTAATCGAATGATAATCATCAATATTAATCAACGCTAATGCATACGCCAATTCAACCTGATAATGACTTATTAAAGGGCCAAGCTGTGCATTTTCACAGATTTTTCCTTTGAACGCACTTTGAATCAATTTTTTTACATCAACATTATATGGTTTAAAATTTACATAATCAAAAAAACCTTTGAATTCTTCTTGTGAATAGAGTAAATGGCAAAAAATCTGCTTCAATTCCGGTGAAAGAGCAAAAAACGCATTTACTTCATCATAGAATAATTTCTCGGACTTTTGACAATCGTTTACAGGATTATTAAATTCTTCAACCTGAAGTTTATCGTCCTTTAACAATGCATGATAAGGATGTTTTGGAAAAAGAAGCGGTGACAAATAAAGAGTATCTATAGCAGTTGCTGTAATCTTTTTACCAACTGAACTATGAATATACTTTAAATCATGATGAATAATATTATGACCACATACAAATATCATACCAGATATGAATTCAAAAAAGTCTTTTACGGAAGAAGAATGAAAAATCGAACCGTCATAACGCACCGCGCCAATATCGTGAATCTGATTATCTTCTATACTTACTTCTGTATCAATGAATACAATAGACTTTCCCATATTATATTTCACCCCTGATTAATCTTCTTCCGTTTTTTAATCTTCATACTTCTTTATCTGAAGTACATAGCTTTAATTCTCTCTAATACCTCTTTTATATATCCGGCACTTTTTTATCTCCATGTGAACAATGTTTTGTATAGCAGCTTTTTTAGCTTCATCCAATGATTATTCTCCTATCCTATAGTTTGTTATTAAAAGATGCTGCGCATTTTTGTCATTTCTGTCCTGGAAACTGACAAAATATTTTTTGCTGAATGATGATACATATAATTTATTTCCGTTAGCTGTCGGTGTACCTTCCTTATACAGAGATGCAATATATTCCGTATTTTTTATTACTGCCATAAAACAGGCTCTGCATTCTTTAATGAGATACTCAGCTAATCTTGCCTGGTCGTCTTTGCCGAATTCATTTTTGGCATATGTGCTGAATTCCGAATCGTATGGAGGGTCTATGAAAACAAAATCGTTTTTCCCTGGCGTATATTTATTCATAAATTCATAAAAATCCATGTTGCCGATTGTTGTTTTTCTCAGATGTTCCGTAACATCCTTGCTTTTATAATACGCAATTTTACCAGCAAATGATTTTCTGTTATATGAAATGCCTCCATATGGTACATTAAACTTACCGTCTTTATTATATCTGAACATGGACGAATAACATACCTGTCTGACAAAAAAATATATCGCTGTTCCGAATGCTTCAGATATGCCCAGTTCCTTCCTGTTGTTCATCAGCATCCTGAAATGAGTATAAAATGCTGCCTTTAATGACGACTCTATATTAGCAAGCACATCTTCATGTGAAAGCTTCCCTTTCTCGCTTTCAATTTTATACATTCTCATCATTTTATTTTTTATGCTTTTACATAATTCTAAAATAAACCCTTCTACATCATAATTAAATTCTGCAGCCAGCAATCCGTTGAACTCTTCCGCATTCCCGTTCACAAACTCCGCAATTCTTTTCTCAAGCTGCCGCTTATCAAGCCGGTCATCCTTATACTCATAATAAATATCCGAAATTGCTTTTTGATGACGGTCAATCACTTTGCTTATAATGTTCCAATTATACTCAATTGCATTCAGCTTATCAAAAAACTCTTTATTCTGAGTTTTTACCATGTTGTACAGCGCAATAAGCTCTTCAGATTTATCATTAATATAATATTCTTTGGCATCGATTGTGAAGTATACTGCCCCGCCGCCTACAAAGGGTTCATAATAATTTTCAATTTTTTCAGGCAGGGCAGGGATTATATAATTCAGTTCTTTTTCTTTTCCGCCGGGATACTTGATGAGCGGTGACAATCTGTTTTTCAAAATGTTTTTCTTCATCTGACAATAACTCCTGATTATATATAACCGGTCCCATACGGTTTGCGCAGACACTTATGACGTTATTTTACACTTTGTATTACAATGACCCGTCTGCAGACTTCATCCAATCCCATTCTCTCAAGATAAATTTTCAAAAAGTTTTCAAATTCAAATCCGGTATCAAAATATTCATAAAACTGTTGAAGCAGTTTTTTCACTTGTTCATCCGATAATTCAATATTTT
>CALWMX010000171.1 GCA_944382105.1 uncultured Butyrivibrio sp.
CAGTAAGCGTTTTTAGTTGTTTTTGTGACAATGTAATCATACCTTCTTTCATAACTTTAATAGGATACCAAAAAGAGACAAAATCTCAAGTGAATCCTAAGGTGACATTATCACAAGTGAATAACACAGGGACTTATGTCTTACTTGCAAGAACTGCCGTAAAGTTATATAATAATAACGTTACTATTCATAGTATACTGGTTTAAGTATGCCGTATTGACGTGGATGGTGATTGTAAATGGGAGAAATCGGAGCAGGATAATGGAGATTAAGAAAAATTTTGACAACCTTCAACCATATGAGAAAACGTGGCTGTATTTGTCCAACATGCGGCCGGTTCTCAATTCCAGAGGACTTTTCCACGATACGACAGAACAGTATTTGGAACCGTGCGAGCCTGAAAAAAATTCCGACGTTATTATCAAGTTCCGTGCGCTCAGATTCAATGCGGAGGCAGTAGAGCTTATTATTAACGGCGATTTACAGCATATGACCAAAAGCTTCCATGACAATATATTCGATTATTATACTGCCGCCGTGCATGTGGGCGAGGAGCCGCTCAGTTATTATTTTCAGGTTAAATCAGGAAAAACCGTAATATTTTATACTCAGCTTGGCGCCGTAACAGATTTGAACCAGTATTATAATTTTGTTATCTATCCGGGCTTTAAGACGCCGGAGTGGATGCGCGGCGCGGTGATTTACCAGATATATACCGACAGGTTTTTTAACGGAGACAGCTCCAATGACGTGACAGACAGGGAATATACTTATATCGGAGAACATGTGAACCATGTGACCAACTGGGATAAATATCCGGCGGCTATGGGAGTAAGGGAGTTTTACGGAGGAGACCTTCAGGGCGTTATTGAGAAGCTTGACTATCTCAAAGATCTGGGTATACAGTGTATTTATTTTAATCCTTTGTTTGTATCGCCGTCCAATCATAAGTATGACATACAGGATTACGATTATATAGACCCTCACATCGGCAAAATTGTGGACGATGGAGGGGAAGCGCTGCCTGAGGATGTGCACGATAACACCCAGGCATCCAAATATATAAAAAGGGTTACAAGTCTGGCCAATCTTGAAGCAAGCAACGCTCTTTTTGCGACTTTGGTCCAAGAGGCCCATTCGCGGGGAATCAGAGTAATAATTGACGGAGTTTTCAATCATTGCGGTTCTTTTAACAAATGGCTTGACAGAGAACGCATATATGAGGGCAGCTCTGATTTTGAGAAGGGGGCATACGTGTCCGCCGACAGCCCGTACAGGGATTTTTTCCAATTTAATGACCCTAATCAATGGCCTTACAACGGAAGCTATAACGGATGGTGGGGGCATGATACGCTGCCGAAGCTCAATTATGAAGATTCCGGCAAATTAGAAGAATATATACTTAACATAGGGCGCAAGTGGGTTTCTCCTCCGTACAATGCCGACGGCTGGAGGCTTGATGTTGCCGCGGATCTTGGTTTCAGCGAGGAATACAACCATAAATTCTGGAAAAAATTCCGTCTTGCGGTAAAAGAAGCCAATCCTGATGCCGTAATTCTTGCGGAGCATTACGGTGACAGTAATTCATGGCTGCATGGCGACGAGTGGGATACGGTGATGAATTACGATGCTTTTATGGAACCGATAACATGGTTCCTGACAGGCATGGAAAAACACAGTGATTCCTATGACGGAAATAAAGTTGGCAACCCGTCGTATTTTTTTGACGCCATGAGACATCATATGTCAAGATTGGGAGGCTCACCGGTAAGGATTTCCATGAATGAGCTGTCCAACCACGACCATTCAAGGTTTCTCACAAGAACCAACAGAACCGTTGGAAGAACGGAAACACGCGGCCCGAAGGCAGCGGAAGAAAATATAAACAAGGCTGTTTTTATGGAAGCGGTAGTGGTGCAGATGTCATGGCCCGGGGCTCCTACCCTGTATTACGGAGACGAAGCAGGAGTATGCGGATGGACTGCCCCTGACAACAGAAGAACTTACCCGTGGGGGCATGAGGATATGCAGCTCATTGACTTTCACAGGTGCATTATCAAAATACACAGAGAAACGCCTGCTCTTGTGAACGGCTCATATAAAAGCCTTTACGGTGACTATAATGTGATTGCCTTCGGCAGATTCCGCCGTGACAGTAAAGCGGTGACACTAATAAACAACAATAATTCCGAAAGGACTGTCGAGATAGATGTCTGGGAATGCGGAATAGATGACGGAGTTTTCATGCACCAGGCGATTTGCACCGGAGAAAACGGATTTTTTGTGGATTGCGGCAGTTATCAGGTAAAGTCGGGTAAAATTAAAATTGTACTTCCGGCGTTGTCAGGAACGATACTTGTATGCGGGTGAAAGATGGAACAGATAAAAGAACTTACAAAGCGCCTGATTGCCAACAGTTTTAAGGAACTTATGCTTCAGATGTCCTTTGAAAAAATCACAATCAAGATGATAACCGACCATGCCAGCGTAATCAGGCCGACTTTTTACAACCATTTTCATGATAAATATGAGCTGGTGGAATGGATTGTGCAGGATGAGATAATCGGTCCTACAATGGAGCTGTTTAAGTCGGGCAGCGGCTCCGAAGGCATAAAATGTCTGTTCAAAGGCTTTTATGACGACAGGGAATACTACAAAAAGGCTTTTGGCATAACGGGGCAGAACGGTTTCGGGGAAACGCTTATAGATAACCTGGCGGAGCTTTTTGATGAAGTGCTCAAGGCGCATACCGCCCCGGCGGACGAACCCCAATGCGGTGAGCTGCTTGCAAAATATTATGCAGGAGGTCTTATTACGGTAATACGCTATCTGCTTTTTGAGGCGCAGGATGTTGAGTTGGATGAGATAATCAATATATACAGATATATGATGGAACACAGCATATATCAGCTTATTAATGAATAGAAGCTTTTGTGCGCCATGGTCAATCCGGATTGAAGTTCAGACATCAGGACTACAAATTCGCCAAAATGTAGTCGTAAAATACAAGATTCCAAAAATGTATATGGATTTTTGGAATCTTTTTTTATACAATTTAGCGGTGAAAACAATAAAATATGAAAGGCATAGATAGTAATGGAAATCGTAATGATAGTGCTTATCGGGCTTGGTCTGGCCTTTGATGTATTTGCAATAGCGGTATCACAAGGTTCTGTTCTGGGCGACGTGAAAGCCAGAGGAATTGTTCTTATGTGCCTTATGGTATGTGCGTGGCAGGTGGTTGCGCTTGTCATAGGCTACCTGTTAGCGTCGTTTGTGCATGTTGAGGAACTATCTGCCGATGTCAGAATGGTTTGGGGTATTTTGTCGGCCATTATTTTTATAGCATTGGGAGGAGTCAAGCTTCTTCTCATTTATCAGAAGAAAGCAATACCTGAGGTCCGTTCCGACATTGATTTAAAGAAAACATGTGCAATTGCCTCATACACAAGCATATATACTCTTTTTGCGGGATTTGCCTGCGGTCTGATAATGCTCAACGAGCTGTACATGGGAATCATGATATGCGTTACAACAATCTTAATCGTCATAATCGGTGTTTACGTTGGTTACCGTAACGGAGAGCTGGACAAAAGAGTATACTGGAGCGGCGGAATACTCCTTATTATTGCAGGAGTCATCACCATGCTTGACAGGATAGGCATAAGATTTAACGGATAGGTAAGGACTTGAAAATGCTTGATTTTTTGCAAAAGACAGCAGCAAAAATCGGACGCGGACTGATGACGGCTTTTGTGGTTCTGGCATTCAGACCGAAGGTTAGTTATAAGGATAAAGCGAGACACAGCTGCAGATTTGATAAGCCGGTAATTTTTGTCGGCAACCATACCAGCCATATGGACGGACTGCTCACATCGGTAGTTTTTGCCAAGGCAAAGGGATGTATACTGGTTGCTAAGGACTGGTATGAGAAACCGGCACTCAACTGGTTTCTGAAAAACAACAGATGTATCCCCATGGACAGATACGGGCTTGATACAGGATGGCTCAAGGCTTCAAGGAAAGCCCTTAAGTCCGGGCAGTCGGTAATTATATACCCTGAGGGAAGAACCGGAAAGGGCAGCGAACCAAGGGAGTTTAAATCAGGATTTGTGATGCTGGCGGTCATGTCCGGAGCACAGGTGGTTCCATATGCGGTTGACGGAGAGTATAAAATGTTTTTCGGGCGCAGACAGAGAATACTTATAGGAGAACCTGAAGAACTTTCAGCGGAAGGCAAGGGCCTCAGACCTCAGTATCTTGAAAGCGAAAGCGAGAGGTTCAGGCAGGCGGTTATAAATTTGATGACAGAGATAAAAGGAGATTCGCAATGATTTTTGATAAATTACTTGAGATATTTGAAAATGTGATTCCGGAGGTTGATTCCTCGGAAATTCACATGGAAAGCAGTCTGGCGGAGGATTTGGGACTTAATTCGCTGACGATGATGCTTTTGGCAGTGTCCATTGAGGATGAGTACGGAATCAGCTTTGACGATTCCGTGCAGCTTGAAACAGTCAGGGACGTCTGCAAATACATAGAAGAAAAGACAGGTTCAAAATAGCATTAACAGCGAGGTGGACTTATGGCAAAGACAGGATTAGTATTGGAAGGCGGAGCTTTCAGAGGGGTGTTTACATCCGGAGTTCTCGATGTACTTATGGAAAACGGAATAGAATACGACTATGTAGTGGGAGTTTCTGCAGGTGCGGGCAACGGCATGGGATATATTTCGGGACAAATCGGAAGAACCCGCAACGTAATAAAGCCTAAGGACCATAAGCAGAATTATTTCGGGCTTAAGCAGATATTAAAGCACGGCAAGTTTCTCAACCTTGATAAAATGTTTTTTGAATACCCTTATAATCAGTATCCTTACGATTTTGATAAATTCCTGAATTCAACGATACCGCTTGAAGTGGTTGTGACTAACTGTGATACGGGGAAGGCGGAATATTATGACGAGCGCAAGGATATTAAAAAATTCCTATCTCTGGGCAAAGCATCCTGTTCGGTTCCTCTTATGTGCGCTCCGGTTAAAATCGGCGATTATCATTATCTTGACGGCAGCATATGCGATTCGATTCCGATTGAAAGGGCGTTGGAGCAGGGATGCGACAGACTTGTTGTTATAATGACCAAGAGCGCTGACGAGACGCCTACCAATTACGGAAAGGCAAAGTTTGTCATGGCTGCCAGATACAAACGCAAATATCCTGCTTTTTACGAGGCGCTGCTTAACCGTACCAAAGTATACGGCAGACAGCTTGAACTTCTTAAAAAGCTTGAGAAAGAAGGTAAGGCGCTTGTATTAAGACCTGACATAGAATGCATACATAAATTTGAACAGGATGATGAAAAGGTTGAGGCGTTTTATCAGGACGGCAGGACTGTTGCCAATCAAAACCTTGACAGGCTCAGGGAATTTTCCAATAACATTGAAGAACGGGCATCTGCCACAGGCTAGGAGAACTTATGAAAACACTTGTAATTAACGGAAGCCTTAAGGGCGGCGAAAGCCATTCGTATATGGTTGCAAAAAGCTTTGTTGACGGGGTTGTTCTGGAAACAGGTTCCGAGGTTGAAGTGATAGAGCTTGGGAAAATGAATATCAATCACTGCGTTGGATGCTTTGGATGCTGGAAAGCCACTCCCGGCAAATGCGTTATAAGGGACGATATGGACATTATCAGGGAAAAAATCCTTGAAAGCGACAATATAGTTTTATGCTTTCCGCTATATTTTTTCGGCGTGTCTTCCAAGATGAAAACAATGCTTGACAGGCTGCTGCCGTTTAAAATGCCATATAAGGGAAAACATGCGTCCGAGGATGACCTGATTATAATGGATTACAGATATGATTTTTCAGACAAAAGGCTTATTCTGGTATCGTCATGTGCACATGCTTCGTCAGATATTGTGTACGATGCGGTGACAAGGGAATTTGACATGATTTGCGGCAGGGGCAATTACACAAAAATATTCTGTCCCCAAGGGGAAGTACTTCTTCTTGACCAGATGAAGCCGATACTTAATAAATACCTTAACGGTGTAAGGGAGGCCGGCAGGGAATTCGGAAAGAACAGGAGCCTGAGCGAAGAAACTACGCGAAAGGTCTGCGGACCGCTTATCCCGGTTCGTGCGGTTGAGAAAATGATGACCGGCTACTGGCAGGATTACCCGCAGTAAACAGAGCGTAAGCAAAGGATGGATAGGAAATGGGAATGTTAAGATTTTATTATGTTGCGTTAAGCAGCCCGTTTTTTGTGGCTCATATGATGTTCACATATCGTAAATACATTAAAAACCCCGAAAAATACAATACTGAGGACAGATACAGGCTGGCTCAGAGAATAATGGATCATATGAGAAGGAGAGGCCGCACCACGACCAAAGTATTCGGACTTGAAAACCTGCCTGATGAGGGCGGATATATTGTATACTCCAATCATCAGGGAAAATACGATGCTTTAGGTATTATGCTTCACCACGATAAACCTATGAGCGTTCTTATGGAGAAAAAACAATCCGAGAAAATCCTTGCGAAGCAGGTTATCAATCTGGTCGATGGCAAAAGGCTGGATTTTGAGAATCCCCGTCAGCAGCTTCGTGTTCTTTCAGAGATTGCAAAGGAGGTTGCAGACGGCAAAAAATACCTGATTTTTCCTGAGGGCAAATGGGGAGATAATAAAAACCATCTGCAAAAATTCAATTCCGGATGTTTCCGCTGCTCAATAGATTCCAAAACGCCGATTATACCATGCGTACTGGTGGACTCATATAAAGCGCTTAACGGCAATTCGCTTAAAAAATGCCAGACGGAGGTGCATTATCTGCCGCCTATTATGTACGAAGAATACAAGGGACTTAAGAAAACGCAGATAAGCGAAATGGTTAAAGGCAGGATACAGGATAAGCTTAATGAGATTATCAAAGGAAGAGAAGAACAGAAATGATTGATTACGCTTCGGAAGAAAAAGAATATTTTGAAAGCCTGCTCAATTCAGAGGACCTTGCAAGGCTTCCTTTATACCGTACATTCTGCGAGCTGCTGGAGAACTGTGCAAAACAGTTTGCGCAATGCCTGGCAATCAGCGACATGGTCAATACCGTAAGCTACAAAGAACTGTATGACAGGATTGCGTGCCGGCGAAAATTTCTCTATGATAACGGTTTTGCAAAGGGAGACAATATAGCTGTTCTGGCGCCAAACGGTATTGACGCCATGGAACTTTATATGGCCGTACCGACTGCGGGCTGCGCCGTGATTATGCTTCCGGCGGCTCCCAATGCGTTTGGCGCCAACGATATAAGGCGTCTTGTAAATAAATTCGATATAAAAGGTATTTTTGTCCATCCTGATTTCAGGCAGGTAACATCCGGAGTCAATACAAAGCTTTTTGATATAAAGGATACCGCAGATGAACCGGCGGACATGGCGGAGGTTGACCCGGATGACACTGCCGTGATATGCTTCTCGGTCAGTGACGACCCGGGCAATCCTTACGGCGCAATGCTTTCGCATAAGGCAATTATGAGAGCTGCCCACAACGGGCTGTTTATTCCGGGACATCCCTTTAACCAGAGGACGGTTGCAATACTTCCGCTGTCGCATGTTTTCGGCGCAATCAGAGGACTTTTGACATGTATATATACGGGTGCGCTTGTGTACGCCTGCGAGGATATGAGCAACATAGTATTTGACATCCCAAAGATGAAGCCTACCATACTTACGCTTGTGCCGGGACTGGCGGAAATGGTTCTTTCCGTGGCAAGGATTAAAGGAAAGGAATTTCTTGAAGGAATAGATACCATAATCTGCGGCGGAGCATATGTCCAGCCGAAGCTCATAAAAATGGCGGAAAATCTTGGAATAACCCTGTTTGCCGGATACGGGCTTACCGAAGCCGCCAACATAGTAACAGGCAATGTTGATACCGATAAAGTGCCTGATTCCGTGGGTAAGGTATATCCCGGAACCGAAGTCAGGATTGTCTGCGGGGAAATTCAGGTTAAGGGCGATGTGGTAATGAAAGGCTATTACAACGACCCTGAACGAACCAAAGAGGTGTTTACGGCGGACGGATGGCTCAGAACCGGTGATATAGGCGAGATAGATGACAACGGTTATCTTCATATACTTGGACTGAGAAAAAATCTCATCATACTTCCTAACGGTGAAAACATATCGCCCGACGAGCTTTCGGCCTGTTTTATGAAACTTGAAGGAGTTAAGGATTGCATTGTCAGGGAGGACAGTCTCCGGGGAAGACCGGTTATTGCGGTGGAAATCAATCCTGATAAGGAGTATTACGGCGATATGCCGCCCGAGGACATAGAGGCCGATTTGAAAGCCAAAGTAAAGCGCGCCAATGAAACGCTTCCGTCTTATAAGGCGGTCACAAAGACGATTGTCAGCTATGATGTGCTTGACCACAGTGTCAATGACAGGTATTATACCATTGAATACTGATTAGGGTAGAAACAGTTTTTAACTGATCTATATAAATTTATATATTTAAGGAGAGTTTGTAAAATGGATGCAAAGCAGACAGAAATCGCAGAAAAGATCAAGAAAATCCTTGTTGAGAATTTGAGAATTCCGGCAGAGGAGCTTGACTATGAAATTGAGCTTTTCGGAGATGGAATCGGACTGGATTCAATTGACTCACTTGAAATCATTGCCGGAATCGATCAGGAATTCGGCGTACAGATGACAGGAGTTGCTAAGGAAAACTTCTATAATATAGAAGCTCTTAGCAAATATGTTATGGAGCATATGGAGGACTGATGTCCTCCTGCCCATGGCAGATAATAAGGAAAGTAATTCAGATTTTAAATAAATATATTTTGCCTTTATACGGCAGGCGCCGTAAGAGGCATCAGGAGGTAAACATGGCAGAGAATGAGAAAAGGTGCGTTATCACCGGTCTGGGAATGATTAACGCAATCGGCAATACAGTGGATGAAAGCTGGAATAACTGCATTAACGGCGTTTCGGGAATTAAGGAAGTGCGTTCGATAGATACCGGAAGCTGTTATTCGCATATGGGAGCAGAGGCGGCGCCCAACTTTGATGTGGAGGCAGGAGAAGACGCGGATAAAATGGACAGGGTTTCTCTCCTCTGTGTGAAAGCCGCCAACGAAGCGGTAGCGGATTCGGGAATTATAATAGACGATTCCAATGCGGACAGAGTCGGTGTTGTTATGGGAAGCTGCGTCGGAGGCGCGGTGAGCATACAAAAATTCTTTACCGACAAGGAGAATGAAGAAGGAAGCGAGGATGCGGCGGACATCATTAAGATGCCTATAGGAGTTATCGCCAACAACGTGGCAAAGCTTGTAGGCGCAAAGGGAGTTGTGACAAACGTGGGCAACGCCTGTGCGGCCAGCACAATCAGTATTGAGTACGCCTGTGACCTTATCCGTGCAGGAGTCGGAGACGCATTTATAGTCGGCGGAGCGGATTCGTTCTCGGCTCTGGCATTCGGCGGCTTTACGGCGCTTCATGCCATTGACACGGAGCCTTGCTCTCCTTATAACAAGAGTAAAGGAATTACACTGGGCGAGGGCGCCGGCGCGCTTGTAGTTGAATCGTATGAACATGCCAAAGCCCGCGGGGCTAAAATATATTGTGATGTGCTGGGAGGCGGCATAAGCTCGGATGCGCACCATATTACAGCGCCAAGACCTGACAGCGAGGGTCAGATGAACGCTATGAAGCGTGCGCTTGCAAACAGTAACGTTAAGCCTCAGGATATTGACTATATCAACGGCCATGCAACAGGAACGCCGCTTAACGATTCCACGGAAATACAGGCGATGCAGATGATTTTCGGAGATAACGAAAATACTGCCGTTGATTCAACCAAATCAATGGTAGGACACTGTCTGGGAGCAGCAGGCGCGGTCGAAGCAATATATACGGTTAAGGCGCTCACCACCAATACGGTGCCTCCTACAATCGGGTATTCGGATGAAGACCTTGTCAATCTTAAGGAAAAAGCAGGAAAGCTTGATTTCATGCCTAATGTAAAGAAAGAAAAAAATATCGAGTACGCAATGACAAACAATTTTGCCTTTGGCGGAAACAATGCAAGCGTAATTTTCTCCAAGCATGAGCATGATATAAAGCCGCTTGAAAACAATAAAGTATACGTTACGGGCTTCGGGCTTGTAAGCCCTGTGGGCAACAGTATCGAGGCCTACATAGAGGCGGTAAAAAACGGCGGAGTCAAAGCAGGTGAAAACGGGCTTCTGGCATCAGTCGGCACTGAAGATTACAAGGAGCATGAGATTAAGCTGGCGTTCTACCGAAAGCTTGACAAACTGAGTCAGACACAGGTAGTGTCCGGACGGTCATGCCTTAAGAATTCGGGTGTTACGGTTAACGATGATAATGCGGTTGATATCGGTATGATTATCGGAACGGCGGACGGTCCGTCCACGGAGATTATAAGCTTCCATGAGGGGCTTATCAAAAACGGCCTTCAGGCGGGCAGCGCATTTATTTTCCCTAATACTGTTTACAACGCTGCGGGAGGATATCTTTCCATTAATTCCGGAGTCAAGGGAGTCAATGTTACGCTTACAAACGGAATGCAGTCGGGGCTTCAGAGCATTTGCTATGCTTATAACGTTGTGCGTGACGGTGAAGAAAAAATGATGATGGCCTGCGGGCTGGATGAAAATACCGATACAATGAAGCTTCTTTACGATAAGCTGGGGTATTTCTCAAAGGACGGAAGCGCAAAGCCATACGGCTTTAATGGCAAGGAGTTTGTTCTTGGTGAGGGAAGCACTTCGATGATGCTTGAGAGCGAAGCTTCGGCCGATGAGCGCGGTGCGGTAAAATATGCGGAAATTGCAGGCTATGCCATGACTCATGAACCGGTTTGCGTGGGAACTCTTGCAGGTTCGGACGCGGCGCTTGATAAGGCGATTATCAAGGCTTGTGAGAACGCTGGGATTTCACCGGATGACATTGACGGCATTGTGGGCTTTGGTGACGGAAATACAACGGTTGACACTATTGAGATGAACTCGTATAAGAGAGTATTTTCATCCGGGAAACCTGTATTCAGCGTCAAGACCATTGTCGGTGAAGCGAGGGCTGCGGCGGCAACGCTCCAGGCGGTACATGCGGCGCTTACCCTTTCCGGAAAGCTTCCTGCAAACCAGAACGCGTATGTTTTTGAAGACAATAAAGACGCGGAAATTACAGTTGATACTTCGGATTACAAGTATATGCTTGTCACAAGCTTTGCAGCGGGCGGTTCATATACGGCAGTAGTCCTTAAGAAAGTTATATAAGGAAGGGTAAAATAATGAGTAAAGTAGCTATCGTAACAGGCGCTTCAAGAGGCATAGGCAAAGCGTGCGCACTGAGGCTGGCCAAGGACGGCATTGATGTAGTGGTTAATTATAACAGTAATGAAGAAGAAGCGGCCAAGGTCGTAAACGCGATAAAGGATATGGGCTGCAATGCAATGGCAATCAAGGCTGATGTATCCAATCAAAAAGACGTTGCGGCGATGTTCCGCGAGGCATATAAGCATTTCGGACATATAGATATCCTGGTAAATAATGCGGGAGTTGTTGACGACGCGTATCTCCTTATGCTCAATGCCGATTCGCTGGATAAAAGCATTAACATTAACCTTAAGGGATATTTTTACTGCTGTCAGCAGGCTGCTCTTAAAATGTTCAAGCAGAAAAGCGGAAGGATTGTCAATGTGTCGTCTGTCAGCTCCAAGCTTGCGCTTGCGGGACAGTCGGTCTACGGCGCAACCAAGGGCGCGATAAATTCCATGACCGCAACGCTTGCCAAGGAACTTGCGCCTTACGGCATACAGGTTAATGCGGTGGCGCCGGGATTTATTTCAACCGAGATGATTGAGGCAATTCCTCAGGAGAAAAAGGACGAATATCTCAGAAATATTCCTATGGGAAGGCTTGGCAAGGCCGAGGAGGTTGCAGAGGTTGTCAACATGCTTTGCTCTGACGTGAGTTCATATATTACCGGACAGGTGATCGTAATAGACGGAGGGCTGAGCTTATAATGAATATTATAGATATCAATAAAAGAATAAAACAAAGACCGCCCTTCCAGATGGTAGAGAAGGTTCTTGAGGTGGTTCCGGGAGAGTCGGTTAAGGCGCTCAAGAACGTATCTGTCAACGAGCCTTATTTCATGGGACATTTTCCGGAGGCTCCGATTATGCCGGGCGTGCTGGTTATCGAGTCGGCGGCGCAGGCGTGTTCGCTTGCAATCGAGGCGGACGGAACTGACGAGAGGACAATATATGTTCTGCTTAAGGTAAAAGATTTTAAGTTCGTAAAACCGATTATACCGGGGGATACCATGATTATAGACTGTAAGAAGACAATGGGAGCATCCGGGCTCTATTCCTTTGCGGTGACGATTTCGGTCAATGACAAAGTGAGAGCCAAAGGCGAACTAATGTTTACCGCAGTGGATAAGGAAGCTATATATGCGGAAGAATAGAAGGAAGGCGATTTGAATGGCAAAAACAGCATTTATTTTCCCCGGACAGGGAGCACAGTACGTTGGGATGGCAAAGGATTTTTACGAAAAATACCAGGAGTGCCGCAGGGTTATAGATGAAGCTGATGAATTGATGGATTTTGACCTTAAGAGCATAATGTTTGAGGAAAACGAGCTTATTAACAAGACCGAATACACTCAGGCGGCAATGCTTGCCGCAGAATGCTGTATTCTCAAGGCCGTTGAGCTGAAAGGCATCAAGGCGGATATAACGGCGGGGCTCAGTCTTGGAGAGTACGCGGCTCTTGTGGCAAGCGGGGCGCTGGATTTCGGCGACGCGATGAAGCTTGTGAGGAAACGCGGGATATATATGGAAAATGAGGTTCCTGCCGGCAAAGGAGCTATGGCTGCGGTCATAGCGCTGGACGCAGATATTATTGATGACATATGCGCCAGCATTACGGAGGAAAGCAAAAAAGTCGTAACAGCCGCCAACTATAACTGCCCGGGACAGATTGTAATATCAGGATATAAGGAATCTGTTGAGGCAGCGGAGCCGAAACTCAAGGAGGCGGGAGCAAAGCTTGTGACTATGCTTAATGTGAGCGGTCCTTTCCATTCGCCTATGCTTAAGGGCGCGGGAGACAAGCTGGAGGAAGAGCTTAAAAACGTAAGCTTCAGGAATCCTGAAATTCCGTATATTAACAATGTTGCGGCGGAAGTCGTGACAGACAGCGGATTGATAAGCGATTCTCTCAGGCGTCAGGTATATTCTCCTGTCAGATGGCAGCAGACTATGGAAAAAATGCTTGCGGACGGCGTTGACGTTTTCTATGAAATAGGGCCGGGCAAGACACTGGCAGGGTTTATGAAGCGTATTGACAGAAGCAAGAAGGTTATTACAATAAATACCGTAGAAGATTTGGAAGCTCTGGCATAGTGCGCCGCACTGCGCCGGACAGGAAGAAGGAGTAACCCGATGTGGGATGAAAAATTAGCAGAGCTTGACTCACGCCGCGAAGCCGCGCATATAGGCGGAGGTCAGGCAAGAATAGACAGACAGCATGAGAGAGGCAAGCTTACGGCAAGGGAAAGGCTTGACATACTTTTTGACGAAGGCACATTCGTGGAAGTTAATACCCTCATGACCACAAGAACAACGGACTTTGGAATGGAGCGCAAAAAGACTCCCGGCGACGGTGTTGTAACCGGATACGGCAGAGTTAATGGAAGGGTAGTTTTTGCCTCATCACAGGATTTTACGGTGGGCGGAGGAGCCCTGGGCGAGTATCATGCCCGGAAAATCTGCAACGTTATGGACATGGCCATGAATGCAAAGGCGCCGTTTGTGGAGATTAACGACAGCGGCGGTGCGAGAATCGAGGAGGGCATAGACAGCCTTAACGGTTATGCGGGAATGTTCAAAAAACATACGCAGATGTCAGGCGTGGCTCCTCAGATAGCCGTAATCATGGGGCCTTGTGCCGGTGGCGCCTGCTACTCCCCTGCGCTTTGTGATTTTATATTTATGACAAAACAGAACGGACAGATGTACATTACGGGTCCTAAAGTCATCAAGGAGGTGACCGGCGAGGTGGTAACCACCGCGGAGCTTGGCGGCGCTGACGTGCATATGGGCCGGAGCGGTGTGGCGCATTTCGTGTATGACGACGATACCTCATGCCTTATGGGAGTGAGACAGCTTTTATCCTACCTGCCTGAGAACTACCTTGAAAAACCGCCTGTTGCGGAGCCTGTCAAGAAATATTATCACAAAAGGCTCAGGGATATCGTTTCCCCTAATATGAAGCTGTCATACAATATGTATGAGGTGATAGAAGAGTTTGCAGACAGGGATTCCTTTATGGAAATACAGGCCGGTTTTGCAAAAAATATAATAGTCGGGCTCATGCGCCTTGAGGGTAAAACCGTGGGAGTCGTTGCCAACCAGCCGGATTATCTGGCCGGATCCCTTGACTACAATTCGGGCGATAAGGCGGGCCGTTTCATAAGATTCTGCGACTGTTTCAACATTCCTATACTTACGCTTGTGGATGTGCCGGCGTTTCTGCCCGGCAAGGAGCAGGAGTACAGCGGTATTATCCGCCACGGAGCAAAAATACTCTATGCGTACAGCGAGGCTACGGTTCCAACGGTGACGGTTATCCTCAGAAAAGCTTTTGGCGGTGCTTATATCGGAATGGACAGCAAAGGGCTGGGAGCTGATTTCGTTTTTTCATGGCCGGTTGCGGAAATCGCGGTTATGGGAGCTGAAGGCGCCGTAGGCATTATCGGAAGGAAAAAAATTGAAGCCGCCAGCGATCCTGAGGAGGAGCGCAGGGCTCAGATTAAGGAGTATGAGGATAAGTTCATGAATCCTTATATCGCCGCTGAACGGGGATATGTTGACGAAGTAATCCGTCCCGAGGAAACGAGGGCGCGCGTTATAGACGCATTTGCCATGCTGGAGCAGAAGTCTGTAAACGTTCCGGACAAAAAACACGGAAATATTCCTTTATAGATTCATGTAATTGAAGTAAATTTAACCGCAGGGAGAAAATTTTATTCCTGCGGTTTTTAACGTATTTATAAAAGGTCTTGCATTTATCAGGGTAAAATGATATATTATTTGCAATTGAGGACTTTTGTCTTAGTTTAAGGAGGAAGGATTATGAAGATAAAGAAAATTTTTGCGATTGTGATGGCTGCGGTCATGATTATCGGAACTTTTACCGCCTGCGGAAGCAGTGGGAGCGGCAGCGCAAAAACTGCCAAGGTTATTGAAATCAATCT
>CALWMX010000172.1 GCA_944382105.1 uncultured Butyrivibrio sp.
ATTTTTTCCAATGAGGCGGGGCTGGGTTCGGCGCCGATTGCAGCGGCGGCAGCACGGACACATGAACCGGTACGTCAAGGACTGGTTTCCATGACGGGAACATTTATTGATACTATTATTATCTGTACAATGACCGGACTTTCCATAGTTATTACCGGCGCATGGAAGGTTCCGGGGCTGGAAGGAGTGGCGGTAACCCAGTATGCATTTGGGAAAGGCATGCCGATTCCTTCCGACGTGTCCACTTTTATACTTATGTTTTGTCTGGTGTTTTTTGCGTTTACCACAATTCTCGGATGGGATTATTACTCGGAGCGTTGCATTGAGTATTTATCGAAGGGAAATAAAAAACTGATAAAGGTATACCGCTGGCTTTACATTCTGGCCGTATTTATCGGACCTTATATGACTGTATCTGCCGTATGGACCATTGCAGACATATTTAACGGACTCATGGCGCTTCCGAATATGATTGCATTGTTTGCCCTGAGCGGGGTTGTCGTCAAAGAGACAAGGGACTTCTTTGCGGCAGGGAAACATATTGAAAAATAGCGTAATCCGCTCAGGTTATGCAAATTTTCTCTTTGTATATGTAAAACGTTGGAGCCGTCTGTCCGCCGGGCCGTAATAATCCGGAGGAAAATCAGCGGTTGTTGATTTCTTCCGGGTACAGGTCATGTTTTGTAAGCCGTTCGAATGCCACAGTCTCCCACGGGGTTCCAGGTTTGCCGTAGTTGCAGTACGGGTCAATGGAGATGCCGCCGCGCGGCAGGAATTTGCCCCAGACCTCGATGTATTTTGGAGACATCAGGCGTATTAAATCTTTCATAATAATGTTCACGCAGTCCTCATGAAAATCACCATGATTGCGGAAACTGAACAGATAGAGCTTCAATGATTTGCTTTCCACCATTTTTTTATCGGGTACGTACGAAATATAAATAGTGGCAAAATCAGGCTGGCCGGTGATTGGGCACAGACTTGTGAATTCAGGACAGTTGAATTTTACGAAGTAATCGTTGTCCGGGTGTTTATTGTCAAATGTTTCAAGTACGTCAGGGGCATAATCTGACGGGTATGAAACCTTTTGATTTCCCAACAGTGTTATATCTTTCATTTCTTCTTTTTCTCTGGACATAATTAATCTCCTTCAGATTTGATTAAGCGGGTATTTAAATTGTTTCGGTGATATGGCAATATTTCCGTATCAGTCAGAAGCGGGGTCTTTTACCCCGTTTAAAGCAAATGCTTTTGCACGGTCAATACAGGTTCCGCAGACGCCGCAGGGTTTTTCGCCTCCGCTGTAGCAGCTCCATGTTAGATGATAGGGCGCGTTTAAATCGAGGCCGGTTTTAACAACCTCCGCTTTGGTTTTGTTTACAAAAGGAACTTCTATGTGAAGCTGATGTCCGCTGCCCTCATAAATCGCTTCATTCATGGCTTTCACAAAAGCATCGCTGCAGTCCGGATAGGCATTGCCGGCCGCATCATCTCCGTGAGCGCCGTAATAGATAACTTCGCAATCCTTTGAAAGTGCGATACTGGCGGCCGAGGACAGAAAAAGTCCGTTGCGGAACGGTACATAGGTGGAAACCGGCTTGCCGTCCGTTTTTTTCAACTGCTCGGCATAAGATTCCAGCGGGATTTCTTTGTTTGAATGGGAGAGAAGCGAACAGTCGCTGTAAGCGAACATTTCCGATAAATCCATATGCAGATGTTCCACACCGTAGTAAGAAACAACCGCTTTTGCAGCCTCAATCTCTTTCTCGTGTTTCTGTCCGTATGAAATGGACAATGCAATAACATGTTCCCTGCCGTATTTTGCCACTGCGATTGCAAGGCAGGTGGTGGAATCGATTCCGCCGCTGGTTAGTACAAGTGCGTTCATGGTTATCCTCCATATATAAATTAATCAGTAATTATGTGTATATTCAACGGATTCTGGCAAGCAGCATGGGCTCGGTTTCAAAACGGCCCAGAAGTGTCGAAGTATAGGTTTTTGCGGAACCCTTTTTGATGCCGCGCGCGGTCATGCAGCTGTGATTGGCCTCTATAAGCACTGCAATATCTTTGGAACCCGTAACTTCGGACATAATCTGTGCGATATCCTGTCCTATGCGTTCCTGAAGCTGCAGACGCTTTGCCGCCATATCGGCTATACGGGCAATTTTACTGAGCCCGATAACCTTTCCCACAGGAAGATATGCCACAGTGACTTTCATGTTGTACATTAAAGCCATATGATGTTCGCAATAGCTGAAAACTTCAATATCTTTCACCACAACCATGTCGCTGCTGCCGGCTCCGGTCACGTTTTCTTCAAATGTTTTGTTGAACATTTCGGCAATTTGGTGGTTAGTGTAATTCATCCCTTCAAAAACTTCGGCGTACATTCGGGCGACACGCTCCGGCGTTTCCTTTAAGCCCTCGCGCTCCGGGTCGTCCCCAAGTGCTGTAAGTATTCCTTTTATATGTTCTTTAATTGCTTCCTGATCGATTGCCATTTCTTTCTCCTTGTCATACGCCCCGTGCATTGGGGTCCCAAATATATTTATGAAGCTGAAGCTGCAGATTGACTCCGTTTAATGTGTTTTCCTTCATAAAATCCACCATATCCGAGGGATGAATTTTCCCGTATACCGGACTTAAATAAACGGCGCATCTTTCAACCAGCCGGTATTGTGTAATTATTGTTTTTGCTTTTTTCAAATCGTCCATGCTTCCACAGACAAATTTTACCGTATCATGGGGCTGTAAAAAATCATAATTTTCCATACACATGTACATTTCCATTCCGCTGTCCGGAAGCTTGTAGTCCATTGTCATTGAAGGGCGGTTTGTCATGTCTGCATACGGCTTGATAGGGATACTCCCGTTGGTCTCAATTTCCACGTTTAAAGCCGTGTCTTCGGAAAGCATGTATAATAAATCGGAAATACCCTGCTGTAAGAGCGGTTCGCCGCCCGTCAGGGTTACGTTTTTGATTCCCGTGTCTTTAATTCTCAGGAAAATTTCTTCTGCCGACATGAGAGTGTATGGGGAATCGGCCGTATTGGCCCACCCGGTATCGCAGAAACTGCAGTTTAAGTTACAGCCGCAGAAACGTATAAAAACAGCAAGCTGTCCGGCAAGCCTTCCTTCCCCGTTGATACTGGAAAAAATTTCCGCTACTTTATATGTCGTCATGGTATTTCCCTTCCAATGGGCTGTAAGCGGCACAGTTATTCTCCGTTTCATAGACAACGGATTTTTTTACCGCATAGCCTTTTTCCGTCATTTTATCGTAGAAATATTTTGCAAAATTTTCGGCAGTCGGGCGGAAAGGAACCTCAACCATCCGGAAACCTTCGTCCTTTAACGCTTCGTATGTCTTTTCCTTGAGAGTTCCGGTCTCCAATATCAGGCAGTGATCCAAATCGTCAGCTTCTTTTTTCAAATCGGTTTTCAACTGGGCAAAATCCACAATCATGCCTCTGGTCTGTCCGGTATTTTCCAATTCATCCTGTGCTATTTCGATAATGATCCGCCATCTGTGACCGTGAATATTACGGCATTTTCCGTTATATTCAGCTAAAAAGTGAGCCGAATCGAAGCTCTGTTCGGTTTTGATTATATACATTGGCTGCTCCTTTGGTATAATTCATAGCCTGTTTCCATATAAAAAAACAATACGACGGCATAAAACGCACAAAATCGTATCGTTTATGCCCGGTTTTGTTTAAAGACAGGAAGGTCTATGAACTGTCTGATGTTACAATATAAATGATATAACAATTATACATAAAACAGTGAAAAAAACAAGTACCTGCCTGCATACTGTATGCTATGTCATGTAGTGATACAGTTGTTTCTAATTTGATTTATGGTATAGAAGATGATTTATTTCTTTTTTTACAATGGCTTCAAACTTATCTGACATAGACTTGTTTTGTATTATATTTCCCGTGTTATCTGTAATAAAGCATGTTTTTTCCGACAAATTAATACGAAAACATGGTGAAACAGGTTCTTTGCTTTCTAAATAACAGTGAAGGTTTTTTCCATGTAATGCAGCACGGTATGGATCGCCAATAAAGATGCTTTGTGAAAAAGCAAATTCACGTTCAAATGTTCCTCCAAAAGTAATCGGCAAATTAGCGTCTGTACCATGGTAATTATAAGGTATATCGGCAAGTTTGCAAATAATAGCGGCATAATCCGTCGATTCGATGATTTCATTGCAGATTTCCGGCGTAATACTGCTGCCTCTCAGCATAAAAGGTACATTAACACGCTGTTCCGAAAGAAAAGGTTCATCATTCCCGACCATAAATGAGGTTCCGTGATCAGAAAAAAGCGATACAATTATTTCTCTGTCCTGATATGTTTTTTCCAAATAGTTGTATAAATTACCAAGATAGAAGTCAAGCTCGCGTAATTCCTGAATATATATTTGTTTGCGGTTAGGACTGTAAGTCTGTTTTACCGAGGTTCTGATAGTGTTATCAATGGTGCGCTGTGATAACGGTATTTTTGATTGTACCTGAATGGAACGCATAAATCCGCCTGCAACATGGTGTAAGTCAACAAGATCAAGCCATACATACTGGCAGGCATCTTTAAAAGTTTCCAGATGCTGTATGGTATCCTGAATAACCTCTTTTTTGCGGAAAGAATGGGTTGACTGATAGATGAAACGATCAATTCCGCGCATGTATCCCTGCCATGGAGTTATAGCGTCATTTCCGCCTATTTTTGCGGTAACGTAACCGTTATCATGAAAATACTCCGCCAGTACTTTGGAATCTTTCATAAAATCAAAACGGTATTCTTCTGCCAGATTCATATGGTGTCCTGCGTGTTTTCCTGTCCAGTAAGTTGCAATGGACGGCAAAGTCCATTCGGAACCGGAATAAAAATTATTGCATATAATTCCTTTGGAAAAATAACGGTAAGACTCAGGCATAAGTTCTTTTAGGCCCATTTCTTTTATGATGTAATAGTTAAAACTGTCAATAAAAATACTTAACACAAGTTTTTTTCGCCCGTGAAAATCTTTTTGAGAAAGAGGAAGTGGCTCGCAGAATATCGCGGGGAATCCTGTTTTCAAGGCGGCTCCGTTTTCTATTGGCAGATATGAATATTTTTTCTTCGCCGGTTCCATATATATTGGAATGGGAGTAACGGAAGCATCATATATGTAGTTCGTGTCAGTCTGCTCATCATCAAAGTTCAGACAGACCGGCAACAGTGTTTTTTCAAGATTTTGGGGTACATTGAAAGATGTACCGATATCCTTGATACGGAACAATTCGCATTTGGCATGAATCGGATCTGCAATCAGGGCAGGATTGAAATAAGCGTCATAAGTATTGTCTGCCAGTCCGATATAATATAATTCATCGTTGTAAGCCCGTAGAATTTTTCCGCACAGACTGCTTTGAAAATTTTTGAAAGGGTCGATGACAGCGTTATGATGGTTTTGTGCCACTTGTAAAAGCTCATTTTTCAAGAGGATGTTATTTTCATCCGAAATCATCTTTTGAAAGTGCTGTTCCCATTCGGACAATGTTTCTGAATCAATGATGTCCATCAGATATTTTGACTGCATAAACTGTATTAAAAGGAAAGCTTTATAGCCTTCAGAATGTTGCTCTGCCAAGTCAGCACAGACCAGAAAGTTGTAGTTTGCTTCTATATCAAACGGATTCATGTTTACGGCTTCTTTTGCCAAATGGTATGCCATCTGGAAATCTTTTTTTAATAGGTATAATGATATCCTGTATGAATATAAATCAAAATCAGACGGGTTCTGTTCTTCATATTGTTTTATATAATCTTCAATTTGTGGAATATCCTGACGCAATATTGCGTCTTCAAGCGCTTGTTTCATAGAAATATTTCCTTTTTAGATTTCATTTAAAAATTAATAAAAAATTGATTATAAATATTATATAATTTTTTTCGGTTTACATCAATATGTTATTATATTTTTTCAAAAGGACGACTTTTTTTGATAATTTTATCAAAAAAAGTATATAGTCCGGGAATATTGTGCTAAAATCATAAATATAACCGGACGAAATATAATATACGGTTTACGGCTGAAGAAGTTTATCCGGCATTATTAAAAACATTCAGATAAATGGAGGTGGCTTATGCAGGCAATTATTCTGGCAGCAGGTATGGGGAAAAGATTGGGGACTTTAACAAGAGAAAATACCAAATGTATGGTTGAAGTGGGAGGAATAAAATTAATCGAGCGTGCACTGAAAATACTTGATAAAAAGCATTTGTCAAGAATAATTATTGTAGTAGGTTATAAGCACGAAAACCTGATGGCATTTGTTGACGGTCTTGGTATTAATACGGAAATAAAATATATTGTAAACGATGTATATGATAAAACGAATAATATCTTTTCACTTTCCCTTGCAAAAGATTTTATGACGGAGGATGACACGCTGTTACTTGAGTCGGATCTGATTTTTGAGGAAAAGCTTATTGATTTAATGCTGGAGGACAGCCGGGAGACGCTGGCTTTGGTCGATAAGTTTGAAAACTGGATGGACGGTACTTGTATTTTAGTGGATGAATGCGACAATATAATTGATTTTATTCCGGGTAAACAGCTTGTTTTTTTTGACAAGGAACGATATTACAAGACCGTAAATATATATAAATTCAGTGAGGAGTTTTCTAAGAATGTTTATGTTCCGTTTCTTGAAGCATATGCGAAAGTGATGGGGAATAATGAATACTATGAAACGGTTATTAAGCTGATTTTGATGCTTGATAAAAATACAATGAAAGCAAAACGCCTGAATGGAGAGTTGTGGTATGAGATTGATGATATTCAGGATTTGGATATTGCAGAATTAATATTTCTCGAAGATGATTTGAAACGATACAAAACATTGATGGCGCGATACGGGGGATATTGGCGTTTTCCTCATTTGAAAGATTTTTGTTATTTGGTTAATCCGTATTTTCCTACAAAACGCATGACAGATGAAATTACTTCAAATTTTAATACGTTGCTTCGTCAGTATCCATCCGGAATGAGGGTAAACAGTCTTTTGGCGGCAAAACATTTTGGAATGTCTGAAGAACACATTATATTGGGAAACGGAGCAGCCGAACTTATAAAAGAACTGCTTGAGGAATTCAACGGCAATGTAGGAATAATCAGACCTACATTTGAAGAATATCCAAATCGGTGTAACTGTAAATATATTGTATACGATTGTAAAGATGAACAATTTTCATACAGCGCAGAAAGCATATGCGATTATTTTACGGAACATCCCATCAGTGCGCTTGTTCTTATTAATCCGGATAATCCATCAGGGCATTATCTGAATAAAAAAGAAATTAGAAATATTATGGAATGGTGTAAATCGTCAAATGTTGCATTGATTTTGGATGAAAGTTTTCTGGATTTTGCAGATGAGGACAATGCATCTATGATTTCAGAAAAAATTTTAAGAAAATTCCCCAAATTGTATGTGGTTAAGAGCATATCAAAATCTTATGGTGTGCCAGGAATACGTTTGGGAATTCTGGCAAGTTATGATACAAATATGATTGCGGTGCTTAAGAAAAAAGTAGCTATATGGAATATTAATTCTATAGGAGAATTTTTTATGCAGATATTGGATAAATACAGATATGATTTTCATCAGTCGTTAGTACAAATCAGAAAGGAACGGCAACGTTTTTATCAGGAACTGTGTAAAATAAAAGGTCTTAAAGTATTTCCATCGTCGGCAAATTATTTTATGTGTGAACTGACTAACGGTAAACGAAGCGAGGCTCTTGCGGCGGAATTACTGAAAGATAATATTCTGATTAAAGATCTTACGCCAAAAATCGGAAACGGAAAGCAGTATATAAGAATAGCAATACGTGAACGGACTGAAAATGAAGAATTGTGCAATGCCGTTAAAAGAAGACTGTAAATATAATCGGTCAGGAGGAGGGATGAGGCAGCTATATGAATGTTACAATAATCGGTGGAGGAAATATCGGTACTTTAATGGCAGCAGAAATAGCGCACAAAGGTCATTATGTTACCGTGTATACGCCCAAAAAGTCTGCTTGGGACAGGCATATTGAGGTTTACGATTCACATGAAAATATTATAATTACAGGACGAATACATAAAATTACGTCGGATATGCGTGAAGCCGCAGATAATGCTGATGTGATATTTATCACGGTGCCGGCTCAGATGTTTGCAGATTTATCAGAGAGATTACTTCCATATGTCAAAAAAGACCAGTATATCGGAGTGATTCCCGGAAGCGGAGGCGCTGAATTTGCATTCAAAAATCTTATAGATACAGGATGTATTGTCTTTGGAGTTCAGAGAGTACACAGCATTGCCAGGCTGAAAAGGTATGGAAAATCAGTATATATGTTAGGAAGAAAAAAATTGTTAAAAACAGCTTCGATTCCATCGTGTCCTGACCGGAATATAAGCCGTCTTATGGAAAATATGTTTGATATTACATGTGTCAAGATGCCTAATTATTTGTCAGTCACATTAACACCGTCAAATCCTGTTTTACACACGGCAAGATTGTATTCTATGTTTAAAGATTATGCCATGGATGTGGTTTATCCAAGAAATTTTTTGTTTTATGAGGAATGGGATTTGGAATCTGCAGAGTGGCTGCTTGCATGCGATAAAGAACTGCAGGCATTGTGTAATACAATTCCTATGAATTTAAAACAAGTCGAGTCATTGCAGGATTATTATGAAAGCTATGATGCCGCGTCAATGGCAGCTAAATTAAAAAGCATTAATGCGTTTAAGGGTTTGGCATCGCCTATGAAGAAGGTTTACGGGGGATGGGTTCCTGATTTTGAATCACGGTATTTTGCAACAGATTTTCCTTATGGTCTCAAAATCATAAAAGATATTGCCGATTTGTTTGAGGTGCAGACACCATATATTGATACGGTCTGGAACTGGTATGCTGATACGGTAAAAATTGCGAATAAAGCTTTCTTTAATTTAAATATGAGAGATAAGTCCTCGTTTGTCAGTTTATATGATTAGTAAATGGCAGAATATGCTTTAATTAAAAATATTTTCAAAGTGTAATTTTTATAAGCATTCTGACGGAAAATGTGTTACAATGCCTGATAACATAATAAATATGCTTAATCAGTAAAATGACGGTTTTAAATATAATTTAAGGAGGATCGACTATGAAGTACAATTACATTACAATTGAGAGGGAATATGGAAGCGGAGGAACCAAAATTGCAAAAGGACTGGCGGAGAAATGTCAGATTCCATGCTACGGTAGAGAAATTCTGGAAGCGGTTGCCAAAAAAAGAAATATTTCAGTGGAGGCAATCGAACAGTATGAAGAAAAGGCGACAAACAGTTTTCTGTATACGATTTTTGTAATGAACCGTATACAATCAGGAGATGCAGATATGCTTCCGGAGGAGGGACATATCTATCTGGAGGAACAAAAAGAAATTCTCAGAGTGTCTAAGGCCGGACCTGCCATTTTCCTCGGACATTGTGCAGCGGAAGCGCTCAGAGACGAAAAAGGCGTAGCTAAGGTTTTCATATTTGCAGACGATAAATATAAAAAGAAAAGAATACTTGAAGACTACGGAATCGAACAGTCAAAGGCCGAAGAAACAAAGAAATATTATGACAGGAAGCGCTCCAAATATTATCAGGCGTACACGCAGAAAAAATGGAATGACCCTAAGAACTATGATATTGTACTTAACTCCGGCAGTCTGGGAATTGAGGGATGTATCAAGGTTCTGGAAGGACTTCTTGTTTAATAACAGGATTTTTTAAACAGATATACTAAAACAGGTATCAGGAGATAAAATAATGAGCAGACAATCATTGCGCAGAAACGTTTTGGTTAAAATAATTTTTTCGGTAATGTTTACGGCATCCGTTATATTTTTCGGAGGATGCGCCGGGGACGGCAAATCCGGGGAAACGGTTAATACGGAAGAAGATAATATTGCTGCCGCGGCAGAGGAAACCGGGGACCATTCAGATAATATCGGCGAAAAAGAAACGGGAAAAAGCACGAAGCCCCACACTGAGGCAGAAACCGAAAAACACACCGATGACATAACACAGACGACAGCGTATGATACGAAGCCATCTACTGAAGCTGATAAAACCCCATCAGTGACAGAACCTGCACAGTGCCGGCATAATTATGTGGTGACGCAGGAGAATGCTTCGGGCTGTACATATGACGGAAACAGGACATATACATGCAGTAAATGCGGTGTTTCCTATTCGGAGAAAATTCCTGCGGCCGGACATGCTTATATTGATACGGTTATACCCTCTACATGTATTTCCGAGGGCTATACCGCACATACCTGCAGCAGATGCGGCGTGTCTTACACGGATACGGTTACGGCCAAAAGCGGCCACAGCTATAATCAGGGTGCTGTGATAACTGCCGCAACGGATTATTCTCCCGGCATGAAAAGATATACTTGCACCGTGTGCGGTGTAAGCTATGAACAGCAATATGCGCTGCCGCATACCGTGGATATAGGCAAGGGACAGACGGCAACCGTATGCGGGTACTGGGATTTGACGGCGTCGGAGGAAATGTTTGGGTTACTTAACGCATACAGACAGTCAAACGGTCTTCCTGCCTGCTCCAAAGACAGCTCCCTTGACGCTTCGGCAAGAACAAGGGCGCTTGAATGTGCATATTATTTTTCCCATACCAGACCTAACGGAAATTCATGCTTCAGCGTTTACCCGGGCAGCTACAGCTCTTTGGGAGAAAATATTGCTTCGGGATATAATGATGCTGCCTCCGTTATGGAAGGCTGGAAAAATTCGCCTACGCACAATGCCAATATGCTGACAGCCGAATATAATTATGCGGCTGCAAGCCTTTTTGTGATAGTGGAGCCGGGCAATGCCAAATCAGGCGGAACATATTTTTCCCAGAGCTTTATGTCCAGATGAGCACAATAAAATAACTAAAAAAGGGTATCCGCAAAGCCATGAAATGATTTCGCGGATGCCCTTTTTATAATTTCAGTTACAGTCAAAGGCCGCTTTATTCATTGTGTTTCAGCATTTGTCAAGAGCCTGTGCAATGTCTGAAATCAGGTCTTCCTTATCCTCGATGCCGCAGCTCATTCTGACAAGCTCTGCAGGAACTCCGGCTTCCTTGAGCTGTTCATCGTTCATCTGGCGGTGTGTGCTTGATGCGGGATTGAGACAGCAGGTTCTTGCATCTGCAACATGTGTCTCTATAGCGGCAATCTTAAGGTTCTTCATAAATGTTTCAGCAGCTTTCCGGCCGCCTTTAAGACCAAATGATACAACCCCGCAGCTTCCGTTGGGAAGATATTTTGTGGCAAGCTCATAGTATTTGTCGCCTGGCAGACTGCAGTAGTTGACATAGGAAACCTTCGGATGCGCATCAAGAAATTCCGCAATGGCAAGACCGTTTTCACAGTGGCGTTTCATTCTGACATGCAGGCTTTCAAGACCAAGGTTGAGAATATAAGCATTCTGAGGACTTTGTATTGCGCCAAGGTCTCTCATAAGCTGCGAGGTGCATTTTGTAATAAAGGCTCCTGCGTTGCCGAAACGTTCAGTGTAGGTGATGCCGTGATAACTTTCATCAGGAGTGCATAGTCCCGGGAATTTGTCTGCGTGCGCCATCCAGTCAAAATTACCGCTGTCAACGATTGCACCGCCAACGGCAGCTCCGTGTCCGTCCATGTACTTGGTTGTCGAATGCGTAACTATATCGGCGCCCCATTCAAAAGGACGGCAGTTTATCGGGGTGGCAAAAGTATTATCCACAATAAGGGGTACGCCGTGTGCATGCGCACATCCTGCAAATTTTTCTATATCAAGAACCGTAAGTGCAGGATTGGCAATTGTTTCGCCGAACACTGCCTTAGTGTTAGGCTTAAAAGCGGCGTTAAGCTCCTCTTCAGTGGCATCTGGACTCACAAATGTAACGTCGATTCCCATGCGCTTCATTGTAACGGAGATAAGGTTATATGTTCCTCCGTATATAGTGCTTGATGACACAATATGGTCTCCGCACCCGCATATATTAAAAAGTGCATAGAAATTGGCAGCCTGTCCGCTGCTTGTAAGCATTGCCGCGGTGCCTCCCTCCAGCTCTGCTATTTTGGCAGCCACGTAGTCATTGGTAGGATTCTGGAGTCTTGTGTAGAAATATCCGCTGGCTTCAAGGTCAAAAAGCTTTCCCATATCCTCGCTTGTGCTGTACTTAAATGTTGTGCTCTGGACGATTGGAATCTGGCGCGGTTCGCCGTTGCCCGGAGTATATCCTCCCTGTACGCAGGTCGTATTGATTTTCATATTAATCCTCCCGTAAAAAAATTTGTGTATTTTGCGCTGCGCTTGCATTCGCTAAGTGTTCACATTATACCATGTGTACTAGGCTCGTGAGATACCTCGCCAAGTGCACAGGCATATGTTCCACTAAGCTCATGCCGCGCTGCGCTTGCATTCGCTAAGTGTTCACATTATACCACACAGGTTATATGAAAAGCAATGTCCTAAAACATCAAATATAAGTTGCATTCCAACTGAATAAATATTATAATTTTTGTGGATTAAAGGAGTCTGGAAAATTCCTTTAAACTAATATTATATACATAAAAGAATGTGAGGATATTTATTTATGGACGGCAGGATTGCAGCCGTTAAACGTCCTGCCGGCATTAAGCTTAAGGCTTTCAAGGCAGCATTCCCCAATACAATTCCCATAATGGCAGGTTTTCTTTTTCTGGGAATAACCTATGGAATATATATGAACGTATCGGGCTTCAGCTTTTTGTATCCCATGTTTATGAGTATGACCATTTTTGCCGGATCGGTTGAGTTTGTTACGGTCAATATGCTTATGGGTTCGTTTAATCCGTTGCAGGCATTCCTTCTGGCGCTTATGATTAATGCACGCCATCTTTTCTACGGAATATCCATGCTGGACAGATATAAGGGTACGGGAATCAAAAAAATATATCTTATATACGGAATGTGTGACGAAAGCTTTTCAGTTAATTATACCGCCAACATTCCGGATGATGTTGACAAGGGCTGGTTCATGTTTTTTGTGAATCTTCTCAATCAGATATACTGGGTTACAGGAGCCACCCTCGGAGGAATTTTCGGTTCTTTTATAAAATTTAACACAAAGGGACTTGAATTTGTCATGACGGCAATGTTTGTGGTTATTTTTATGGAACAGTGGCTTAAAGAGAAAAATCATACGTCATCTCTTTTGGGACTGGGGATATCACTGGTGTGCCTGATACTTTTCGGAGCGGATAATTTTATTATTCCGTCTATGGCAATTATTCTGGCCGTGCTCACGCTTTTGCGCAGAGTGCTTGAGAAGGACGGTGAGAAAACATGACGCTTGCCCAACAGATAATTACGATTGCCATGGTTGTTCTGGCAACGGTTATAACAAGATTTCTTCCTTTCATAGTATTTCCGTCCGGGAAGCCGACGCCGAAATACGTTCAGTACCTTGGCAAAGTCCTTCCCGCTGCGGTTTTTGGTCTTTTGGTAATATACTGCCTGAAAAGCGTTGATGTTACAGCATGGAGCTACGGACTGCCGGAACTGATATCGATAGCGGTGGTGGCCGGGCTGCATTTGTGGAAACGGCAGATGCTCTTATCCATAGCCGGGGGCACGGTCTGCTATATGCTTTTGGTTCAGTTTGTTTTCTGTTAATCCGGAAGATTTTTATCGGGAGGTTCTTATGGCGGAAGAAAATAAAGAATATATAGTATGCGGTTACAAATTTGCCGACGAGAATGATTATAATGCTGCCCTCAGCGAAAAAAAAGGAATAAAATATCTCAGTACAAGAATTAACCTTAATGATACGGATAAAACAGCCAAATTATACTGTGAGCTGGTGGAAAAAGATATTTTTCATACGCCTGTGGGGCTGGAATTTATGAAAAAGCTCCGTGCCGCCATAATAAAAAAGGGCGGTCCGGGCGATTTGCCGTATGTTAAAATATCAGCCTCAGGCATAGGGGACAGTAAAAATACCGTTAATAAATTCATGGAAAAAGATACGGCTGCCCGCAATAATGCTAAACATAAAAATTACAAAGAAAAACTGAGGACCTCCGTAATTATCAATGTGGTTCTTTTTCTGTTGGTGGGCGCCATGTTCGGAGTTGCCCTCAGCAGCTCCAATCCTAATATTATTAATTATGAAAGAGCGCTTCAGGATAAATACGCCGGCTGGGCACAGGAGCTTGACTGCAGGGAAGAGTCATTGAGACAGCGTGAAAAAGAACTGGAACAGAAGGAAAACCAACAGGAGCGGAACATAGAGGAACAGGAGAGCATTTCACAGAACTGACATAAAATTATGGTATAATGTTCACACTTAATGAGCACAAGCGGAGCGCAGTGGGAATTTAGTGAGAACATATACCTGAGCACTTGGCGAGGTATTTCACGAGCCTAGCGGGAACGGTATAATGTGAACACTTATCAGATTTTAAAGTATAGGAGACGGTTTTATGGGAAACAAAATTCTTGTGGTTGATGATGAGAGCAGAATGCGCAAGCTGGTACGCGATTTCTTAACTAAAAAGGGATATGAAGTTGTTGAAGCCGAAAACGGTGAACGGGCAATTGATATTTTCTGCAGCGATAAGTCCATTGATCTGATAATTCTTGATGTTATGATGCCTAAAATGGACGGATGGCAGGTGTGCAGGGAAATCCGCAAGCTTTCCAAAGTGCCCATTGTCATGCTGACCGCAAGGGGGGATGAGCAGGACGAACTGTTGGGTTTTGAATTGGGAGTGGATGAATATATATCAAAGCCGTTCAGTCCCAAAATCCTTACGGCCAGAGTTGATGCCATCCTAAGGAGAAGCAAGGCTGATGAGACGGACGTGCTTTCCGTAGGAGGCATTGAAGTGGATAAGGCGGCTCATATTGTCAAGGTGGACGGCAAGGCCGTTGAACTTAGCTACAAGGAATTTGAACTTTTGACATATTTTATGGAGAATAAGGGAATCGCGCTTTCACGTGAAAAAATTCTCAATAACGTATGGAATTATGACTATTTCGGGGATGCAAGGACAATAGACACCCATGTCAAAAAATTGAGAAACAAGCTAGGAGAAAAGGGCGACATGATAAAAACCATCTGGGGAATGGGATACAAAATGGAAAATGATTAAATCATATTGACAAATTCAATGATGTATATTAATATACTTTCCAATAAAGGTAAAAGATTATGCAGATTTTATGTGAATAGTTTTACCGGATTATTTTATTGCGGCCGGAGGAAATATTTTATTTACGGCTTGCAGGCAAGGAGGAAGATTATGAAAAAGTTAAAGAGGGCTGCGGCTGTGCTGCTTTCGGCAGCATTTACTGTTGCAGCGGTATCGGGATGTTCTTCTCAGGGAAGTTCTGATAATGCGAATAAATTTTATATCGGAGGAATCGGACCTACAACCGGTAGCAATGCGGCGTACGGAACGGCGGTTATGAACGCGGCGCAGATTGCGGTTGACGAAATTAACGAGGCCGGAGGAATCAACGGATATCAGGTTGAATTCAAATTTGAGGATGACGAGAGCAACGCGGAAAAAGCAGTTAACGCTTACAACTCATTGAAGGACTGGGGAATGAAGATTCTTATGGGCACGGTTACATCGGATCCGTGTAAGGCAGTTGCTGCAGAGTCCGGCAATGACAATATGTTTCAGATTACACCGTCAGCATCTTCGGTGGATGTCATTCAGGGCGGCAACGTATTTCAGGTATGTTTTACAGACCCTAACCAGGGATCTGCTTCAGCTCAATATATCGGTGAAAACAATCTTGCCTCAAAGGTAGGCGTTATCTATGACAGCTCCGATGTGTATTCATCAGGCATATATGAGAAATTTATAGAAGAATCGGAAAATCAGGATTACGAGGTTGTAAGCGTTCAGACGTTTACATCCGATGCCAAGTCGGAGTTTTCGGTACAGGTAAAATCATGTATTGATGCAGGCGCCGAGCTTATTTTCCTTCCGATATACTACACTGAAGCATCACTCATTATTAAAGAAGCTGATAGTGAAGGCGCAGACGTTAAGTTCTTCGGCTGCGATGGCTTTGACGGCTTGCTTTCCGTTGACGGCTTTGATACAAGCCTTGCAGAAGGCGTAATGCTTCTTACGCCGTTCTCGGCTGATTCAACAGATGAACAGACCGCTGATTTTGTAGCGGCATACAAAGAAAAATACAATGAAACGCCTATTCAGTTTGCTGCGGATGCATATGATGCCATTTATATTATCAAGGCGGCCATTGAGGAAGCAGGAATCGAACCGTCAGCATCAACGTCTGAAATTTGCGACGCGCTTAAAGAAGCCATGACAAAGATTTCATATGACGGTGTTACAGGCAAGGGTATGACCTGGTCATCATCAGGTGAAGTTAACAAACAGCCTATGGCAGTTATTATCAAAGACGGGGCTTACGTAGGTGCGGAATAGTTTACACAGCAGATAATTATTAATACCAAGGGACAGAGAGTTCATGTCAGGGCTCTCTGTCCGTTGTTGGTTTTTTTACGGGATGCCAGTATAATGGTTTGGCATCTTTATATTAAGGATAGGAGTGAAGCAGAAAATGAGTTTTATTTCCAATATCATTGACGGAATAAATCTTGGAAGCATATATGCCATAATAGCGCTGGGCTACACAATGGTGTACGGAATTGCCAAGATGCTTAATTTTGCCCATGGAGATGTAATTATGATAGGCGGATATGTGCTGTATGAAATCATACAGGACTTGGGATATCATCCTCTTATTGCGATTTTTCTGTCAATGCTGGTGTGTACGGTATTGGGAGTTGTTATTGAGCGCGTTGCTTACAAGCCTCTGAGAGAAGCCACGTCTTTGGCGGTCCTTATCACTGCAATCGGCGTAAGCTATCTGCTTCAGAATGTTGCACAGCTTATTTTCACCTCCAATCCAAAGAGCTTTAATTCAGGAATTGATTTTGGTACAATCTCTCTGGCGGGAGGAGAACTCAGAATTAAAGGCTCGACAATCATAACGATAGTTGTAAGTGCGGCTATAATTGCGGGACTTATGATTTTTATAAAAAAATCCAAAACCGGCCGTGCAATGTTGGCGGTATCGGAGGATAAGGATGCGGCCAGACTGATGGGCGTCGACGTCAATAAGACCATAGCGGTAACATTTGCTATAGGCTCCGCACTTGCGGCCGTTGCCAGTTTCTTTATGCTCACCGCGATGCCTAACCTTACGCCTACCACCGGATCAATGCCGGGAATCAAAGCTTTTGTGGCCGCTGTATTCGGAGGTATTGGCTCAATTCCGGGAGCTTTTGTGGGCGGTATTCTTCTCGGCATAATTGAAAGCCTGAGTAAAAAATATATATCGACTACACTTGCCAATGCAATAGTATTTCTTGTGCTCATTATTGTGCTTATATTCAAGCCTACGGGCTTGTTCGGCAAGAAAATCAAAGAGAAAGTGTAGGTGCAGTATATGAAAAGCAGAAAAATAAAAATTAAAAAAACTACACTCACAACATTGATAACAATAGGCGGAATAATTTTAGCGTATGTGATAATGTCGGTTCTTACAAACGGAGGCATGCTGTCATATAAGATGCAGGGACTTCTTGTTCCCATATGCGCCTATGCAATGTTGGCCGTGTCCCTTAATCTTGTAGTCGGTATCCTTGGTGAACTGAGTCTTGGCCACGCAGGTTTTCTTTACGTGGGAGCATATACGGGAGCAATTTTTACCAATGTGACTGCGGACATGATTTCCAACGACCTTGTACGTTTCCTTTTAGGAATGGTTGTGGGCGGCGTTTTTGCCGCGCTTTTCGGTCTTTTGATTGGCTCTGCGGTACTGAAACTGCAAGGTGATTATCTTGCCATAGTAACGCTTGCTTTCGGAGAAATTATAAGGAGCGTGCTCGGAAATGTACTTTATATTTCAAAGGACAGCAAGGGCCTTCATTTTGACGTTAATGACGGTTCTTCATTGAACAGTCAGGATATAATTGCGAAGGGCGCGCAGGGAATCACAGTTGAAAGAATGTCAACATTTCTGATAGGCATTATACTGTTAATCATTACCGTATTAATTGTAATGAATCTGTCGGATTCACGTGCGGGCCGGGCAATTAAGGCAGTGCGGGACAATAAAATAGCGACGGAATCGGTCGGCATCAGCGTGTCAAAATACCGTCTCATGGCATTTACCATATCTGCTGCGCTGGCGGGTGTTGCGGGAGTGTACTATGCGCATAATTTTGCTACTCTGACGGGAAGCAAATTTGATTTCAACTTTTCAATTAACATTCTTGTGATGGTAGTGCTTGGAGGTATGGGAAATATCCCCGGATCGATTATTGCGGCAATCGTACTCACGATACTGCCGGAGGAGATACGTTTTCTCGGAAATTACCGTATGGTAATATAAG
>CALWMX010000173.1 GCA_944382105.1 uncultured Butyrivibrio sp.
CTTATACCTTTTTCGTATTCCTTAAACGCCTCATCCAGAGGTATATCCTTATTCTCAAGTGATGCTATAATTTCATCCAGTTTTGCAAAGTTCTCTTCTATACTCATAATATTACCTCAAAACACTCTCGCTGCCCGTTACATCGGCATATATTATTCCGTCTTTCACATTGATATTCAGCCTTTGTCCGATACCTGCCTGCTTAACCGAGGTCAAGGTTTTGCCGTCATTGTCCGTCACATAGGAATACCCTAACGACAGCTTTGAAAGAGGAGACAGCGCTTCCAGTTTGGCGCTCTTAACTGCAAGAGAGTTCCTGCGTTCCTTTAACAACTCCGAAACTGCTCTGTCAAGACGTTCCCACATCTGGTCAAGATACTGTTTCTTCCCGTTGATAATACCGGATGGAGACAACGCCTTAAGCTTCAGACCGTATACGGACAGCCTGCTCCTCAGTTCCTCAAGCCTCATTTCCAGTCTTCTGTCAAGCTCATCTTTATAGCCCGATATTTTGTCAAGCATTTCTTTTATGTCGCATACGGCAAGCTCGGCCGCGGCAGACGGCGTCGGCGCTCTCATATCCGCCACAAAATCAGCTATGGTAAAATCCGTCTCATGTCCTACGGCAGAAATAACCGGAGTCCTGCATTCAAAAATGGTTCTGGCAACCCTCTCGTCATTAAACGCCCACAAATCCTCAATTGAGCCTCCGCCGCGCCCTGCAATAATCACGTCAACTCCGTACCCGTCAAGACGCCTTATCCCTCTGCATATACTTTCCGCCGCTCCTTCTCCCTGAACCTGAGCCGGATACAGAACAATCTGAATATACGGATTACGCCTTGTGGAAACATTGATAATATCGTGGATTGCCGCTCCGGTTGAGGCGGTCACAACTCCGAGAGTCTTCACATAACGGGGAACGGGCTGCTTATACATGGCATCAAACATTCCCATCTCCTCAAGCTCCTTCTTGAGTGCCCGATATCTTTCGTAGAGCTCTCCCATACCTGCGTGTTCTATTTTCTTAGCATAAAGCTGATATTTGCCGTCCCGTTCATATACCGTGATATTTCCGGTGGCAACTATTTTCATGCCATCCTCAAGCCTGAATGACAGTCCGCCTCTGCTGCCTGCAAACATAACTGCCGAAAGAGCGTTGGCATTGTCCTTAACCGTAAAATATATATGACCCGACGTATGGTATTTGCAGTTGCTCACTTCGCCGATGACGCTTATCCTGTTCAGCACAAAATCAGTGTCAAACATGTTCCTGATATAATTGTTGACCTGCCCGACGGAATATATTTTGGCCATTACTTTATCAGCTTGGCAAGCACACCGTTGACAAAAGAATGCGACTTGTCAGCACAGTATTTTTTGGACAGCTCTACAGCCTCATTGATGGCAATTGCCGGCTCTATCTGTTCATCAAACAGAATTTCATAAGCCGCAAGCCTGAGTATGGCAAGCTCCGCTTTTCCTATTCTTCCGATTGCCCATCCGTCACAAGCATCGGAAATTATCGCGTCAAGCTCCGGTATCCGTTTTGCCACCAGCTCCGCACGGGACTGTATCTCCGCTCTGTCAAGCTCTGAAATACCGGACGTGTCAAGATTGTCCGAATCCTCATCCCCGTCCGTTACCGCCTTAGGCTCATCATCGGAATTGTCCGAATCGAAATACAGTACCGTCTGCTCCGTAAAATCTTCTGTATCATAAAAATCATATCTGAACAATATTCTGAACACATGTTCTCTGATTGCCGTTCTTCTCATAAGAATACCTCACATAAAATAAGAGTGCCATAAAAACATGACACTCTGATTATACAATAAATATTCAAAATTAAAAAGTCCTAATTGTTAATTTTTGTCAAAGGTAACATCCGCAACAAACACGTTGACCTCCGCCACGCTGAGTCCCGTCATGTTCTCTATTGCCGATGCAACCTTCTCCTGAACATTGCGGCATACGTCCGGCACACTGCATCCGTACCTGATATTGACCGTAATCTGTACGAAAACGGTATCCTCAAGCATTTTGATTTTTATTCCCTTGGAAAGATTTTTAATTCCCATTTTGGCAACTATCTCGTTGGTGATATTGCCTACAAGAGATGCGACTCCGTCAACCTCTGTTGCAGCAATTCCGGCGATGACCGACACAACCTGCTCGGAAATCTGAACCCTTCCTATATTATCTTCTGTATCATATGTTTTTTCCCTGATATTTTCTGCCATATCTTTATCCTCCTGTTTCTCCGCCGCAGGACGGAAGTCTTTATTCCATTATAATAAACCGGTACATATTTTGCAATTACATATTGCAAAAATCATCCTTCAACGCCTCCGTCCACGGCTCCGGCATCGCTTTCACTTTCGCTTTCTCCTTCTCCTGCGGTTTCATTTTCTCCGCCGGTCTGCGTATCCTCCGCGCCGCCGTCGGTGCTTTCTCCGGTTTCGTTCTCCGTATCGGTCTTGCCGGAGGTCTCCTCCGCATCATCCTTAACGGGACTTACCGATGTAATCGTAAGGTTTTCCAGTGAACATCCGGTTTTTCTCGTAACTATGTCTTCAATCTGCGCAAGGTCCGTGTCCGTCAGTTCCGATATTTCCACAACCACGTCAACCTGACCTCCGGTCATTGATACTATGACGTTTTCAAAGCCCTTCGCCTCAAGGAGCAGTTCGGCGGCGGCTTCTTTCTCCGATGCGTCCGCAAGCGCAACCATATCCGCAACGGCCTGTGCCTTTGCCTCCTCGGAAAGCTCCGCATTGTTTATGACCTCCAGAAGCGTTTCTTTGCCGGAAGCCCTCACCTGCTCGCGCTCAAGCTTCGCGCTTATTATAAACTGGGATGTGACGGATGATGTAAATACCATGCTGCCCGGATCTTCAAGTGCATCCGGTTCCGCATCATTGCTCAAAATGTCGCCGCTTGCCGCATCTGTTTCGTTCTCTATAAGAGTTGCGTTTTCCTTGCCGCTTGCGCTCTTGTTTTTGTTCTTGATGTTATCTGAATAGTTTATGTACCCGGCTACAGCAATCATGAGTGCCAAGGCCGTAATAATAATTTGATTTTTTTTGAAGATTTTTTTCAAAATCATGCCTCCATTTTTAATACTTTTATTTTATTGACCGAGATACCCAAAAGTGCACTTGCTGCCTTGGTGATTTCAGATACGGTATTTGCATCGTCCCCACCTTCAGCTAATATTAAAACTCCCTGTATATCCGGCATTTTTTCCTCCGCTATGAAAGGAACGCTGTTTTCGCCGTCATCCGTATATATAACAGATTCCTCCAATGCACTTTCCGATGACTTCCTGCTTCCTCCCGAACTGTCAGACTCCTCCACGCTGCTCTCGGATTTACTGGTCTGCGTATACGGGATTTTCTGTCCGTCATTCTCCACCGTAATAACAACCTTTGCCTGACCTACATTGGCTGTCTGACATAAAATTTTTTCAAGCTTTGCCTCCAACTCTTCCACATATTCCGACACATCACGGCTTTTGCCGGATGCGGTATATTCCGATACCGCAGATGTCCCGCTGCCGGATTCCGACTTTTCATCCGAAGACTTTACAGGTAAATTAATTATGATAAGCAGCACGCCGAACAAAAGAATAATCAAAAGCTTATCCTTGGACGCAACCTTTGAAAACATTTTTTTCCATTTTTCAGGAACCTTAAAGCTCATCACAATCTCCCTCTTTATCTATGCACTCCAAACCTCAAAACCTATGATATATTTACATATATATTACGTTTTGACAAATTATAGAAGTCTGACAGATAATTTTTTATTCTCACGGACAGAAGCTCCTCATTCATATCCTCTCCGCCTGCTCCAATCTCTATTTCTTCAATCGAAATACGGTCCTGCTGATATGAACTGCCTCTGGAAACGTTGACAGTAATGCTATTTATGGTTCCGAATGTATCCGATGTGCTGTCGGTGTCTATTTCCACATCGGCATCAATATAATATGCGCCTAAGCCTGTCACGTATTCCTCGATGACTCCGCATATTTTATCGGTATATTCCCCCACTATAATCCTGCTGCGTTCCTCATCCACAAGTCCAAGCTCTGCCTTCAGCTCTGCCGCCATTTCCTGGTTGTTTTTGTCTGTAAGGATATTTTCAAAATTGTCGCCAAGCCCAAGCAAATCGCCTAACGGCCTGACAAGCAGAATTACCATGACAATCCCTAGGAAAAGCTTTATGTACCTTTTATATTTATCATTGGGAATCAGATTCTGTACCAGAGTGGATATAATATAAAATATAGCAATATTTTTTACCCACTGCACAAAATAATCCATGCTCCACCTCACATATGTCCCGCCCGAACCGACTTGACTTCGCATAAACACATACCGGTCATACAGCCTGATTCGTAGAATAACATATAATCGCCATTGTAAGCAGAAAAAATACTATCCCGTAAAGCAATGTCTTCGCTAACAACACCATGCTTTCATATATTCCGTTTACCGAATTGACTATTCTTTTATCCGAAACAGGCTCAAGAATTGCCCCCGCCAGCTTGTACCCTACTGACATGACAATCACCTTTACCACCGGTATAAAACATAGAACCACAACCGCGGTCATTGCAGCCATTCCTATGGAATTTTTAATTAATGTCCCGGAACTCAGCACAAGTCCCGACACCGAGGTCAGCACCCCTCCCACACCCGGTATCATGGATGCCGCTTTTCCCAACGCCGAGGACTTTATACTGTCCATAATCGGATTAATCATGCTCTGGATTATATTTATGCCTATTACGCAGGACAGGAGAGCTTTCAGTATCCATTCAATCACGGTCTTTAAAAGCTCGCATATCCTTGTAAATACATTTCCTTCGGTTATATTATTTATAAAATTAAACACCATGAAAATATATATCATAGGAAGAATAAAGTCCTTCAAAAGCTTCTGGATAATTACTATCACTATCGAAATAATCTGGTAAAAAGCCGCCGCGCTGGACTGTCCTGTTGAAAATCCCACCGACAAAGTGTACACCGGAACAATCGCTTCCATAAACTCCAGCAGGCTATCCATGGCCTCCGCCACAAGATTGGCCGTAACCACATAGCCGGTCATAAGCGTACCCATAAGCAGCATAAATGTAATATAAAACCCCGTATCGGATATATTGCCTGACAGAAACGCCGTCGCCACATTTGTGAAAAGCGCCGCTATAACGCCGATTATGATAACCTTGATTATAAGCTCCCTCTGTGCGGATAATTCGGAAAAAAGCGCATTAAGTATCGCCTTCCCTACTCCCGTAAGGCTTGTATCAATATCTCCCGAAAAAAACAGGCGTACAGTCTCGCCGAAATCGAACTCTTCGTCATCCATGACATTATCTATGCCGGAAAAATCATAATACTCCAGACTGTCGGGACCGTATTCGCTCCCGTCTTCCGCCACGGCTTTCTGTGGAAGAAATATTATTATCAGAATTTCTATTAAAATAATAATTTTTATTGTCCTTTTCATGCTATATACTGCTCTCTATTGTTTCTATAAGCGCGGTAACAACCGGAAGACTTACTGCAAGCAATGACATTTTGGCAAAAATTTCTATCTGGGAAGCAACCGCCTGATACCCCGCGTCCCTGCACATCGATGCTGCAAATTCCGATACATATGTTATCCCTGTCATTTTAAGCAGAATGGAAATATATTTTCCTTCTATATTCACATAACCCAGAAAGCTGTTAACCGAATCTATAACCGTTTCAATCCTGACTGTCACATATGTAAAAATCACTCCTGCCGTCACAAGAGCTGCCATCTGGGCATATTCACTTTTCTGGCTCTTCAGAATGATTGAAAGAATAACACCAGCCACTCCGATAACCGCTACCTTTACAATATCCATTCAGGCGCCTCACAACGAAAAAATGTCTTTGATGGTCTCGAACAAGTCTTTAATATAGGGAATAATCCAGAACAGCACCAGAATAAGCCCTGCAAGGCTTGTCAGAAACGCCTGTTCCTCACGGCCGCTGTGTTTGAGCACCTGATATATTACCGAAACCAGTATTCCCACAGCCGCAATTTTAAAAATCAAACTAACTTCCACTTATGTACTACCTTTCATACTTTAATAATGGTTATAACAATTTCCGGTGTGAATATCAGTCAGACAATTATTATTGTTATAACAACGCCAAGCATAACTCCCAGACTTCTGTAAAGCCTTGTTTTTGCCGGAAGACATTTTTCAAGCTCCGCTATTGAATTCTCAAGCTCCTGCATATAGGCTTCAATAGCTGTCTGCTGCGTTTTATAGTCGTTAAGACCTATGCTGCTCCCCAATCCCATAAGCCTTTCCTTTTCGGCGACTGACAGATGGGAAGACGAAAGCCCCTGTCCGAACTCCTGTTCCCACATATCAGCAAAAGAACATTCCTTCGTTTCTTTTTCGCGCTTCGCAAAGCTTTCCAGAATCCCGGAAAAGGGTTTTGACACCCGAAGCGCAATGTTGCCCATAGCTTCAAAAACGGGAGTCAGTCCATAACCGATTTCACCTTTTAACAGAAACATGATTTTTTTCAGCTCAAGCAGCTCCAAATGCCTGCTTTTTAAATCACGGCTCAAAACATAGCCGTATGCCGATGTAGAAAAAACAATAAAGGCCACTCCGCATATTTTTGTAAATAAGGTCATATTTTCCTGCCCTCCCCGTCATATATCCCGACCGCTTTTCCTGTTTTTTCCCTGCTGCCGAGAAGTACAATCCTGCCGAAAATCTTATTTTCCAAAAGAGATTTCAGGGCAGGTTTCCTGTAAAGCTCCTCTATGCTTGTGGCATGTACCGTGGCAATAATCCTGCTGCCGCAGTTCACCGCATATTTTATTGCACGTACGTCCTCCTCGCTGCCAATCTCGTCCACCGCCACCACGCGCGGACTCATGCATCTTATAAGCATCATCATTCCCTGTGATTTCGGGCAGCCGTCCAAAACGTCCGTCCTCATTCCTACATTATTCTGGGGAACCCCCATATTGCACGCCGCAATTTCGCTTCTCTCGTCCGCAACGCCCACGGTCATTCCCGGATGTCCCATAAAACCATCAGATATATTTCTTACTATATCGCGAAGCAGCGTTGTTTTTCCGCAGCAGGGTGCCGACACCACAAGCGTGTTGAAAATATCCGTGCCCCCGTTATCGTAGAGCTTTTCCATTATCCCGTCGGAACAGCCCACAATCTGATGGGCGATACGTATGTTTATGGCTGAAATGTTTCTGATTGTCCGTATTTTATCTCCCTCGTATACAACTCTTCCGCAAAGTCCCACTCTGTTTCCTCCCTGCATTGTTATAAAACCCTTTTTTATCTCCTCCTCGTAGGCGTACATTGAATAATTGCTTATGTATTCAAGAGTTTCCTTAATATCCTTTCTTGTGACGACTACGGCCCTGCCTTCGACCTGAACCTGATTTTCCCCGTTGTCCGTATACACGAGAAGCGGTCTTTCGGCACGGAGCCTTATCTCCCTTATATCCCCCTGAGCCTCCCATATTTTAAAAATTTCACGAAGCCTCAGTGAAAGATAATCAAAAACGTTGATCTGCTCATACATACGGTTTACCTCCTTAGTCATTTATATGTTGAACATGTCCCTCATATGAATTCATTTTCCCTGCCGTAAAAATAAAAAAGCCTCCTGCACGCTGCCGTACAGAAGGCTTCCATATAATTACTTAAATTACTATTCCACTGATTTCAGTGATTCCACCATCGGAATTTTCCTGAGTTTTTTATACATGGCAAGATTAACCAGCAAGCCAAATACAATTGTAATCGCCATCGATATCAGATATGAGTACCAGAATATTATTCTGGGAAAAACAATATCATCCATCTCTATTATTTTCATTATATATCCGTGAAGGAAAATCCCCAGTAAAAGTCCCGCAAGCGAACCTATCACACTTAAAATCACATTTTCACGGTATACGTATGCTGCCACTTCTCTGTCATAGAATCCGAGAACTTTGATAGTGGCAATCTCCCTTACACGCTCTGATATATTTACGTTGATAAGGTTATACAGCACCACAAACGCAAGCAGCGCAGCCGATATTATAAGGACCACCGTTATGATATCAATGGAGCCTATCATATCGCTGAAACTGCTCTGTATACCTGAAAAATATGAAATACTCTGAATATCATATTTATCCATCATCTCCGCGCCAAGCTTTTGTTCTTCCTCGGTATCCTCATTATTCACAATGGCTATAAAACTGTTGTGACCGGCCTCTTCGCCGAAACACTGTTCATAATAACCGTCCTGCATGAAAACATATTGTCCCACATACATTTCAACAATATCCGCCACGCGTACCTTATGATATTCATCGCCTCCGGTGCTTACATAAAATTCGTCGTCCGCCTTTAAGTCAAGGTCTTTTGCCATTTTATAGGTAATAAGCGCTCCGTCTTCCGGAATTTCCGTCTCTTCTCCGTCCTGATGACGGGTCAGTGTCACGTACTGACTGTATTTTTGTGCATCATCCACACTGACGATGGTTACGCTTTTTTGTGCAGAGCCTCCCGAAATCCCGTCATTGCCTGCGACGCCGCTGTATTCCGTGTCTATATACACCGACCGGATATTGTCATTGTCAGAATATTCCGCCATAAAAGCTTCCTTGTCAGTATCAGAACCGAATTTACCGGATAAGTCATATGAAAATATTTCACCGTACTGTCCGCCAACAACCATTGAGACGCTGTTCTTGATTCCGAAGCCTGCCAGAATAAGCGCCGTACATCCGGCAATGCCTATTACCGTCATAAAAAATCTTTTTTTGTATCTAAGTATATTCCTTGCAGTTACTTTGCCGGAAAAGGACATTCTTTTCCATATAAAACCGATATGCTCAAGAAATATCTTCCTGCCGTTCTTAGGGGACTTTGGTCTTAAAAGAAGCGCCGGCGTTTCCATGAGCACGCCGATGCAGGCGGCTATTACCGCTGCAACCGTCACCGCAACGGCTATGGCAACAGCGATAATACACAGAATAAATTGCGGCTCTGCCGCAAACTCCTCCACGGTATAAACCGTGTTCCATGCCATAAAGATAATCCTCGGAAATGAATTCAGTCCCACAATGCATCCTGCAATTCCTCCGCCAAGCGAAGCAACGGACGCATATGCTATATATTTCATGGCTATCCTGAGCTTGTTGTATCCAAGGGCCTTAAGCGTTCCGATAACCTGCCTCTGCTCATCCACCATTCTGGTCATTGTAGTCAGGCACACAAGAGCCGCCACAAGGTAAAAAAATACCGGAAAGACCTTGGCTATCGCTTCCATTCTATCCCCGCAGTTGCCGTAATCCACATATGAAAAATGTGAATCTCTGTCATACGCATACCATTTCACATCAATTCCGGACAAAGGCGACATGCCGCCATATGATTCATATGTGCTCACAAGCTCCGTGCAGCGTTCCTCTCCAAGCTTCTCAATGCGTTCCCTGACCGGGGTGATTATATCAAAGTATTCATCGGAATAGGTATTAACCTCATCCGCTCCCTCTACCGTAGCATACATTACATTGTATCCGCCGTCCCCGAACAGCAGACTGCCCTTAAAATCATTTAGCGGGACAAAAATAACGGTCTCAACCTTACCGCTTCCCACCGATGCCGAATCATATTGATAAGACAGGTAGTATGGGGTGGATACCTTTCCTACAATCGTATACTCAGATGTGACAAGCGTTGAATCCGTCAGTGCTTCATCCGTGCCGCTGTACAGGCTTATTTTATCTCCAACCTGAAGATTCGCCTTACTCATTTCATAATCTCTTACAACACACTCACCGCTGTTTTCCGGAAGCCGTCCTTCCTTAACCGTAAGCCTGTTAATATAATCACTGCTGTCATCTGCCGCCGCATCCACATCAAAAGACATCACCTGAAAAACCAGCTCGCTGGTATTTATTGTGGCCAGCGCATTGACGGAATATGCCCCGGCGGCTCCGCTTACGCCCTCCGTCTCTCTTACTGCCCGTACATCCTCGTCGGAGAAGCCTACGGTTGAATATATTTTCAAATCAAGTAAATGAGACCTGTCAAAATACGCATCGGCGGATTTTTTCATATATGGAGCAGACGCTCTGACACCGGTCAGAAATGCCACTCCCACAAGAACTATCCCGAAAATTGATATAAATCTTCCGAAGGATTTTCTTATTTCTCTGACGGTGTCGGTAAAAAGTGCATTTTTCATTACCATTCAATCCTTTCAACCGGTTCCGGATTATCATTAATCTGTATGCTGTCAATCCTGCCGTTCTTAACTTTGATAACCTTATCCCCCATTGCCGTAAGCGCAAGGTTATGGGTAATTACGATTACTGTCATTCCTCCGCTGCGGCATGTGTCCTGCAAAAGTTTTAAAACGGACTTGCCCGTATTGTAATCGAGCGCTCCGGTAGGCTCGTCGCAAAGAAGAAGCTTCGGATTCTTTGCAAGAGCTCTGGCTATGGCGACACGCTGCTGCTCTCCTCCTGAAAGCTGTGCAGGAAAATTGTTTTTGCGTTCTCCCAAACCCACGGCGTCAACCGTTGCTTCTATATCGAGAGGATTTTTACATATCTGCGTGGCAAGCTCGACGTTCTCCGTAACCGTAAGGTTCTGCACCAGATTGTAAAACTGGAACACGAAACCAATATCATATCTCCTGTATGTTGTAAGCTCCTTTGACGAATACTTGCTGATATTTTCTCCGTCCACAATCACGTCTCCGCTGGTGGCATTGTCCATTCCGCCAAGTATATTGAGAATTGTGCTTTTTCCGGCGCCGCTTGCTCCCGCAATAACCACAAATTCTCCCTTGTCTATGGAAAAGCTGATTCCGTCAAGAGCTTTAATTTCAACCTCTCCCATTTTATAAACTTTTTTTACATCAATTAATTCAATAAACGCACTGATTGAAATCACATCCCTACAAATTTTAATTCAAATCATCGCAAAAATCATCTCAGTAAATTGTAATTTATCGAGTTATCTAACTAACTTTCCTTATTTTACAAGGCTTCCAGAGCCTCAAACTATGAAACTGTATGTATTTTCCCTTGTTTTTGCCCTTATGGGCAATTTACAAGGGAAAGTTTTTTCTTATTGCCCCACAACCTTATCCAAGAGCCTTGCGGAAGTCCGCTTGGCTTCCCTTGTGGCGTGAGCGTAAACATTCATTGTGGTACGCACATCGGAATGACCCAACAGCTCCTGCACATCCTTGGGCTGCGCCCCGCTTGTCAGAAGATTGGTGGTGTAGGTGTGTCTTAATGTATGGAAGTGGAAGCCTTCCAACTCAGGCACCCTCCGGCTGGCACTCTTGCAAGCGTTTTCTACTGTGCTTGGAAGTTCCATACGCCCGTCCGACCTCAAACATACAAAGGAGATTTCCGTATAATCCGGCGGTACTTCCTGTGTGCCATCAAGACTGTAATATTCATAATGCACACGGTTCTTTTCCCGAACCTCTTTGTAATAGTTTTTGTGGTACAACTGTCCGTACTGAAAGCGTTGCTTGTGCTGTTCCTTTTTGGCTGTTTTAAGGA
>CALWMX010000174.1 GCA_944382105.1 uncultured Butyrivibrio sp.
AGGCTTCCAATCAAAGGACTTAAGGAATTGTATAAAGGACATGAAATTGCGGTGCATGGAAGAAAACATCTGGCGCCTGCGGGCCTGACTGATAAGCAGATGGAGGATGAATTTCTGCTTGACTTGAGAAACCTTCATGAAATATTCGGAGAAATTCCCGTTGGAATGGCATATGCATACGGCGCATATGACGACAGGACAGTGGAGTATTTAAAATCAATAGGGCTCAGATATGCCAGAACGGTTGAGGACTCATGCGGATTTGATTTGCAGGATGATTTGATGCGCTTTAAACCGACCTGCCATCATAATAACCCACGAATATTTGACCTGATAGATGAATTCCTTGAAGCACCGTCAGACAAACCACGGTTATTTTATCTTTGGGGACATTCATATGAATTTGATGCAGAGGACAGCTGGAAAAGACTTGAACGAATCTGCGAAAGAGTAAGCGGATATGATAACATTTTTTACGGTACAGGCAGGGAGGTATTGCTAAATAAAGGTTGCAAATAGCTTTTCACTTTGTTAAAATGCTATACAGTAATACCCCATATATTTTGAAAGGAGCCGTTAAACAATGGGCAATATATATAGAGACACTACGCTCGGCAATGTAAGTGAAAATGATATCGGCAAAGAACTTAAGGTGGCAGGATGGGTGGAAAATATCCGTGACCACGGGGGAGTATCCTTTATCGATTTGAGAGATATGTATTCGGTTCTTCAGGTTGTAATAAGAGACGCCGAATTGCTTAAGGGCATTAAGAAAGAAGAGTGCATAAGCGTTCAGGGGCTTATGGAGCAGAGAGATGAGGATACGTATAATCCAAAGATTCCTTCCGGTACCATAGAGCTCGAAGCGCATAAGATTACGGTGCTGGGACAGGTGTATGCGGCACTTCCTTTTGAGGTTCAGACATCCAGAGAGGTCAATGAGGCCGTCAGGCTCAAGTACAGATATCTCGATTTGCGCAACGAGAAGGTTAAGAACAACATTCTTTTCCGTTCGCAGGTCATTGCTTTTCTGAGACAGAAGATGACGGAGATGGGTTTTATCGATATCCAGACGCCGATACTGTGCGCTTCATCACCGGAGGGAGCCAGAGACTACATCGTTCCTTCAAGAAAATATAAAGGCAAATTCTATGCTCTTCCGCAGGCGCCGCAGCAGTACAAGCAGCTTCTTATGGTGTCCGGTATCGACAAGTATTTCCAGATTGCTCCATGTTTCAGGGACGAGGATGCAAGAGCCGACCGTTCACCGGGAGAGTTTTATCAGCTTGATTTTGAGATGAGCTTTGCAACTCAGGAGGATGTGTTCAAAGTGGGCGAGGAGGTTCTCACGGCTGCATTTGAGAAATTTGCTCCTGAAGGGTATGAGGTGACAAAGGCGCCTTACCCTGTCATAAGTTACAAGCAGGCTATGCTTGAGTTCGGCACTGACAAGCCGGATTTGCGCAATCCTCTCAGGATTATTGACGTGAGCGAATTTTTCCAGAGATGTACTTTCAAGCCGTTCATCGGCAAAACCGTAAGGGCAATTAAGGTTCATGCCGATATGTCCAAGGGTTTCCACGAAAAGCTTCTGAAATTTGCAACGGGCATCGGAATGGGAGGGCTCGGATATCTTGAGGTCCTTGAGGACAAGAGCTACAAGGGACCGATTGACAAGTTCATTCCTGATGACATGAAGGCTGAATTCATGGAGCTTGCGGGACTTGAAGCGGGAGATACCATTTTCTTCATGGCCGACAAAGAAGACAAGGCGGCATTTTATGCGGGACAGATACGTACCGAGCTGGGAGAAAAGCTTGGCCTTATAGAAGAAAAAGCATACAGATTCTGCTATATTAACGACTTCCCTATGTTTGAGAAAGACCCTGAAACAAAGAAAATCGGTTTTACGCATAATCCGTTTTCAATGCCGCAGGGAGGTCTTGAGGCTCTAAACACAATGGACCCTCTGGATATCCTGGCATATCAGTATGATATAGTATGCAACGGAATTGAATTATCATCAGGGGCTGTCCGCAACCACGATATGCAGATTATGGTTAAGGCTTTTGAGATAGCCGGTTATGATGAGGAGATTCTCAAGTCAAAGTTCGGGGCGCTTTACAATGCATTTCAGTTTGGCGCGCCGCCTCACGCGGGCATGGCGCCGGGAATCGACAGAATGATTATGCTTCTGCGCAACGAGGAGAATATACGTGAGGTTATTCCTTTCCCTATGAGCGGAACGGCGCAGGATTTTATGTGCGGAGCGCCTAACGAGGTTACAGAGCAGCAGCTCCGTGAAGTTCATATTAAAGTGAGGGATTAAGTCATGGCTAATGTTATAAGTGATGAGACCATAGAATACGTGGGCATACTTGCCAAGCTTGAGCTTTCCGAAGAAGATAAGGAAAATGCCAAGAAAGATATGGCGGACATGCTGGATTATATAGACAAAATGGGAGAACTGGACACGGACGGAGTTGAGCCTATGTCGCATATTTTCCCGGTGCGTAATGTCATGCGTGATGATGTTGTGACTAACGGCGACGGCAGCGCAGATACGCTTAAGAATGCGCCTGAAAGCAATGACGAGGCATTTATTGTGCCTAAGACAGTGGATTAACCGGAAAGGAACGTTATGAGTTTACTTGATTTAACTGCCACACAGCTTGCCAAAGCAATAAAGGAGGGGCGGACAACCGCCGTCGAAGCGATGCAGGCAGTGATAGAACAGATTGAAAATAAAGACAAAGAGCTTAACTGTTATGTGACCTTTGATAAGGAAGCGGCGCTTGAGGCAGCCCGTAAGGCACAGGAAGCCATTGAGGCCGGAACTCTTACAGGGCCGTTGGCAGGGGTACCGGTTGCGGTCAAAGACAATATGTGCACCAAGGACGTACTGACAACGTGCTCTTCCAGGATATTGGGAAATTTTGTGCCGACCTATTCCGCCGAAGCGGTAATAAAGCTTGAGGAGGCAGGCGCTGTCATAATAGGCAAGACCAACATGGATGAATTTGCCATGGGTTCGACCACGGAGACTTCGGCATACGGAGTTACGAAGAATCCTTGGAACACGGCGCATGTTCCGGGCGGTTCGTCAGGAGGCTCGGCGGCGGCAGTTGCGGCAGACGAGTGCTTTTTTGCGCTTGGCTCGGATACGGGCGGCTCCATAAGGCAGCCGGCCTCGTACTGCGGAGTCGTGGGAATGAAGCCTACTTACGGAACTGTGTCCCGTTACGGGCTTATTGCGTACGGTTCATCCCTTGACCAGATAGGGCCGCTTTGCAAGGACGTTACGGATTGCGCCGTGATAATGGAGACAATCGCTTCCCATGACCTGAAGGATTCCACCTCCATAGAGAGGCATGACACTGATTTTACCAAAGCTCTTGTTGACGATGTAAAGGGAATGAAAATAGGAATTCCCAGCACGTATTTCGGAGAGGGGCTTGATTCTCAGGTCAGGAAAACGATTCTTGACGCGGTGGAGGTTCTCAAATCCAAGGGCGCTGTTGTTGAGGAATTTGATTTGGACCTTGTAGATTACGCAATTCCCGCTTATTATACTATCGCCTCAGCCGAGGCAAGCTCTAATCTGGAAAGATTCGACGGTGTAAAATACGGCTACAGAGCCAAGGACTATGAAGGTCTTCACGATATGTACAAAAAGACCAGATCGGAGGGCTTCGGACCGGAGGTTAAAAGAAGGATTATGCTTGGTTCTTTTGTACTCAGTTCAGGATACTATGATGCATATTATCTCAAGGCGCTTAAGGTAAAGGCATTGATTAAGAAAGCATTTGACCAGGCGTTTGCCGCATATGACGTCATTATTGCGCCAGCAGCGCCTACAACCGCTCCGGTGCTTGGCTCGTCACTTTCCGACCCGATTAAAATGTATCTGGGAGACATATACACAATATCGCTCAATCTTGCAGGGCTTCCGGGAATCAGTATACCTTGCGGGTTTGATTCCAAGGGGCTTCCGGTGGGAATGCAGATTATAGGCGACTGCTTTAAGGAGCACAACATAATCCGTGCGGCATATGCATATGAGCAGGCAAGGGGAGCGTTCCCTAAGCCGGATGGTAAAAAGGAGGCGCATTAATATGGCAAAAACATACGAGGCGGTCATAGGACTTGAGGTTCATGTTGAGCTTGCCACCAAAACCAAAATTTTCTGCGGATGCTCAACGGCATTCGGAGGTGCGCCCAACACACACACATGTCCTGTATGTACGGGCATGCCTGGTTCTCTACCGGTGCTGAACAGGCAGGTTGTGGAATATGCTGCCGCAGTAGGGCTTGCAACTAACTGTACAATCACACAGAATTGCAAATTTGACCGCAAGAACTATTTTTATCCCGATAATCCGCAGAATTATCAGATATCGCAGCTTTACCTGCCTATCTGCCGCGACGGACATGTTGATATAGAACTGTCTGACGGAACCGTAAAGCCCGTAAGAATTCATGAAATTCATATGGAGGAGGATGCCGGCAAGCTTGTCCATGATGACTGGGATGATGTGTCATATGTGGATTTTAACCGCTCAGGAGTTCCTCTCATAGAGATAGTATCCGAGCCGGATATGAGAAGCGCCCAGGAGGTTATCGCTTATCTTGAGAAGCTCAGGCTGGTAATACAGTACCTTGGGGCTTCCGACTGCAAGCTTCAGGAAGGTTCCATGAGGGCCGATGTCAACCTTTCCGTGAGGGAGGCGGGCTCGGCGGAATTCGGGACGAGGACGGAGACAAAGAATCTGAATTCCTTCAGCGCCATCCAAAGAGCTATTGAAGCCGAGACGGCAAGACAGATAGATTTACTGGAGGCCGGACAGCCTGTTATTCAGGAGACAAGAAGATGGGATGACAATAAAGGGTATTCTTACGCAATGCGTTCCAAGGAGGACGCGCAGGATTACAGATATTTTCCCGACCCTGACCTTGTTCCCGTAGATATAAGCGATGAGTGGCTTGAAGAAATCCGCTCAAGACAGCCGGAATTCAAAACAGAAAAGATGAAACGGTACAAAGAAGAATTCGGAATACCGGATTATGACATAGATATTATTACGGATTCAAAGAAAATGGCCGATATATTTGAAGAGGCCACTGCACTTTGCAATAAGCCGAAGAAAGTATCCAACTGGCTCATGGTGGAGACCATGAGACTTCTCAAAGAGAAAAGCATGGACGCCTCCGATTTGACATTTTCGGCGGCCAACCTTGCCAAGCTCGTCAATCTTACGGAAGCGGGGACAATCAACAGTTCTGTTGCCAAGGAAGTATTTGAAAAGATATTTTCCGATGATATTGACCCGGACGTTTATGTTGAAGAGCATGGTCTGAAGCAGGTCAATGACGAGAGTGCGCTCAGGCAGACGGTTGAAGAGATTGTGGCAGCCAATCCGCAATCAGTGGAGGATTATCGCGGCGGCAAAGAAAAGGCAATAGGCTTCCTTGTAGGACAGACCATGAAGGCAATGAAGGGAAAGGCAAACCCTGCTATGGTCAACCAGATGTTAAAGGAGATATTATCCAGATAGAATTGACTGATATTGAAGCAGCAAGGAGGAATTGGTATGAAAAACAGATTTAAAATTATTGTGGCATCGGCGTTAATTGTCTGTTTGGTTTTCGGTATGCTTTTGCCGCAAATGTTTTCAGTAAGTGCGGAGGAAACGTACGGCGTTTTGAATGTGTCGGGCTTTTCCGCAACAATGATTGACGGTAACGGAAATAAAATCGAAATTCCGGATGACACTCCTCTCAGAGACGGAACAAAACTTAATATCATGTTTTCGTGGACAATTGATGATTCTGACAGGAGCAGCACGACTTTCAGGGCGGATATACAGAGCCTTTGCACTAATGTAACAATAGAAGATTATCCGGAAACCGTGCTTACCAGAAATAACGGGCAGGAAGAAATCGGAACCGTAAAGATTTCCGGAGGTTATATGTACGTTACGCTTCATGATGATGTTGCGGCGGAAAACAACAGAGGCGGCGGTTCGTCAATTGACGGAATTATAAGCATCAACGCAGGTCAGAGTGAAGATAATACCATAAAAACTCTTAAAATAGGCGATAAAACATATGATATAATATATGATGCGGGCGATAATGTAAGCAGCCTGTATGTATATAAGTCTACTACCAATCCTTTGACAAATGTTCCAGAAAAAGCATCCTTGACCGGGGATGTGCTTACGCAGACTTTTTATGTAAAAATCGGTGCCAATACCGGAAAAGTAACTGATATCCGGCTTACGGATGAGGCCGGAGCCGGTCTTTCAAACATGTCTGAGATTACGGTCATTGAAAATAATACGGCTGAGATAACAGGCGTTTCCTATGCTGATTTTGCCGAATTTGCGGCGGCTTTTGCCGGTAAAACGCTTTATAAGGACGAATATATCATAATAGAGTATTCAATGCAGGCGGATAAGGGAATTTATGACCAGACTGACGGCGGAAACGGTATAAGCGATGCCTACGGCAACAAAATCTCCGCTTCATATACCAATGACAACGGTGACATGAAAAACGTCGATTCCGGCAATGTCAAGGTCAATGTAACCAAGCCTTCTGTGAGCAAAACAGGTACAATTGATTCCGATAATAAGACAGTTGAGTGGACAATTACCGTTAATCTCGGCGATTTTTATGATGCATCCGGGACATTTGATGAAACAGTCACATCGATTTCGGATATTCCTTGTTCCGATTTGACGGGTGCTGGGATAACTGCTTCTGATTTTAAAGAGGGAAACGAAGCCGGCACATATGTCTGTACATATACAACGGCAATTTCGGAAGACGTTTTTGACAGACTTACGGATACAACCCTTACAAATACTTTCAGCGCATTGATTGAAGGACATAATTATGAAGCCGTCGGAAGCGTTACGCAACAGGGCAGGCAATGGCTTTCCAAGGAATTCATATCGGAAAACGCAGGTGTCATAACTTGGA
>CALWMX010000175.1 GCA_944382105.1 uncultured Butyrivibrio sp.
AGTACATATCTTGTCAACCAGAGTCACTTCGTTGTATTCTCCCTTTTTCAACCTGACCAGATTTTCACTAATTTCAATCATCTCCTTCAATTTTGGTAAGTTGCCCTCCAACTGAAAACGCTTGAAACGCCCATATTTATGCTTGTTTCAAAGGTTTTGCCTATGTACCAAAATCCCATAATAATATATATACTTATTATGGCAAAATGGTACACACAGAAATCCCGCCAAAACACCATTGAATTGGTCTTTTTAGCCGTTTTTCAAAAAGAGCAAAAATACAAAATCCCACAAACATGGTCATTTATATTCATGAGTATTGCCGTAGGCAATGCGAATGACAGTGAAGGCAACCAGCCGTAGGCTGTGTTGTCAAGCTGCAAATCATCCTCCCGCCTCAAAGAGCATTCGCTTCTACAAAATCATCCATCTCGGACTGACTACGCCCTATATAGTGATAGGTAGTTTTTACATTGCTGTGCTTTAAAAGCTGGGATACCATTACCTCGTCCTCGGTATTGGTACTATTAGTAATAATATGATAGGGCATTGTCTTGCGCAGCGAATGAGTTCCAATTCGCATATCAATTCCCAACGCCTCAACTGTGCGCTGAAGCATTCGCCTCATCCCATCTACACTCATATGCTCGTCATGATTATTCAGTTTTGGAAACAACCAGTCAGACATACGGTATTCTTTCAGAGTATCAAAATACAGTTTTAATGCTTCCACTGTCTTGCTGTTCAGCAGGATCATAGAACGCTTACCAGTTTTTTGTTCATGATCAAAGATAACATGAGTCTTAAAAGTACCGTCCGCATTCAATACATCTCTAACTCGCAGCTCAACAATATCACCGCATCGTCTGGCTACATTTAAAGATAGAACAAAGTACGCATAATTTCTGATACGAGTATTACCATGTCCTTTGGTAGTAAGAAAATACTGCTTAATGCGCTCAATATCATCCAGTGAACGAATAGGTTCCACAGGAGTTTTGTTCCAATGATCACTCTCAATATATTCCTGATCTACAATAGGAGCCGCTACACTCATGGTCTTATTCTTTTGCTTTTCCAGTGCTTTTTCCAGCCAAGGCGCAATCTCAATTACGCAGCTTCCATCTACTTGATATTTTGTCATCGTAATCTTCTCCTTATTTTCTTGTATATCTTGTTATCTGTTCTGTAAATGAAAATCCCATAAACTAAAGGATTTCCGCACTATTATTGTACCAAATTTCAAGGTGTATGTCAATAGGTTTCTTGCATTTCCTGTTATATATTTTTGTAAATAATTTGTGATCATCGAATGAACAAATCGAGAATGACCATAGTTATGGTGATTTCAGGAGTTTGGTTAGTTCGGTGTGAGAGCTGCTGGACTGGATTTTGACATCAAAGGATAGAGCAATATTACGATAATTATGGGAACTTTACGATGCACTTCCCGATCAATCGTTTTGAAAAATGCACTGCGTAGTTTGAGCAGATGTACTCTGGCTGCTGGACAAAAACAAAAACCGCAAAAAGTGGAAAGTACCGCCCTTCATGATCAACAAAACGGCGGCGGCGTATATTTTCCATTGTTTATGGGCGTTTTGTTCGCCTTACAACAAAAACCGAACAAAACAAAAGCCGAACAAATGCAAATACTTCAGCGAATCGCCGCAAATATCCACCAGCAAAAAAGGCAAGCGCAGCTTCACGGCATATTAATTCAATAGTCAATCGACAATTACAATAAATAACAACTAACTGTATATAACTAATATATACAGTATACACGCAAACAAAATACATTAAAGCGCAAACTAAAAACAGCATATAACGAACATATCAATAATATTTTTAGCGATTAACTAAAGTAAAGAATAGGGAAAAGGGCTTGCAATTAGTCAAGTCCATTTTCTTCTTCTTCTTGTTTGTATTCGGTTAATGGACACAATTATAAATAATTTTTCAACTTATATAATATTTCTTCGTTTATTCTTTCGGCTGTTTCTTTATCATAATTCCATACATTTATAGTATGATTAAATGCTTCATTAATAATATCATATTGTTTAAATGTTTCAATGTCTTTCGATAATTCTAAAATCTGAACTTTCAAAAAATCCATTTTTTTATTTGTTAAGTAATATTTTGTTTTTGCCAGTAAAGTTATTAACTGGTTTTCGGATTTGCAATAATAAATTACATCACTCAATATATTATTCTTTTCTTTTATGTCATGACCTTTTACAAGATCATAAAACATTTTATGATCAGCAGCTAAAACATAACATTTAAAAATAATTTCTTTCGGCGTGTTATTTTCTGTTGCAAGACATAATTCTTGTACATATTTCAAGAAATCAAAATAATCATCTAACTTATATATTAATATACCTGACTTTAATATTTTCCCGTGATTTAACAATGTATCAAAATCTATATTCATGTTAATTTACCATATTCAAATCAATATCATGTTCGGCGCAATATTTAACTGCTCTAACAATAATTTGTGTCTTGCTTAAATTTTGCGCTTTGCTGTACTGTTCTATTAAATCATGGTCAGCGGGTTTTATATTTGCCTGTAACTTCCTATAATTTTCTTTATTGTATTTATTACTTGCTTTAATGTGTGCCTTGGATACAGTCATATTATTACTTCACTAAATCAATATTATGTTCAATACAATAACGAGCAGCAGCAACAATAAAGGCGGCTTTACTCATACCAATGTTAGCGCAATGTTTTTCTATAATGTCAAAATCAGTTGCTTTAATTGTCAAGCCTAATCTTTTATTTGTTCCATCTGCAATTTTTTTAGCATGGTATTTAGCATCCGCTCTTTTTTTTGCTTCCGATGAAGCCATAAAATCACCTTCTTTATATAGTAATTATGTACAAAAACTAACAGTAACAGTACTGTATATTTGTATACTATTTTTCAAAAAAATACTTGCAATTACAGTACTGTTACTGTATAATGTAATCAAGATAAAGGAAAGGAGATAAACCAAATGAAATACATCATGAAAAAAGCAGCTTATATCATCGCTAAAATTACTCTTGCGCCGTTCCTGATGGTTTTTTCGGCTGTTAATAATTTTCTTGACGGCGAATAAAAAAACTTCATAGCGTGCTATAGTTTGCCGACCGTACACGCTATGAAGCCCAACACGTGACAAGATAGAAATCTTATCTAGTGCAATATTATTATATTGTATTAGCTCTTTCTTGTCAAGTGGTAATCATTTATCAAGAAGGAGTTTTTTATTGCTGAATTTGTGCGGTTGATGATTGAAAAGGCGGGAATATAAAATGAATGTAAAAGAAATTCGAGACTTCGGAGCGGTTTGTATAATGCGATATACATACTATGATCCAAAACAAGTATTTTTTGAAGTTTACACAATGGATCATGAATTGATTGAATCATTTAAAACTGCAAAACAAGCGAAGAAATTTTGCAAACACTGGATATTAGAAAATATTCTGCATGAGTGTTATTAATTATATTGAAGTGCTTAATGAAACAATTAAGCATTTCAATATGGTTAATAACAATAAAAACAAGAAACTAACAAATAAAAAGGAGTGTAAAAACCATGCTAAGAACTAACAGCAAAAAAGTTATTGAAAAAGTACGCAAATATATTATTGACGGCGTTGATCATGAATACTTCGAACTTGAAGCCGATCCCGATTTTAACACGGCTTGCAAATTGATTTTGACGGCTTGCGAAAATGAAAAGAGATACAGCCGCAGCCGCTCAGGTTTTGAAACCTTTAAAGACTGGGCGCAAGGTTTGCCTTCCGCATTTAATACCATGTATTACTATAATGTTTCCGCTGTTGATATGCTGGGCGCATGGCTTGAAGAAACCGAAAGCGAAAAAGCAAAATACAGCGAATGCGAAGCCGAAGAAATGATCACAAAATTGATTTATAGGGAACTGACGAAAGGAGCGGCGAAAGCATGAAATACAGAACGACTAAAAAAGCAATTAGGGAAAGCGGCGCAATCATTTATAAAATCGGTTATTGTGATCTTCAATTCCTGTTGTGGTTTAATAATCCGTTTGCATACTCTGAAGGCGTTTATGGCTGGTCATGTGATTATTACAGAATCGGCGGCGCATTTGACGGTGTAATTATTTCAACTGGTTATGATCCTATCGGGCGCAAGGTTGATTATACCATTATCAGAGAATACAACGAAAAAGCAAGGGCAATTAATGACAATTATAAGTTGTCATATGAGCAGCGAGAAGCCGAAGTAAAAGCCCTGTTAAATGAATTTATCCAGCAGATCAACAAATAAGAAAGGCGGCGCAGCTATGAAAACGGCAGATATTAAAAAGGCTTTTATTGAATGTGTTTATGATGGTAACAGAGGCGCATATTTGAAAGCAAGAAGGGCTGATTATTGCAAAGTACAATTTGAATGGGCTTGTTTTATTGACTCCCTTTGCAAGTCGGGAGAGATCACACAAAAGCAATACGACAACGCAACATTTTAAAGAGAAAGGAGCAGCGGAAAAATGGAGATTGCAAAAGCCTGTTACAGCGTTTCTAAACTGAGAGCCGCAGCCGATATGGTAAAGGCTATTAATTGGAGCGTGAAACGAAAAAATGAACACTTTGCAAAATATATGGAGATTGCGAAAGTTTACCAGTATGCAAGCGATAATTTAAACCGCTGGTTATTTGATCCAGAAATTGAATTGAAGGGATACAGACAAGCGGCGTATAACCATAAAGCATATAAAGCGGAAGAATTAAACAAAATGCTTCGCCGTCAGTATAGATATATTTGCAATGAGTTAAATGCAATTTTAACGGCTATTAATAGCGGCGAAGTGGATCATTGCGAATGATAACCAGAAAAGCAAGAAAGAAGCTCGATATTGACAGAGCGGAAAACCGCCGTTTTCCGTTCCAGTGAATACCAAAACGGAAAAACCAAAAGCAACGGAAAGAAGGCGCACATATGAGAATTACAGAGCAAGACAATCGCACATTTAAAAAAGTGGTTGACTTTATGCAGCGCATGGATCAAAACGGCGTTTATTATACCATTCTGAAAGATTTGGAATATATCAGCCCGAAGGAATTAATTGCGGAAATACTGGAAACTTTCAGACAGTGGAAAAGCGATATAAACAATGAACATGATCCAAAGTATAAAGCAATTTGCAATTTTGAATTTGATTTAATTACTATGTTATAAAATGGAGAAATGAACATGAATTATAAAATTATTATTGAATACATGCAAAAGCACGTTTTTTACAAGCTGATAAAAAGAAAGTATTTGATTATATAGAATCATATAACAGAACAACAAGAAAGCAATTTAATTTTGTAAATGGATATTTGACAAGACACGATTTAATTTTATTTGACGGATACGGAACAAAACATATTATTGATCGTTTTACATTGGGAATACAAGAAAACTTTATTTAATGGAAGGGAGATTTTAAAAATGGCGTATCAGCGGAAAACTATTGATCGTTGGGACATTATGACAAACTATGGTTACGGTTGGGAATGCGAATGCAGCGAATACACCAGAGCGGAAGCAAAGCAGCGTTTGAAAGAATACAGGGAGAACACAAGCGCAGCCGTCATGATCGAAAAACACAGAGAGCCGATAAAGGCAGAAACGGAGAAATAAACATGATCAATAAAAATTATTATACATCAAAAAAGAAAAAACATAAAATAATTATTATTCATAAAATTAGTGGTACAATAGCTTTTATAACTTTCCTGTTAATAATTGGTAAGGCTGGTGCTTCTGATCTTGGTGCAGCATGGGGAAAAATTTTTTCGTCAATAATTTATTATCTTATAATATTTATTATATCGTCATTAATATGGATAAAAACAGAAAAATAAAAATGTAATTATAGAATAAAAGAGAATAGAAAATGAAAGAATATACTATTTGGAAAAGATTAGAAAAATACGGACACATTAAAAATTTAAAACGTGATGGAGATTACAGACGATTTAATGTTTATTTAGAAGATGGAATGATTAGAATTGAATGTAATCATAGAGACATTAGTGATCCTGATTATTTAACTATTGATAGCTTTTTATATTTATTTATGAATAATTTACCGTGTGATTATAAAATAGGACACGAAAAGAAAGGAATGTAAAATAAATGAAATTATATAAATTAGAATATTGCACATTGTCAAAAAACATAAATTTTGAAGCAATTAAAGATGGTGAGTTATTTATAAGTAATGGACTTTTATATATTAAATTGAGAAAAAATGATTTAATTGAATATAATTTGATGGAAAATAAAATAAATGCATGTTCTATTAACGGCGGTTTAACTTTTTTTGATAATGATGAAGAAGTTAAACAAATAATTAAAGACAATAATTATTAGAACAGATTATTTAAATTTTAAAAATTAAAAAGGGATTGAAACTATGTCAACATTACATTTGAAAAATTATAATAATATCATTTTTAAAATGCCTAATAAATTAATTATATGTAATACAGCAAAGATTGAAAAAGTTGAAATTCTTCCATATAAGGGAGCAATTAGAAAAACAAAGGGCTTTAGATTATCAATTACAGCAGATTATGACAATAATTTTTTGTTTCATGTATCAGTATATGAAACGAATATAAGAGCATTAAAAAAACTAGAAACATTTAGTTGTGGAACATTTAAACCGGTTTAAAGGAGTTTAAGGGAAAATGACGATCCAGAAAAGAAAATCCAGTGCATATGATTCAGTCAATACGGCGGCAATTTGCCGATATATCAAAGAGTACAGCGGAAAAATTGAAAGTATGATCCAGAACGAAACGCAGCTTGAAAATGTCAATAGAACGATCCTGAAGCAATGCGCCGCCGAACTGGAAACAGTTGTAAAGCGTTTGGAATATGGTATGAATGGCGCATATTAAATAACAATAAATAAAAGAAAAGGAGATTTTGAAAATGGAAAAGCGGAAAATTGATTGTGAAATGTATCTTATTTCTGAAAGTAATATTAATGGTTTTAAAGCGTGGCTTTATGAGATTGAAAGCCAAATTGGAAGTATTTATATTGTAGATCACGAACAGAACGACAAAACGATTATTACAGAGTTTAAGACGGACAGAGCCGAAGCGGAAAAGCTGTATAAAAAGCAGATCAAAAAAATGCTTGCGGAGAATTGACTATGATTTATTTAATTTGCGGTGTTCCTTGCATTGAGATTTGTATGGAATCGGATCACAAAAAATCATTTTTCTATGCTGGAAGGTATTTTGTAAAAGTATCGGACTATGACAGTGAAGAGGAATAAAAGGGAGTGAAAAAGAAATGGTTTGCCCGAAATGCGGAAAAATCACACAGCGCAGCTATAACGGATTGTGTCAGGGCTGTTACAAGTATTTCAAAAGCGGCGGCAAGGTTTACTCATTGCCCGAAGCTGGAAAAGTGGAGCATGATGAAAGCGGGAAAGTGATTTGCCACATTTGCGGACGATCCTATAACAGACTTGGAAGCCATATCAGAGAAAGCCATAGCATGACCATAGAGGAATATAAAGCGGAGTTTGGATTGTGCAACCGAACAAAGACAACGGAAAAATTCTATTCACAGACCATGAGAGAAAACGCCTATAAATACGACATGGACAAACGGCTTTTAGAAGCTGGAAAATCCACAAGGATCAAAAAAGGCGAAACGGATAAACGGAAAAACAAGAAGGTTAGACTTCAAGAAGTTTTGGAAAAACGGAACAGAGGGAAAAAGGAGAATTGATCATGAAAATCTATGAATTGCATCCCATTGACGGAAGAGCCAGCTTTTACGGAAAAGCAAGAGTTATCATTGATGAAAACAGCGTGGAAACGCTTGTAAGCTATAACACGCCTATCATGCGCCGCTTGCCTGATGGAAAACTGGAAAAGTTGTGGGACGGCTGGACGCAGACCACAGGCAAACACATTAAAGCATTTTGCGGCATGGATAAGAAACAGTATCAGGCACTTCAAAAGGCGGTGTAAATCATGTTGACGGCGCAGCTTTACGGAAAAACCATAAGCGGAAAAACCATTGCAGAGATCAAGCGCAAGGCAAGCCGTATTGCAAACGGTTTTCAAAAAGCATTTGACTGTATGAAGGTAACGGATCAGGGAATCGGCTTGGAGTGTACTTTTTGGAGATACAACAGAAAAAGCCCGAACAATACCATAGTTTTTGGAAAGTGGCAGTAAAGGAACGTGGAAAAATGAGAGTCAGATATTTGCCAGTAACAGAGGGCAGACGGCTACACATTGACGCATTCCCGAACTTTTCAGCCAGCGGATCAGTCAAAGGCATGAAAGAAAAGTATTACGGAAAAGACGCACTGTTAGTCCGTTGTGGCAGCTATATCTATTGTGTATGGCAGAAGGCGAAGCCTTCACAGTATGGAATGGAAATCTACTACAACAGAGCGCACTAAAGGAGAAACGAACATGAGCGAATACCAGAAACGGAAAAACGCAGCCAGACAGAAGGCTATTGAATGGCAATCTGATTTTGAAAATCATAATTACAGTTACGGAGAATTGGCAGCTTGGAATAGCTATTTTGAAAAGCTGGGCAAGAGATACGGCTTGACGGAAGAATTTAGAGAGAACGGCATTATTTAGGGAGTGAGAAACAATGGAAAAACGCAGATTGATGTTGATTAAATACACAGATCAAAACCATGTAGAACGGTTAAAAAGTTGTTTGGATATGTGTTGTATGCCCTATGTAGCTATTAAAGAATATGAATTTGTTGATGGTGGCGCATTGTGGAAAATCTATATTGATCGTGGTAAGTGTACTTGGAAGCAAGTTATGCAGGAAGTCAATAGAGTCCATGCTGTAAAATTCCGTTATATAGATGATCATTTTATTAAGAACGGAAATTTGTATATGGATTGCGGAGTAATTAAACAGTAAAATTTGAATAGGAGAATGGAAAAATGAAAAAATATATTATTCGTGAAGTTGCGCCTGATGATTATGATTTTAGTTTTTACTTTGAAGATGACGGTTTGACAAGTGCAAGCGGAGATTATTGCAATACCCTTTTCATTATTTCTAATGATGGTTATGGACGGATCAGCGGATTTAACATAGAGGAATATAAAAGCGTACAGGATCAAGCAGAAAATATTATCAATGAATTTGACAATATTGGTGGCTGGAATAATTACAGCAGCTATAAAGAAGTCATGCAGGATTTTGGAATTGCTTATAATTCACATAAATGTCATTTGTTGAAAGAATGGGCAAAGAATGCTGATGAAAACGATCCAGACGATATTGCAGCCTTCTTAACAATTATCACTGGAAAAACATGGACAAGTGAAAGTGTTAGTGGATATCATCAAGGAGATTATGTTGAAGTTGTGTATTGCATAGATCAGTATAAAAATGGCGCAAAACATTATGGTGAAATCTGGTTAGGTTGTGGCAAGGAATTTTGTGTAATTGAACTGGATGATAACGGAAAAGAGATTGAATCTTGTTATGGTTATATTGTAGCTGATAGTCAAGTATGGAATGATGATCAGTATAAAAAGATTGTGTGTGAATGGGCTGGAATTGACGAACAGGAAACGCAGCTTGAAATGATTGATGGAAGCCAGACAATAACGACATATAATTATAGAATTGTATAATAAGGGCTGAGAGAGCCAGAAACGGACGGTAACGGAAAAATGAAAGTAAATCGAACTATGTCACGACATAAGGTAAAGCAGATCAACAATATTCTCATTTACTGGTATCCAGTATGCAGAGAGTTTTACGCAGTATCGCCAGATGGACATTTGCTTGAAGGATTTAAGACGCAGACGGCAGCGGAAAATTGGTGTAAGGAATGCGGCGATTTTACGGCAAAGGGAATGGAAAACATAAGGTACAGTTTTCGAGAGCCGTACAGAGGATTCAAGAAGGAGCATAACAAGAAATGAAAGAAAGATATAAAATGGATAAACAGTTTATTTATGATGTATCACAGAGTATGCCAAATATTCTATATCGGAATAATTTACAGGCAACGGAAGAATTGATGAATTTGCTTGTGAGTTTATCAAAAAATCCATTAAATGATGAAACGGATTATCTTATGATGTACGATATGGGTTTCTTTACATTCCAGACATGGGAAAAGCTATTGCAGAGTGAAAATGAATGCTCAGATGGACTTACAGAGGAACAGTGTAAAGAGCAGATTGGAAAAAGTATTTGGCAACTTCCTTGTGGCTGGTATGTACAGTATGTTTAATAGGAGAATGTAAACATGAAAGAGAATCAGATTGGAACATTGGTTATAAAGTGTATGGAATGTATCGAGTCCGCTGTAAAGGAAATTAATTCTCTTGGAGAGAACAAGCGGAAAAACGCAACACATTTTATTAATGCAGCACACAACATGGGCAAGTATCACGGATATATGGACATTTTGGAAAAGCTGGACATGGAGTAATTCATTAAGTGTCATGATCGTTGCAAGGATGATTGTGACAAGGTTTTGCAAGGAATGGAAAAGCTGTATCAGATGATTGGAGCGTAATAATGCAGTACATGGAAAATCCTTCTTTTCATCATGCGCCTGAAGGCTATTGGGATCAGGAAAATGAGAAGAGAAAAAAGCACAGATTTGTCGGCAGAAAGATTTGGTATCAAAATGCACTCATTGAGTGTATCAGAGCAACAGACGCACAGGCAATTTTCAAGTTGACAGAAAGCAGCGAATTGATCCTAAATGGTGAAGAACTGGAAAATGTAAAGTGGTATAAGGAGCAGTCAAGATGAAACGGAAAATCGGACAGAAAGTATATGTGTTGAACGGTGGATGTATTGGGGATCGTTATGTTGTCGGAGTCTTTTCGTCAAAGAAAAAGGCAGAAGCAGCAAGGGAGTGGATCATTCAGAATGATACTTATTACAAGAGCGATCCCGATGAACTGGATATTGATGTTTTCGAAATGAATGGAGAACGGATTGACTAAACAGAAAGGATAATAACAATGAATACAAGTATTAATGAGTGTGACAGTAACGAAAAAATCAGTAAACTTGCAGAATATAGTGTTGCGCCTGAACAGGCATTGATTAATTACATTTAGCAGTATATTCATGGAAACTGTAACACTACAAACTATCCGAAGCACATGAAATCCATTCGAGAAAGCAGAATCAAGAAAAATCATTTCTACTTTGATAACATTCCGAATGATCGAGTTATCGCAGCTTATCCAGCATAAAAATAAATCGGTAAAACCGAAGAAAAGAATGGAACAATAAAAGGAAGAAGAAGGAACAGACTACGCCGTTTGAA
>CALWMX010000176.1 GCA_944382105.1 uncultured Butyrivibrio sp.
TGTTGATGAGTCCCACATCCAAACCAGCCGGGCAAGGCTGGCAGTGGTTGCAGTAAACGCAGACGCCGCTGGACTCCCCCGGCGCAAAGCTGCCCAAAACGGAATAATCCTTTTCCTCTTCGGCGCCGTTGAGGTAGCCTAAAATTCGTTTCAAATCTTCCCGGTTCCTCACACCTGGCAGCACGGTCAGTACGCCGGGGCGGTCCAATGCATATTGCATACACTGGTATACTGTCAGCGCTTTGCCGAAGGGTGAGGTTTTCGCATCCAGCAGCTGGCCGCCACTAAATGCTTTCATAACTGAAATCCCTACTCCTTCCGCTTCACACCGGCGGTACAGCGCAGCCCGCTCATCCCCGCTGCCGATGGCGTATTCGCCGTGGCGATAGTCATACGCAGGATTGATGCTGAACATCAGCATATCCAAAATGTGCATATCCAGAACCTGTTCTACCACGGCGGGCGTGTGAGAGGACAGGCCGATGTGACGAATCACGCCCTGACGCTTCAAATCCTCCATATAGGAAATGGTTCCATGTGCGATGGCAGTTTCCAAATCAGACGCCTCATCAATACAATGGATAAAGCCGAAGTCTATGTAATCCGTCTGCAGGGCTTTCAGCTGCCAGTCAATCGAGCGCTTGATTTCGTCCAAGTCCAGCGTCCAGCCATATTTTCCGCTGCGGTAATCTGCACCAAAGTGAACCTGGAAGAACACTTTATCCCGGCAGCCGGAAACAGCCCGGCCATAAGCTGGGAAAGGTGTGGCATCCCCAGCAGCCATATCAAAATAGTTGATACCATTCTCCACCGCCATAGCAACCGTCTTTTCCGCTTCTGCCTCACCCAATGTGCCAAGCGAACTGTTGCCAAGGCCGATAATACTGATTTGTTCATTTCCATGGGGTAATTTACGGTACTTCATCGAATCCCTCCTTATCATCTTTACATTTCCTCTCACCTATGACCAGCCCCGCTCCCTCATTTGGGAAGCAGGGGAATTTTTCTCTTGTCATATCGGAGAAGGAGTCTTTTTTCCTATCATTTCAAAAGGAACCTTTCGGGCAATCTTCCGGTATCCCTGTTTCTTCTGCTGATAATTTATGAAAATTTGAAGTAAGATACACTAACCCTGCAAAACTACAAAAAGCCCTTGAAAACGCCCGTTTTACGGTATTTTCAAGGGCCTTAAGCACCTTTTAAGTTATGAGATTACATTCCCATGCGACTGTTGCTAACCTCACCTTTGCCTTTCAGGCTCAGTTCTCTAAGCAACGCTGCATAGCTTCCAACTAAAATTCATCTGCGTCCTTCGAACTTAATTCACTTAGTTTCCAGCCATCTGTGCCGCTACTTCCGCCGCAAAATCCTCGTTCTTCTTTTCAAGGCCTTCGCCTGTCTCAAAACGTATGAATTTGACAACCTTGATATCGCTTCCGACTTTTTTAGATACATCGGAAAGATAAGCTGCAACGGACTGTTTTCCGTCCTCGGCCTTAACATATACCTGATCCATAAGGCAGATTTCTTTAAGCTGCTTATTGATACGTCCGTTGACAATTCCGTCAAGCATCTTCTCGTTAGCGTCAGGTTTCTCATTCTTAGCTTCTGCAAGAAGAACCTTCTTTTCGCTCTCGATATAATCCTGATCTACGTCGCTGCGGCTTGTATACTTAGGATTAAGCGCCGCAATCTGCATTGCCACGTTCTTAAGCGCCTCTTTAACATCGTCATTGACAACATCCGTATCGGCGATTACGAGAACGCCGATTCTTCCGCCGCCATGCGTATATGACACTACGCATCCGCCGTCAAGGGCAACCTTCTCAAATCTTCTGATTTTAAGGTTTTCTCCGATAACCGCGATTTTGCCTGCAAGCGCTTCCTCAACAGTCTTGGTTGTATCAGCCTTCCAGGTTTCTTTCATAAATGCATCAATATCAGCTGCGTCCGTTGTGAGCGCCTGATTGGCAACCTCCTCGACATACGCTGCAAAGTCTGCATTTTTTGCTACAAAGTCGGTCTCCGAATTTACCTCAACGATTGCCGCATTTCTGTCTCCGTCAACTACAACCTTGACAAGTCCTTCTGCTGCAATCCTGCCGGCTTTCTTAGCTGCCTTGGCAAGTCCGTTCTCCCTGAGGAACTCCACTGCTTTATCCATATCGCCGTCTGTCTCTCCAAGAGCTTTCTTGCAGTCCATCATTCCGGCGCCTGTCATTTCTCTCAATTCTTTTACCATTGCTGCAGTAATTGCTGCCATTATAAAATCCTCCTTATTCTGATTAAATCGCTTGGGATGCCATCTGCATCCGCATGGATATATACTGAATTACGCCTCTACAGTTTCAGCTTCCTCTGTCTGTGCGTCTTCGGTTTCCTCTGCCTCAGCTTCCGCCTGTGCCGCTTCTTCGGCAACTATGTCTTCGTACTCTTCGGCAGTCTCACCCTGATTAGCTGCGATAACCGCATCAGCCATCTTTGAAACAATAAGCTTAACTGCTCTGATTGCGTCATCATTGCCCGGAATGACATAATCAAGTTCTTCCGGATCGCAGTTTGTATCAACAATACCGATAAGAGGAATTCCGAGAATATGAGCCTCCTGTACGCAGATGCTCTCTTTCTTAGGGTCCACGACGAAAATAGCATCAGGAATTCTCTTCATATCCTTGATACCGCCAAGGTTTTTCTGAAGCTTCTCCTGTTCCTTCTTAAGCTGAATAACTTCTTTCTTAGGAAGAACTTCGAATATTCCGTCCTCTTCCATCTTTTCAATATCTTTTAATCTCTGGATTCTGCTCTGGATAGTCTTGAAATTGGTCAGCATACCGCCGAGCCATCTCTCATTGACATAATACATTCCGCAGCGCTCTGCCTCGGACTTAACCGCGTCCTGAGCCTGCTTCTTGGTACCTACAAAAAGAATCGTTCCGCCCTGCTCTGCAATATCGTAAACTGCATTATAAGCCTCGTCCACCTTAACAACCGATTTCTGCAAATCGATGATATAAATACCGTTTCTCTCGGTGTAGATGTACTCTGCCATTTTAGGGTTCCATCTTCTGGTCTGATGTCCGAAATGAACACCGGCTTCAAGTAACTGTTTCATTGAAATAACGCTCATTTTAATACCTCCATTGGTTATATTCTTCCGCCTGCGTACCTCCGGCAACCATGAGCAACGGCACCAACCGGATATCATCGGCAAGGCGTGGTTATTTGGTGTGCGGCGGCAAATGGAAATGCAGGCATCTCCGCTTTCCTTGTACCTTGGCACAAAAAATGCCAGCCGGCGCAATACACCGACTGACATTATAACATTACGACGTGAACAAATCAAGCATTTTTTAAACCGAAAAATCGAACGACTGACCTACAAGCTTTTCCTCGTCCGTGAGAACAGAATCCGCAAGGCTGCTGTAACCGTATTCCTGCAATTTTCTGATAAGCTCTTCGATGGAACCGGCCGTTATCGTAACCGTATCTTCATCCTCAAAATACTTTCCGTTCAAAAGCTCCTGTTGGGCTTCCCTGCGCTCCTCAATTTTCTGCTGAAGCTTCTCTTCCTTCTTTTCTTCAATATGCTCTCTCTGTATTTCCAGAGCCTTATCAACTACGGCAAAATATCCGGCCATACCGTTATCGTCAACGGTTATCCCGTAAGCCTTTACCTTAACCCCGGTTGAAGCTATCTGCGAAAACATCTGATTGATTCCCGATGCTGCATTTGCAATGGTTGCTTCAATCTGCCTGCGGTAATTTTCGTCGGATGCCATTCTCTCGATTTTCTCTTCATCAATAAGAACCGTCATTCTGCCGGGCGTGGCAAAGCTTCCCTTTATGGCCTCCGCTTCCGCCTTTTTGTCGGATGCCACAAGGACAAAATTCATATTTCCGTATTTGGCAATAAGCGATTTATAATACTCCATTGCCTTATCACTCAGCTTGGCATCTCCGTATGTAGTGACGCCCTTCACGGTTTTTGCCGTTGTTTTGCCCGCAGCCTCATTTACGGCTGACGTTGATGCCGGCTGCCCGGAAATCTTACTTCCGGCTGCTTGTGCATAACCTGTGTTTCCCACCATACTCATATCAAATTCCTCCTTGATTTTATATACGGCCAATTCCCTTTGGCCTGGAAAATATTCCCTTATTTTTATTATCGGATAAAATTTTAAAAACATAATACTGTTTTCCGGCTTCCCACATAAAATCAGTGAACCATGGCAATATTTTTGATGATTGCACAGAAGCATATATTTTACAGTTTTTTCCGGAATTGCCAAAACTTGACTGAAACATCAAATTAATATATAATAAAGCAGATTGCGTATAAAAAGCAGGAAAGCGGGTCAGTATGAAAAAAATCGATATAATCGTTCCATGCTATAATGAACAGGACGTACTTACAACCTATTATAAAGAAACGCAGGCCGTGGTGTCAGGTATTCCCGACTGTTCGTTCAGATATATTTTCATAAATGACGGCAGCCGCGATGACACACTGATTATTCTCAAAGGAATGGCGGCTTCGTATGATAATGTCCGATATATATCATTTTCCCGGAACTTCGGAAAAGAAGCCGGTATGTATGCCGGACTGAGCGCCTCCACGGGCGACTATGTGATTGTCATGGATGCGGATTTGCAGCATCCGCCCGCACTCATACCGAAAATGATTGAAAGCATTGACGCCGGACATGACTGCTGCGCTGCTTACCGAACTACGCGTAAAGGTGAGCGCAGAATCCGCAGCTTTTTTTCACAGGCTTTTTATAAATTCAACAATAAGCTTACCGATGTAAAAATGCCCTACGGCGCTGTTGATTACCGTATTATGTCACGCCAGATGGTCAACGCAATCGTATCGGTTTCTGAACGTCAGCGTTTTTCAAAAGGCATATTCAGCTGGGTGGGCTTTGACACCGAATGGATTCCTTACGAAAATGTGGAAAGGACGCTCGGCACAACCAAATGGAGTTTCAGGGGTCTGACTCGCTATGCCATGGACGGTATTTTTTCTTTCTCCGTGGTTCCTCTTAAGGTCCTGTCCGTTATGGGATTTATTATTTTTGCAATTGCCGTGGTATACGCGCTCTTTATATTAATAAGAACCCTTGCCGTCGGAATTGATGCGCCCGGATATGCGTCAACGCTTATAATTCTTCTTTTTCTGGGCGGAATTATAGAGCTTTCCATCGGGATTACCGGAGAATATATAGCAAGAATTTTCACCGAAATAAAACACCGTCCTATCTATATTGCCAAAGAAAGCAATATGGATAATGACAATGGATGCAATAACGAAAATAACAATGCCAAGGGCACAGTCCTGAAATGCCGTGAGGTTACAGCTGATGAAACAACTCATCAATAAACTTATCAATAAAGAAACAATAACATATATTATATTCGGCGTTCTTACCACGGTTGTCAACTATGCGGTGTATTATCTTTTTTACAGATTCACCTCAATAGACCCCATTGTTTATAATGTTGTCGCGTGGATTGCCGCAGTAGTCTTCGCATTCGTAACCAACAAGCTTTTCGTGTTTGAAAGCAAAAGCTTCGCTCCGGAAGTGCTGTTGTCGGAATTTGTTACATTTATAGGCGCAAGGCTGCTGTCTCTGTTGTTTGAAACGGGTTTTCTCGCACTGACCGTAAAGGTCTTCCTCATGAACGAACTTGTTGCCAAAGTTATCGCGGCAGTGTTTGTTGTAATTTTCAACTATTTTGCCAGTAAATTTCTTATATTCAGGAAAAAAGATAAATGACTTTTTAAGGAGGTTATTATGGCTGATACGACGCCAAAACAGAACGACAATCAGGATAAGCTTATGGCTCTCCGTGATTTGACCCACGGCAAAGCAGTATATATTATGTCATTCGTAGTACCGCTTGTCATAATGATAGCGATTTTTATCATAAGAGACATATATCCTTTTGGTGACAACTGCTATTTAAGATCCGACATGTATCATCAATACTGCCCTTTTTTCTCTGAGCTTTGGGAGAAAATACGCACGGGGGGCAGTCTGTATTACAGTTGGGACATAGGCATGGGAACCAACTTCCTTGCGGTTTTCGGATATTATCTTTCCAGTCCGGTCAACTGGTTTATTGCCCTTTTCCCTCAAAAATACATGATAGAGATAATGAATTCAATCATTATCCTTAAAATTGCGGCTTCCGGCTTTACCTTTACCTATTATCTGTGCAAGCATAACAGCAAACGCCATTTAAGCGCCGCAGTATTCGGTCTTTTCTATGCTCTTTCCGCATTTATTGCAGCGTACAGCTGGAATCTTATGTGGCTTGACTGTGTGCTTCTGCTGCCTCTTGTAGTCCTTGGACTGGAAAAGTTAGTTAACGAGGGCAAGGGGCTTTTATACACAATCACACTGGGACTTACAATTCTTTCCAATTATTATATTTCAATAATGGTTTGTCTCTCGATGGTAATATATTTTCTTGTGCTTATAATATCACGGCCTGTGCCGCAGGATAAATCTTACTACGGAAAGACAATCGGACGTTTTGTCATGTATTCGCTTATGGCAGGAGCTCTTGCAGCCGTTTTGCTTCTACCTGAAATATATGCGCTGGAGTATACCGCGTCCGGCAACATAAATTTCCCGCAGACTCTTACCCGGTATTTTTCGTTTATAACAATTTTCAAGCGTCACCTTATCAACACTCCTGTAAGCCTGGGGCTTGACCATATGCCGAACATTTACTGCGGGGTAGCGGTTCTGGTGCTTTTTCCGCTTTATATAATGACGAACAAAATACCTCTCCGCGAGAAAATAATGAAGGTCATTGCGCTTGTAATTTTTCTTGTGGCTTTCAATATGAACATACCAAACTTTATATGGCACGGGTTCCACTATCCCAACTCGCTTCCGTGCCGCCAGTCGTTTATTTATATTTTTCTGCTTCTGAGCATTTGCTATGACGCATTTAACAATATCAGGAATTATAAAAATTCCCAGATAGCCGGAAGCTTCTGGGGAGTAATGCTTTTCCTGATTTATATAGGCAATACCATCGTAAGTGACGAAGATATGGATTTCAGAATACTTTACGTCACTGCTGTTTTCATTGCAATATATATGCTCATTGCGCTTATTGCAAGACGTAAAAAGGTGTGCTCTGAGATACTGGCGGTTGTGCTCTTTGCAGTGTCAATAATAGAGGCAACGGTCAATATGGACAATACCGGATATTCCACCACGTCGCGCTCCGCATATCTCAGGGATTACGAGAGCGTCAGTACGCTCCTTGATGAAGCCGAAGCGATTGAAGGGGAGAATTCCTTCTACAGAACCACCAAATACCGGGGATACCGTTCGAAAAACGACTCTGCATGGCATAATTTCCACGGCGGCTCGGTATTCTCATCCACGGCGTACGCTTCTCTCACAAGCTTTTATGACGACATGGGGCTTGAGCATTCCACCAACGCTTATGCCGTCAACGGCGGAACCCCGCTTGTATATTCTATTTTTAATATAAAGTATTTTCTCAGCAACAGGGAAATAAACGGAAGCGAAATTTTTTCCCTTGTTGACATTGAGGACGGAGAATATCTGTATAAGAATAATTACGCTCTTCCGTTGGGCTTCATGGTTCCGTCTGATTTTAACGGGAATTTCATATCCGACAGCAACCCTAACCCGTTTATAATCCAGAATGATTTCGCAAAAGCCGCCGCAGGTATTGACGATTTATTCTACAGAATAACCTTTCAGGATGATTCCAGCTCCGCTACGATAACCGCGGAAAAGGATGAATATCTTTACATGTTTATTATGAATACCGCAATCGAGTCGGCTACCGTAACTGTCAACGGAGTATCGGAAACCTACTCAGGCATAAATCACGGAAGGATGATTGATTTGGGCTATGTATCTGAAGGCTCGGTTATCCACGTAAGCAGCTCCGACGGCGGCAGCGAAAGTCTTCAGATGTACGCATATGTGTTGGATACGGATAAATTCGTACAGCTTTATGATGCACTGTCCGATGAAGGTCTTGAAATTTCGGAATATGACGACACTTATATCAAAGGAAGCGTAACTGCCAAAACCAACGGTCTTTTGTACACCTCAATACCTTATGATGAAGGTTATACCGTATATGTGGACGGCAAAGAGACTGACTACACCTCAACCGGCAACGATGCCTTTATCGCGGTCTATTTGGAAGAGGGTTCTCACACAGTAGAATTCAGATATGTTCCGCGCGGGCTCAAATCCGGCATAATACTGTCGGTTATAAGCCTTCTGCTAATATGCGGCTGCATATTTTTCAGAGTACGATTCAAAAAAGAAATTACCGAAGATGGCGCTATATCCGCTTTTGCTGACGCAAGGCCTGCAAAGCCGTCTTTAAACGATAACACAAAAGCAAAATCAAAAGAATCAGAAGATTAAGATTAGAAAGGATGTTGAATAATGAAACTTTGGGGCGGAAGATTTACCAAGGAAACCAATCAGCTTGTACACAATTTTAATGAATCCTTGTCTTTTGACCGGAAATTCTACAGACAGGATATCGACGGCAGCATTGCACACGTTAATATGCTTGCAAAGCAGGGAATTGTCACAAATGAAGAACGTTTTGCAATACTGAACGGTCTTGAAAGCATAAAAACCGATATCGAAAACGGCACGCTTGAAATCAGCCCGGAATACGAAGATATACATTCATTTGTGGAGGCAACCCTTATTGAACGAATCGGTGACACCGGCAAAAAGCTCCATACCGGAAGAAGCCGGAACGATCAGGTTGCACTGGACATGAAGCTGTATATACGCGATGAAATTAAAGAAATTGACGGGCTTCTCAAAAATCTTCTTGCAGTAATCCTTAGGATTATGAAAGAAAATATTGAGACATATATGCCCGGTTTCACACATCTCCAGAAGGCGCAGCCCGTAACCGCAGCACATCATTTCGGCGCTTATTTTGAAATGTTCAGACGCGACAGAGGCAGGCTCAGTGATATATATGACAGAATGAACTACTGCCCTCTCGGCGCAGGAGCTCTTGCAGGAACAACATACCCTCTTGACAGGGATTTCTCTGCGGACTTTCTAAAGTTTGCGGGAGCAACCTCCAACAGCATGGATTCGGTATCCGACAGGGATTACATCATAGAGCTTCTCAGCGCTCTTTCCACAATAATGATGCATCTGAGCCGTTTTTCCGAGGAAATTATCATATGGAACACTAATGAATACAGATTCATAGAGCTTGACGATGCGTACAGCACCGGAAGTTCAATTATGCCTCAGAAAAAAAATCCCGACATTGCGGAGCTTGTGCGCGGCAAAACGGGCCGGGTTTACGGAGCTCTCATGTCCATACTTACTACCATGAAAGGCCTTCCTCTTGCATACAACAAAGACATGCAGGAGGATAAAGAGCTTACATTTGACGCAATAGATACAACAAAAGGCTGCATAGCGCTCTTTACGGGAATGATTGATACAATGACCTTTAACAAGGACGTTATGGAAGCCAGTGCAAGAAACGGATTTACCAACGCAACGGATGCAGCCGATTATCTGGTCAATCACGGAGTTGCATTCCGCGATGCACACGGGATAATAGGCCGTCTTGTGCTCATGTGCATTGACAAAGGCATTTCCCTTGACGAGCTTCCTCTTGAGGATTATAAATCGGTTTCCCCCGTATTTGAGGAGGATATATACGAAGCCATAAGCCTGAAAACATGTGTTGAGAAGCGGCTTACCAAGGGCGCTCCGGGACCAAAGGCGATGCTTGAGGCAATCAAGGAATACGACGCTTATATGAACGATTGACACAATGATTATAAAGGATTTTACGTATGAGTTATTCGGACAGGCCTAATGCGGTGGTACTGCTCTCCGCTTACAACGGCGAAAAATATATAAAAGCTCAGATAGAAAGCATACTGCGCCAGACATTTACTGATTTTGAGCTATTGGTGAGGGATGACGGTTCTGACGACAGCACAAAGCAGATTGTAAAAGAATTAGCGAAAACAGATTCCAGAATCCGCTTTATAAGCGATGACAATAAAGGTAATCTGGGCTATCCCAAATGTTTTTACGCTCTGACTGATATGGCTCCGGACGCTGATTTCTATTTTTTCAGCGACCAGGACGACATATGGTTTGAGGATAAAATCGAACGGGCTGTCGATATGCTTTCAAAGCTCCCGTCAGATGTGCCCGCGGCATATTACGGCGGCTACACAATATGCGATGAGGAACTGAAGCCTGTCAGGAACGCACGCCCCGCACATATACCCCCGAAAAATAAAAGCTCCGATTTGCCCGTATGCAGCATTTCACTCAAGGACACTATCTTTGAGGTGTGCGGACTTGAATTTACAATGGCCGTCAACCGTTCTGCCCTTGAACTGCTTAACAATAATAAACCGTCTTTCTGTACGGGGCGCGGTACATGGATGAGTATGCTGTATTCGGTATATGCCAATATCGTATGCGATGAAAGACCGTGTGCATTCTACAGACGCCACCAAAGCGCTGTAACAGCCTCCAACCAGTCCTTTCTGGGGCTGTGGCTATGGAGGATAAAATATCTTCTTTTGGGAGGCGGATTTGCAGATTTTCACGATATAATAAAGGATTTTTACCTGACGATGGGCGGAAAGCTTGACATCAAAAACAGACGTATGCTGAGGCTCTTTGCGGATGACCGGTACTTTCCCGGAGTTATAACCAAAGTATTTTATCCCAGGAGACTGAGAAGCAGAATTTTAGACGAGCTTGCGCTCCGGTTTGCATTTCTTACAGGGCGGATATAAAGAATACATCCGCCCTGTTATTGACTTTTTTCAAAGTGCTGGTAGTCTTTGGGGCTTTCCCATGAGCCTCCCCAGACAAAACCGTGCTCGGTAAAAAGCCTGTATGCATAATCCTCGGTATCGATTTTCATGACAAAATTGTTATCGCGGTTTACATATTCATCGGCCGTTACCGGCAGCACCGTGCCGTCCGCTCCCACATACGGATTATAAAGCGGGTTGATGTCTATAGCCAGTCCGTATGCATGCATGGACCAATCGCTGCTTCCTTTTATTTTTCTGGAGTTAAAGCAGCTTGTGTTGTTATTGGCCATTGACACCTCATCGCTTCCGCCGTACTCGTCTATAAGTTTTATGCTCTCGATTGGATATGAAGCCTTATAAAGCTCATAAAATATATCCGAAACGTCCTCTGCAATGGCTTTATTGACTATCAGCTCGCCCTTATGGGCAGCCTTATCCGTTCCCCAGTAAAGAACAGTCATATAGCACAGCTCATCCCTGCTTACGGGCGCATCCTCTGTATATGAAGCTCCTTCCATCCTGCTGAAAATAAAATCCGGAATATCCGTATATCCGAAATATGTATTCTTATCCGAAGCTATAAGCTCGGACGGCAGAGGATATCCTCCTTCAAGATTCCGGTTTGCAGGGTCCGCACCGGATATCTGTGTTATGTGTCTTGTCTGATAGACAAAAATAATCACCAGCGAACCAAGCAGAAGGGCGCTTATCACCAAAATAATTCCCGGCATCAGCGTCTTTTTATTCTTTTTTCTTACTTTTAATGTCTTCTTCTTTTTGTTCAAATCCGGCTACCCCTGTTTATCATTGATAGTCACCGACAACTGGTTAAACGGAATTTCTATACCATTCCGGTCGAAGGCTTCTTTAAATTTCTCAAGCAGCTCCCACCTTGTATTCCAATATTGCTCCGTGGAAGCCCAGACTCTGGTTACCATCGTTATCTGGCTTTCGTCCAGACTGTCTACGGCAACAACTATGTCTTCGTCTTTAAACACCGTTTCGGTATTGTTAATCACGTCTAAAAGCGTCTGCTTTGCAAATTTGATATCCGAGTCATAGCTTATGCCTATTTTCAGCTCAACGCGTCGCTTTTCCTGAGCTGTATAATTTGTCAGGCTGGCATTTGCCAGCGTCCCGTTTGGAATCACAACAGCCTTATTATCACCGGTAAGTATCTTTGTATAGAACAAATCAATCCCTGTTACCGTGCCTTCGTTGCCGTGACTGTCTTCCTTAATGTAATCACCTATAACAAAGGGCTTAAATAAAAGAATCAGAACTCCGCCCGCAAAGTTTGACAGACTTCCCTGCAATGCAAGACCGATTGTCAGACCTGCCGCGCTCAGAGCGGCCACAAGAGAGGTTGTGGGGATTCCCAATATTCCTATAACGACTATTGCAATGACAAAATAAAGCGCAAATTTGATTAATGACAAAAGGAATTTTGCTACAATGGGCTCCATTTTGGTCTTTTTAAATGAATTTCCCACAAGCTTTAAAGCCCATTTGATAAGTTTATTGCCCACAATCAGTATGACTACTGCAATTATAAGATTCTTTCCCACTGTCATAAACCAGTCGAGAATGGTTTCAAATATATTTTTCCAGTTTTCCTCACTCCAGAACGCCGCAGCTGTAATTAATCTGTCCATTATTCTTTACCTTTTCTCGGCAGTTTTCTTTTTAACAGAAACTGTTTTTGCCGTTGTTTTACTCGTATTCTTTGCTTCAGATGCCTTTTTCGGCCGTTTTTTAGGGGTCGTATCCGCATAGGAATAACGCAGGATGCTGACGCCCATCGGTGGTACGGTGAGTCTGATGGAATCTTCTCTGCCGTCACACTCATCCTTTTTGGAGCTTATTACTCTGGCATTAACGCTTCCGCTTCCGCCGTATTTTACGCTGTCGCTGTTAAAAATTTCTTTGTACTTGCCCATATGCGGCACGCCGATTTTATACTTTGCTCTCTCCACAGGCGTAAAGTTGGCCACAACCAACAGCTCGTCTCCATTGGAAGCCTTTCTCACAAACACCACTATGCACTCGTTGGCGGAGATGTTGTTAATCCATTCAAAACCGTCCGGTGTATAATCAAGCTCATGCAGCGCCGGCTCATTACGGTACAGCTCATTCAAATCCCTGACATAATCCATAAGCTGTGCGTTTTCCGGAAGTTCGGCAAGCTCCCAGTCAATCTGTCTTGCCTCCCACCATTCGTTTTCCATACCGAAATCCTGTCCCATAAAAAGCAGTTTCTTGCCCGGATGTGTAAACATAAAGCCATATGCCGCGCGCAGATTGTCCATTTTTTCGGTCTTGGCTGCCCCCGGCATTTTGTTGAGCATGGAACATTTCCCGTGTACAACCTCATCATGCGAAAGCACAAGAATAAAATCCTCACTGTAGGCATAAATCATGCTGAATGTAAGCTCGTTATATCTTCCTTTTCTGAACAGAGGGTCGCAGCTCATAAAATCCAGGAAATCATTCATCCAGCCCATATTCCACTTATAATCAAACCCAAGGCCGCCGTCCCTTACATCGCCTGTGACCTTCGGCCATGCAGTGGACTCCTCCGCTATGAGAAGCGCTCCGTCCGAATGCTTATTGTATTGAACGCTCAAGGTCTTGAGGAACTCAACAGCCTCAAGATTTTCATTGCCTCCGTAAATATTGGCAACCCACTGACCGTCCCTTTTTCCGTAATCAAGATAAAGCATTGATGCAACCGCATCCATCCGTATTCCGTCGGCATGATATTCTTTTGTCCAGAATATGGCATTGGATATGAGGAAATCTATAACCTCAGGTCTTCCGTAATTATATATAAGCGTTCCCCAATCAGGATGTTCTCCCTGACGCGGGTCAAGATGTTCATAAAGGCATGTCCCGTCAAATCTGGCAAGTCCGAATGCATCCTTCGGGAAATGTGCCGGAACCCAGTCTAAAATAACGCCGATGTCCGCTTTGTGCATCTCATCCATAAAATATTTAAAATCATCGGGTGTTCCGTACCTTGCGGTAGGAGCATAATATCCCGTTACCTGATATCCCCATGAGCCGTCAAAAGGATGCTCCATCACCGGCATAAGTTCTATATGCGTATATTTCATTTTGCGCACATAATCAATAACAAGAGGTGCCAGCTCTCTGTAATTATAAAATTCCCTGTCGTCATCCGGCGTCCTGAATGAACCTGCATGAATTTCAAGAATCGATACGGGTTTTTTCTTATATTTATCCGTCTTGCGTTTTTTTATCCACTCGTCATCCTGCCACTTATAATTTTTCCGGTCGTAGACAACGGATGCCGTATTGGGACGAAGCTCGGCACTGAAAGCGTACGGGTCCGCCTTAAGCACTACCGCACCGCCTTTTATTCTGATCTCGTATTTGTATATATCGCCCGGTTTCACGTCGGGAATAAAAAGCTCAAACACTCCCGTGCCGTCAACAAGTTCCATCTGATGAAGCCTGCCGTCCCAAGCGTTAAAATCTCCTACGACACTTACACGCAGCGCATTTGGCGCCCACACCGCAAAAAGAACACCCTTGGTTTTACCGACCTTTTTTACATGGGCTCCTAAAATTTCGTATGCGTTGTAGTTGGTTCCCGCATTAAATGCATTCAGTTTCCCTACGTCAAGCATCGACGGATAATTATATATATCAGCCGTTTCGAGAGTAGACTTATCCTCGAACTGATACAAAAGGGTATATTCAATTTCTTTTCTGGAGTTTATGAGTACGGCAAAAAAACCTTCCGGATCCACCATTTCCATTAAATGTTTTTTGCCGTTTTCTTTTTCGATTACATATGCCTTGACGGCTCCCGGACGGAAACATTGAATTAACAGTCCCTTTCCGGTTAAATGCTGCCCCAGCATTTTCTTCGGATGCACAGTGTCAGAGTACACAATACCTTCGATATCAGGCCAATTCATCAAATCATATAATTTCTTGTTCATAACCCTCTCTCCTTTTATTTGTCATTAGGCTTTCCAAAAAGCACTTTTATAAGCAGCCCGGCGCCGCCGGCCATAAGAACGAACATTATAATGTAGTTGTACAGGCTGTCATGAAAGTAAAAACGTGTATTTACGACAACGGATGCGATTATAAGCACCAGTCCGAGCACGGTGACAATTTTTGCCCAGACCGACCTGGGATTCACAAACCACCATACAATGCCTGCAATCAGCGGAACGATAACAAGTCCTCCCCTTATATTATATCTGCCAAAAGCGAATCCGAAACCGGTCGTGACAACTACCTTGTCGGAAAAGAGATAAAAACCAACAACAAGCATCACCAATCCGACAATAAACTGTATCAAACCATAGTTTTTCTTTCCCATCTTTCCTCCTGAATACCGTATTTTGCGCTCATCCTGTAAGTACCCCGCCAAGCGGTCATGTATATGTTCTCACTAAATCATGTGTATAAACAGTCCGCTTCTGAGCTTCGGTTCAAACCATGTTGATTTAGGCGGCATGAGCATATCCGCATCCGCCACTGCAAAAAGCTCTCCGATTGATGTGGGATACATTGAAAAAGCAAGCTTCATATCACTGTCAGCTCTTCTTTCAAGCTCCGCAAGTCCTCTGATTCCTCCCACAAAGTCAATTCTCCTGTCCGTCCTCGGGTCACCTATTCCCAATATCGGCGTAAGCAGATAATCCTGTAAAACGGCCACGTCCAGTCCGTCTACCGGGTCATCCGACATCACGCTTTCCTTTGCGGTTAAAAGATACCATGTACCGTTCATGTACATTCCGAAGCTTCCCTTTTTCTCCGGATAAAAAGCTTTTCTTCCCTTCTCCTCAACTGTAAAATATTTTGATACCGCTTCAAGAAATTCCTCTTCACTGTAGCCATTCAAATCCTTGACTACACGATTATATGACATTATCATAAGCTGGTCGTCAGGAAAAAGCACCGAAAGGAAATAATTGAACTCTTCATCACCGGTATATTCCGGATTGGCGTCTCTTCTTTTAAGTCCTACTCTGACGGCCGAAGCGGCTCTGTGATGTCCGTCGGCAATATATATCGAATTGATTAAAGAAAACTGCTCCCTGAGCTGCTTTATATCACCAGCATTGCCGATTTTCCACACTCTATGCCTTATTCCGTCATCGGAAATAAAATCATAAAGCGGTATGTTCCTGCTGTTTGCAGCAACAATTCTATTAATTATATCATTGGCACGGTATGCAAGAAAAACAGGGCCCGTCTGCGCGCTTGTGCGGTCAACATGTCTGATTCTGTCTTCTTCCTTGTCCGCTCTTGTTTTTTCGTGCTTTTTGATTCTGTTTTCAAGGTAATCGTCGATTGAAGCGCATGCAACAATTCCTGTCTGTGCCCGCCCGTCCATCGTCAGCTCATATATATAAAATGCATCGTCTTCGTCGCGTACAAAAACGCCTTCGGATATTTCCCGGTCGAGAAGCTCTTTCGCTTTATCATATACACAGTCAGCATAAGTATCCACGCTCTCATCAAACTGCGTTTCTGCCCTGTCAATATTAAGAAATGATAAAGGCCTGCCTTTAACCGCTTCACATGCTTCTTTTCTGTTATATACATCATAGGGCAGCGCCGCAACGTCCATGGCAAATTCCGCCGCAGGTCTGATACATTTAAATGGTTTAATATCAGCCATTTCTACTCCTTTTGTCTGAAAAACTATTATAAGCCGGGCGGCAAAAACCGCCCGACTCACCATTCATGTTATTTAATTACACGCACCTTAAGTATTCCGTCTTTTTGCGCAATCTCTTCTGCAATGTGGGCAGCTCCGGCCTCATCAATGTCAAGAAGCGAATATGCATACTCGCCGCGGCTCTGGTTTATCATCTTTTCGATGTTGATTCCTTCACTTCCGAATGCTGTCGTCAGTCCGCTGATAATGTTCGGCTCATTCTTATGAAGAACCGCAATCCTTCCCGCGGCATTGCATCTGCCCATGTCACAGGCAGGGAAATTTACCGAATTGCGGATGTTTCCGTTCTCAACATAGTCCATAATTTCATCCACTGCCATGCATGCACAGTTATCCTCTGATTCTGCCGTTGAGGCCCCGAGATGAGGAAATGCTATACATCCTTTTGTATTGGCAAGCTTAGGCGTAGGGAAGTCAGTGGCATACGCCGCAACTTTGCCGCTCTCCAAAGCAGCGGCAACATCATCCGCCGACACAAGCAAATCCCTTGCAAAATTAAGAAGGATTACTCCGTCTTTCATCATGTCGATTGTATTTTTATTAATCATCTCTCTTGTGTCGTCCAAAAGAGGCGTGTGAACGGTTATATAGTCACAGGAAGAAAAAATTTCTTCCCTTGTCTTCACCACTGTAACTTTTCCTGAAAGATTCAGGGCATTCTGTACCGAGAGGAACGGGTCGCAGCCCACAACCTCCATTCCAAGTCCGATGGCGGCATTGGCAACAAGCACGCCGATAGCCCCGAGGCCGATAACGCCTAATTTTTTGCCTTTGATTTCTTTTCCCGCAAATTTGGATTTGGCTTTTTCCATTGTCTTGCCGATATTTTCGTCATTTTTATTGTCATTGACCCATCCGTTAGCGGCAACCAAATTCCTTGATGCAACAATCATTGCCGCAATCACAAGCTCTTTGACTCCGTTTGCATTGGCTCCCGGTGTATTAAATACTACTATACCTTTGTCGGCACATTTATCAAGTGGGATGTTGTTAACACCGGCACCTGCCCTTGCTATAGCCAAAAGCTTATCTGACAGCTCCATGTCGTGCATTGCGGCACTTCTCACAAGAACAACGTCAGCTTCGTCAAAATTATCCGTTTTTGCGTAATCACCTGTCAAACGCGCTAATCCGACCTCTGAAATCGGATTCAAGCAATTATATTTTACCATTGTAATATCCTCCTGCTAAATAATTCCCAAGAGACTCTCAACTATCCCGGAGCATATGCAGCGGAACAGGGGATTATTATTCAGCGTTTTCCTTTTCAAATTTTCTCATAAACTCAACTAATTTCTCAACGCCCTCGATTGGCATCGCATTATATATGCTTGCTCTCATTCCGCCTACTGTTCTGTGGCCTTTAAGGTTCTCGAAGCCCGCTGCCTTAGCCTCCGCTACAAATTTGGCGTCAAGCTCTGCATCTCCGGTCACAAACGGAACATTCATAAGCGAACGGTCCTTCTTGACAACGGTTCCCTTAAACATCTTGCTTTCATCAAGAAAATCGTAGAGGATTTTTGCCTTTTTCTCGTTGCGCTCCTTCATCGCCGTAAGACCGCCCATCTTTTTTATCCATTTAAAGACCTTACCGCAGATATAAATGCCGTAAGCAGGCGGAGTATTGTAAAGCGAATTGTTGTCAGCATGTATTTTGTATTTGAGCATGGTCGGAGTTCCCGGAAGCGTATCCTCCGTGATTAAATCTTCCCTTATAATTACGATAACAACACCGGCCGGACCGATATTTTTCTGAACACCGCCGTAGATTACGCCGTATTTTGTAACGTCAACAGGTTCCGAAAGAAAACATGACGAAACGTCGGCAACCAATGTATGTCCCTTGGTATCAGGAGGGGGTTTAAATTTGGTTCCGTAGATTGTGTTGTTCTCACAGATATATACATAATCACAATCCTCAGGTATATCAAGGTCAGAGCAGTCAGGAATGTAAGAAAATGTCTTGTCTGCCGATGATGCAAGCTCAATTGCCTCACCGTATATCTTGGCCTCCTGAAATGCTTTTTTAGCCCACTGTCCCGTTACTATGTATCCTGCTTTTCTGTTTTTCATAAGATTCATCGGGATCATGGCAAACTGCTGTGAAGCTCCGCCCTGAAGGAAAAGTACCTTATAATTGTCAGGTATATTCATAATTTCCCTTAAGTCGGCCTCGGCCTCCTTAATAATGGTTTCATAGACTTTGGAGCGGTGGCTCATCTCCATAACGGACATTCCGCATCCCCTGTAGTCTAACATTTCATCGGCAGCCTCTTGCAGTACCTCTTCAGGCAATACTGCCGGCCCGGCCGAAAAGTTGTAAATTCTTCCCACTTTAATGTGCCTCCTGTAAAAAATATTCTGTTATTCCGGTGCATGCCTGACAAGCGGCATAACAATTTCAGAATAAAACATTATATTTTATTTTACGTCAAAAGAAGTATTCCGTCAATAGGTACGGATTTTAGAATTTTTTTATAATAATTTAATAATCATATAATTGTTTATTTTTTCAGGGGTGATATACTGTATTTATTATTTTACAACAGAATTTTACAAAGGAGAAAAAATATGTTCCGCCGTTACAAAGGACAATTCTTTAAATTACAATCCATATAACGTTACTCCTACGGAATATACCTTGTCGCGCAAGGCGAAAATGCTTTTGATTAAATATCTTATGTCATGGGCAAGATGTCTGTTCTGATTATGCTGGTATGCCTGCATATATGCAATCTGGATATTTGACATATTCCAGCAAAATGATATACTGACATATTATGAACACCACAAACCACAACAAACAAAACAAAATAGCGGTAATCAACGACATTTCCGGTTTCGGCCGCTGTTCTGTGGCCGTAGCGCTTCCGATTATATCCCAGCTCCGGATACAATGCTGTCCGGTTCCTACGTCAATTTTTTCAACCCATACCGGATTTGAGGATTATTTTTTTGACGACTATACTGACAGAATGCAGCCTTATATAGACAAATGGAAAGCCATTGGCCTCCGTTTTGACGGCATACTTACAGGTTTTCTGGGTTCTGCAAAGCAGATAGAGATTGTTGACAGATTTATCAGAGATTTTGCAGACGACAACACCACCATTATAATCGACCCTGTCATGGGCGACAACGGCAAGCCCTATCCCACCTACACCACCGATATGTGCCGGCGTATGAAAGAGCTTGTACACCATGCCGATATACTGACACCCAATCTCACCGAGGCATGTATCCTGACCGATACACCATACACCCCGGACAGATTTAAACAGGCTGATTATTTTTGCATCGCGGACAAACTCATAGACATCGGTGCGGACAAAGTCGTAATCACCGGAATCAGAAACGGCTCAATGGTAACCAACATAATTTGCGAAAAAGGGAAGGAGCCACACTTGCTTCGGCAAAAACGCGTAGGTCATGAGCGTTCCGGAACCGGCGATGTTTTCTCGGCAATTATTGCGGCCGACAGCGTTCACAATATTGATTTTACATCTTCCGTACGTAAAGCCTCCGCGTTTGTGAGAGACTGTATTGCGGTCACGGAAGCCTTCGACATACCTCCTACCGACGGAGTATGCTTTGAGGAGATTTTACACACACTTAAATAGGAAAGAGGTTTTTACAATGACTATTTTATACAAGGTCCACAACAATCTATATGTTAATCTTACCAACAAATGTCCCTGCGCCTGCACTTTCTGTCTGCGCCAGACAAGGGACCACATGGAGGACTCCGGAGTGCTGTGGCTTGAAAAGGAACCAACTGTTGGGGAAGTAATAGCCGACTTTGATAATTTTAACATGGACGACTATGATGAGGTAGTTTTCTGCGGCTTCGGCGAGCCTACGGAGCGGATTGATGTTCTTCTTAAAGTCGCCGGCTATGTCAAAAAAACATATGATAAAAAAATCCGTATCAACACCAACGGTCTGGGCAGCCTTATTAATAACCGTGACATCACCCCCGAGCTTGAGGGGCTTATCGATACGGTTTCCATAAGTCTTAACACACCTGACAAAGAGCGTTACTACGAACTGACACGAAGCAAATTCGGAATAGAATCCTTTGACGCCATGCTTGATTTTGCGAAAAAAGCCGTCAAATATGTACCGAATGTGGTTATGACCACCGTTTCCACCACCATCACCGCGGAGGAAGAAAAGGAATGTCAGAAAATATGCGACAGCCTGGGGGTAAAATACAGAATACGCCCTTGGGAGGATTGATATGATTAATGCCGCACTTAAATAAACTTATCTGAAAACACCGCCGCCCTTTCGGGCTGCGGTGTTTTAAAACGGCATCGCTTACATCACAACGGTGCCGTATATTTTTGAAGCCATCTCAGTTCGTCACCCTCAAACCACGGTGATATGGCATCATAAACTTTCTTATGGTATCTGTTGAGTAATTTTATCTCATTATCCGACATCAGAGATATATCTATTGCATCCTTATCAAAAGGAACAAGAGTCAAAGCATCAAAATACATAATCTGCCCGTAATCACTGCGTTCTCCGTTACACACAAGCTCGAGATTTTCATGGCGCACACCGAATTTACCTTCAACATAAAACCCCGGCTCATTGGAAACAACCATTCCTGCTTCAAACGGAACCGGTTTCTCCTTAATTCTCCAATGGATTCTCTGAGGTCCTTCATGCACATTGAGAAGATATCCAACGCCGTGTCCTGTACCGTGATTAAAATCCATTCCGTTCTCCCACAAAGGTCCCCTTGCGAGGCAATCAAGATTCGGACCGGACACCCCTTTTGTGAACACGGCGGCGCCAAGCTTTAGGTGTCCTCTCAGAACTATAGTATACGCTCTCCGTTCCTCATCAGTGAGAGGCCCTAACGGAACGGTTCTTGTGATATCCGTCGTTCCCTCCATATAATGGGCTCCCGTATCCGTAAGGCACAATCCCTCCGGTTTCATCACAACATTTGTCCCGGGCGTCGGTTCATAGTGGACAATAGCGCCGTGGGCGCCATATGCTATAATAGAATCAAAGCTTGACTCAATAAAACCGTCCATACTTCTTCTGAACTGTTCAAGCTTTGCCGCCGCATCAAGCTCCGTAATGCGTTCAATCGGCACATTGGTTTTCAGCCAGTATATAAATTTTGTAACTGCCACTCCGTCCTTAATATGGGCACACCTGATATTTTCCTGCTCTGTGTTTGTCTTTACGGCTTTCATGAAAATTACAGGACTTTGCCGTTCAATGACTCTAGCATTCTCGGGAAGGCTCTGCAAAATTCTGTAATTGACAGAAGCTGTGTCGAGCATGACGGATTCTTCCCGGCACACACCTGCAAGGTCGTTGTATATTGCATCATAGTCATTGAGCTTTATATTATCATTTTCAAGATCGTCTCTGATTTTATGATTGATTATCGAGTTCCGGACATAAAGCGCTGCGCCGTCCTCCGTTATAAGCATATATGCAAGGAAAACCGGAGTACACCGGACATCATTTCCCCTTAGGTTCAAAAGCCACGCAATCTCGTCAAGCGCCGTTATAATAAGTATGCCGGCTTTATTCTCACGCATTTTTTCCCGGACCATAGAAAGCTTTTCGGCTCTGGAAAGTCCTGTATATTTTATGTCAAGCTCCCATACGGGTTCGGCAGAAACAGCCGGCCTGTCCTTCCATATAAAATCTACCAAATCAATATCCCACACAAATGAAATATCCGAAGGAGATAATTTCTTTTCAAGCTCACGCGCAAAGGAAATGCTTACCGTACGTCCGTCAAAACCCACACGTGTTCCCGGCTGAAGCTTTTCACTGAGAAATTCCGGGATTGCGGGAACGTCCGGTTCATACATGCGCATAAGCTCTATTGAACTGCCTTCAAGCTGGGATGCGGCCTGAATGAAATATCTTCCGTCGGTCCAAAGTCCCGCCCAATCTCCGAGAACTACAAGAGTCCCCGCAGAACCGGTAAAGCCTGACATAAACTCTCTTTCTTTGAAATAGCTTCCCACATATTCAGAACCGTGAAAATCATCCGTAACGATAATATAGGCGTCTATACTATTATCCGCCATAAGCCGGCGAAGCTGTGATAATCGTTCAATAATGGTCATATAAATACACTTCTTTTTAATAAATTTCCCCCGCAACATCGGATTACGGGGGATTGTCTTATATTTCGTCGAATGTGTCTGAAAGCGATGCTCCGGGCGACACCATAGGGAACACCTTGTCATCCTTTTCAATCTGACAGTCAATCAGACATGGTATATTCAGTTCAATGGCCTGGCGTAACGCCGGTTCAAACTCCTCCTTGGAGGTAACTCTGAAAGCCTTTGCTCCCATGGCCTCCGCGACCTTCATATAGTCAACATTGTCATTCAGCACAGTATAAGAATATCTCTCGCCATAGTACAGAGTCTGCCACTGTCTCACCATTCCGAGGACATGATTGTTGATTACAATCTCAATAATGGGTATATTATAACGTGTGGCGGTAGCAAGTTCATTCATGTTCATTCGGAAGCATCCGTCTCCTGCAATATTAATGACAGTCTTGTCCTTGCATCCCATTTTTGCTCCTATTGATGCGCCGAGTCCGTATCCCATCGTTCCGAGCCCTCCGGATGTAAGAAAAGTTCCGGGTTCGCTGAATTTATAATATTGTGCGGTCCACATCTGATGCTGTCCCACTTCTGTGGTAATCAGAGCATTGCCATCCGTCACTTCGTATATTTTCTCAACCACATACGGACCTGTCAGAATATCCTGATTGTATTTAAGCGGATATTTCTCTTTCATATCCGAGATATGCGCCATCCATTCGGAATGGTCCTTTTTCTCAAGCTTTGCATTGACAGCTTTAAGTATCTCCTTAATATCACCTATAACGCAGACATCCACATGGATATTTTTGTTTATTTCAGCCGGGTCTATATCGAACCGTAATATGCGTGCATTAGGTGCGAACCGTTTTGTGTCTCCGGTAACGCGGTCTGAAAATCTTGCGCCTGCAACCACCAGAAGGTCACATTCCATTACGCCGAAATTTGACGTCTTTGTTCCGTGCATTCCGAGCATTCCCGTATATCTGTCGCTGCGTCCGTCAAAAGCGCCTTTTCCCATAAGTGAGTCCGCTACTGGTGCATCTATGGTATCAACAAACTCTGCCAGCTCCCGGCTCGCGCCTGATATTACCGCGCCTCCTCCTACAAAAACAAACGGTTTTGAAGCGCTGTTAATCATATTTACCGCCGTATCAATCGCTTCTTGGGTTATATGAGACTTATCACGTTCAATTTTTACCGGCTCCGCGTATTTATATTCTGTTTTCTGCGCAGTGATATCCTTCGGAATATCCACAAGAACAGGGCCCGGCCGTCCTGTTTTGGCAATTCGGAAAGCATCCCTTATTATATCCGCAAGTTTTGTTATGTCTTTGACAATATAATTATACTTGGTAATAGGAAGCGTAACGCCGGTGATATCTATTTCCTGAAAGCTGTCCCTTCCAAGAAGCGGAACGCCAACATTACATGTTATTGCCACAACCGGAACGGAATCCATATAAGCCGTGGCAATTCCCGTAACCAGATTGGTAGCTCCGGGACCTGAGGTTGCAAAGCACACTCCAACCTTGCCGGTAGCCCTCGCGTATCCGTCCGCTGCATGTGACGCTCCCTGTTCATGGGAGGTAAGTATATGCGTTATCTCATCCGAATGCTTATAAAGCTCGTCATAGACATTGAGAATGGCTCCTCCCGGATATCCGAATACGGTATCCACTCCCTGCTCTTTAAGACACTCGATTATTATCTGTGAACCTGTAAGCTGCATTGTTTCTTTCTCCAAATATCCTAATCACTATATATTATACAAAATCCGCATACCGCTGCACACTTTGCAGCACCGGATTATTTTATCTCAAGCACAGCGCCTTTGTCTGCCGATGTTACCATCTTGGCGTAACGCGCAAGATATCCTTTTGTGACTTTCGGCTCTCTCGGCTGCCATTTTGCTTTTCTGGCGGCAAGCTCCTCGTCGCTTACCTTAACATTGATTGTGTTGGCAGGAATATCAATGCTTATGATATCCCCCTCCTCAATCAAGGCAATCGGGCCGCCAACCGCTGCCTCCGGCGACACGTGTCCTATTGAAGCTCCTCTTGAAGCTCCGGAAAAACGTCCGTCAGTTATAAGAGCACCGCTTGAGCCAAGCCCCATTCCCGCAATTGCGGATGTGGGATTGAGCATCTCACGCATTCCCGGACCGCCTTTAGGACCTTCATATCTTATTACAACAACATCGCCCGGAACAATTCTGCCGCCCTTTATTGCATCTATTGCATCCTCCTCGCAGTCGAATACTCTCGCCGGACCTTCATGTACAAGCATTTCCTCCACCACAGCCGAGCGTTTAACGACGCATGAATCGGGAGCGATATTTCCTCTGAGAACCGCAATACCTCCCGTAACGCTGTAAGGATTATCAACAGGTCTGATAACATCAGGATTTTTGTTTATACAATCTTTGATATTCTCCCCGACAGTCCTGCCCGTTGCCGTAATAAGGTCAAGATTAAGGAGGTTCTTCTTAGACAACTCATTCATCACGGCATAGACTCCGCCTGCCTCATTCAGCTCTTCCATATATGTATGTCCCGCAGGTGCAAGATGACAAAGATTAGGAGTTTTAGCGCTTATTTCATTGGCAATGTCAAGGTTTAACTCAACTCCCGCCTCTCTGGCAATAGCCGGAAGATGAAGCATCGTATTGGTTGAACAGCCTAACGCCATATCGACAGTGAGCGCATTCATAAATGCCTTCTCGGTCATTATATCAAGCGGTCTTATATTTTTTTCGAGGAGCTCCATGACTTTCATTCCTGCATGTTTTGCAAGCTTAATTCTGTCGGAATACACGGCCGGAATCGTTCCGTTTCCCTGCAGACCCATTCCGATTGCTTCGGTCAGACAGTTCATACTGTTGGCGGTATACATTCCTGAACATGAGCCGCATGTAGGACATGCCTTGTTCTCATACTCATCAAGCTCGTCTGCCGTTATTTTCCCTGCCGTGTACGCGCCCACAGCCTCGAACATACTTGAAAGACTTGTCTTGCAGCCTTTTACACGGCCTGCAAGCATAGGGCCTCCGCTTACAAAAACAGTAGGAACATTAATTCTTGCGGCAGCCATCAGAAGTCCCGGAACGTTTTTATCACAGTTAGGAACCATAACAAGCGCGTCGAACTGATGGGCCGTTGCAAGGCATTCCGTTGAATCCGCAATTAAATCCCTCGTTACAAGCGAATATTTCATTCCTACATGTCCCATTGCAATGCCGTCACAGACCGCAATTGCAGGAACGACCACAGGAGTTCCTCCTGCCATTGCAACTCCCAGCTTGACAGCTTCAACTATTTTATCCAGATTGACATGCCCCGGAATAATCTCGCTCTGAGAACTTACAATACCTACAAGCGGCTTTTCCATTTCCTCTTTGGTAAATCCCAATGCATTGAATAATGATCTGTGCGGAGCCTGCTGTACTCCTTTTTTTACTGAATCGCTTTTCATATATCTTAGTCCTTTCCTGTCACTGTTTTCATACTCTTTGCGCAATCAAATCGCCCATCTGGCTGGTTCCAATAAGTTTCATGCCATCCGACATTATATCCGTGGTTCTGTAGCCTTCCTTTAACACCTTGGAAACTGCTGCTTCTATTGCATCCGCAGCTTCATCCAAATCAAGCGAATAACGCAGCATCATTGCCGCCGAAAGTATCGTGGCAATAGGATTTGCAATATTTTTACCTGCAATGTCAGGCGCCGAACCGTGCGACGGCTCGTAAAGCCCAAGCTTTGTTCTGCCCAGACTGGCGCT
>CALWMX010000177.1 GCA_944382105.1 uncultured Butyrivibrio sp.
TGATTAAAGATGAGCTTAACGTGGCCAGCGCCTGCGTTGAAAGAGCCGACGGCATACATATAGTGCTGGAAACCGAAAGCGGTGAAATAAACGACGATGATATCGAGTGCGTGCGCAGCTATGTGACGAAGAAAACAGGCATTAACGGCAGACTGATTAAAGTCAGCCATGTGTATGTGCTGCCAAGAGGAGAAAACGGAAAAATACTATACGGTAATATAGCGTTGCCAGTAGGATGATATAGTGCAGGGAAGTAATAATAAAAGGAGACAGTTTGTACATAAAAAGATTTATTTTTGTTTCGTTGCTGTTGCTGACAATAGCTGTTACAGGATGCACAAAAAAGAGTGCTGATATCATGGAAACAAATGCAATTGAATCAGAGCCCATCTGGACGAAAGATGAGGGAGAAACCAGAAGCTATGATGTCATATCCAATGAATATTCCGATTATCTGAACGAAAATGAGGACGACTGGATTGATAACGGAAAACTTATTGCCGGATATGAAAAATTCGGTCAGGACTTGACAGGACCTCAATACAGGGCGGCAATGCTGATGCCTGAGAGCGTTGCCGAGAAGATAAGTTCGCATGAGCTGCTTGAATTTTGTATGTCGCATCAGGCGGTCGCCGATTTTACACTATTCAATACATGGCAGGAAGGTTTTGATAATGTTATCAATGTGGTGAACGGTTTCGACTATTTGTTTGAAAAAGAGGACTTTGCCCAATCCGTATATGATGAGTATATGTCAAGGGAGGTTTCCGATGAAAAAAACGGTGTTTCGGCTATAGGAAAAGATGCCATACTTGAGATAATTCTTGCACAGGATGTTGTATATTCCGGACTGACGGACGAGCAAAGGGAGAATGTAATTGCAAAGACGGACGAGATGAAGGAATACAGAACGGAAAATAATATTCGTATATACGACAGCGTTTCAATGTTCGGGGCGGCTAAATCCGTAAACAGTCTATGGGATAAATAATTTATTGGCGGATAATTACAAAATGTAATGAGAGTATGAAAAAAGGTTTTGTAATAGATTTGTATGAAACAGTCCATTGAAAAATAAAAACTGAAATTTGGCAAATGAAAAGAGAGGGGGAAATTTATTATGAAAAAAATATAAGAAAACAGCTGCTATATTATGTATAGGACTTGAGATAATTGCATTTTCAGCCTGCAGCAGAAACAGTGAAAGATTAATAAACAGAACGGATGATGAGACAACTGTTAAAACCGAAGAGACGGAAGCTGTGACCGAAAATGTGACAGCGCCAACGGAGACTGCAAAACATGAGATGGAAACGGTATTACAAATATGAAAAAAGTTCCATATCTGTTGGACTGATACTGCCGAAATTTGAATGGAGGAAATGTCTATGAATAAAAAAGTGGTTACTTTATTTTGTGTAATATTGCTAATAACGGGAAGAGTATATATTTCCTATGCTTTAGGAAATGACGAAATAATTAAAAATGAAAAGATAATTACTACAAATACCGATTGGATAATTGATGGTGAAATTGTTTATCCTTTAACTCCTTCGGATGAAGAATGGAAAAAATTATTTACTGAAACAGAAAGGGTTGAAGCGTGTCAGATCCCAGATGAAATTATTGATAAGTTATCTTCTGAAGAATTAATGAACGCTGTAGTTGAATATCCCTTAATGGGCACATTATATATTTATTCTGATATGCAGACAGGGTTTAATATATTAATTAAAAATTGTAATGCATTAAGAGAACTTTTATTGAGGCATGATTGTATTGAAACAGTAGTGAAATATTATAAAACAATAAATATTCCTGAGAATACTATAGTAGATTGGTCTGAACTGGTTAATGAAAAATATCCTGAAGTTGCAGCGAATGAAATAATAGATAATCCAGAATTGCTTAAATATGCACATGAGGATGCTAAAATAATTTATGCATGTGATCTCTCGGAAATGATTTTAGCTGTTAAAAATCAAGAAATGGACTCGGAAGAGGTCGATGAATTAATTGGCATTGCGCTGGAAAAGAAAATACAAAAAAACAAATCAGAGATATTTAATGGAATTAAGGATTCAACATATCTTGATATGGCATGTACAACTATTAAGACAAGCAATATCATACAATATGATGAGGATGGTAATCCATACAAAGAAACCGAATTGCGAAGCCCAAGTGGGTATACATTTACGGTAGATGAATATCTGACATCGTCAAATTGCAATTATCAATTCTGGGCTGAACTCGTTGCACAAACTCCGTATGCAATTATAGTATCTATTGCAGCTGTGACATTTAATTGTCATTCATACGCATGGTTAAGTGATATTTATCCTAATAAATACATATATTACACTTTGAACAGTGTACCATCAGCATTGTACAATGATCCTGTATTTAAGAAAGAGACTTCGCCCAATCACAACGGAGAAATTGTGTATTGGAAAAGTGGACTGCATTCTGGAAAACTTAAGGGTACGCAAATTTATCAAATTGAAGGACATATGAGCCCTAAGATTTTATCAAAATGGGGAGGCGGACCTATGGTGCTTCACTATCTTAATGCATATGATGGTTTTGGTTGTGGAGTTGAATATTATTATAAATATAAATAAGGAGCTTTCCTGTTAAGTAACAAATAGCGGGTTTGCAAAAAATGAGTGTCCCACATAGAATAATGATTGTTAACTTGCCGGTTAATAAAATCATTGTTCAAAGGAGACACCCACAAATGAATTGTAAACAAAATCAGAAAATCAATCAAGTAAAAGAATCAACTTTGGTGGTTGGGATTGATATCGGAAGTACCACACAGTATGCCAGGGCTTTTGACTGGCGTGGCATTGAACTTGGAAAGGTCTTTACATTTAGCAACAGCAGAGAAGGTTTTGAAAACCTCAAAGACTGGATGTGGCGATTACAGGACAAGTACAGAAAGTCAGATGCCATTGTAGGAAGCGAGCCAACCGGTCAT
>CALWMX010000178.1 GCA_944382105.1 uncultured Butyrivibrio sp.
AATATTTCAGTCAACATACCACACAACGCACTCACCGTCATCACCGGACTCAGCGGAAGCGGAAAATCCTCTCCTGACTTATATCTTTCATATAACGGCGTTCCCTCCTCAAGCATCAGACTGTACACGTAGATGTGCGCCGGTCTCAATGCAGCAACGGTACGCAGCGTCTTTTTCCAGCCCGCAACCGTCTGCCCGGGTATGCCTGACATGATATCTATATTTATGTTGGCAAATCCGCATCCCAGCGCATTTTCATAAGAAACCATAAAATCTCTGAATGTGTGTATCCTGCCCAGAGCTTTAAGCTCATCGTCATTCACTGACTGAAGTCCGAAACTGAGCCTGTTCACTCCGTTATCCCTGTACGTTTTCAACAAATTCCTGTCCACTGTTCCGGGATTGCACTCAACGGTTATCTCACAGTGGTCACTGACCATGAAATTTTGCCGGATTTTGCCTAAAACGCTCGTCAGTTGTGCCGCTTCTAAAATCGAAGGCGTACCTCCGCCAAAAAATATACTGTCAACCTCATATTCATGCGCAAGCTTTGAAGCCTCGGACTCTATCTGCCTGCACAGAGCGTTTATATAATCTCTTTTGACTTCGTCACCGGCAGGAGCCGAAAAGAAATCACAGTATGCGCATTTGGAAACACAGAACGGAATATGCACATATATTCCAAGCCTTTTTATTCCCATAGTAAATTCCAATCCCTATGTCTGAAACATAATGCAGAAGGCCCGCTTCTAATGAAAAATACCTGCCACTGCTTTTTTGTATCTGCGCGCTCTGTCCTTGCGAAGCTTTTTTCTCAGATAGGCAAACATCGTCTTTTCGCCCTTATCCGCAAGCATGCGCAGAACCTTTTCCAATTCCCGCTCGGTTTTTCCGTTAATAAGTATTTTGCCTTTTTTGCTCAGAAAATAATTGAGCGGAGCTTCATCGGTATAATTTTCTCCGTAATAAATCTTGCTTGCCGCAACTCTGTCGCAAATCATTTCCACAAAGTATTTAACAGGCATCTCAACGCCTTCTAAGCGCTTTGTTTTAGGACTGTAATCATTCCAGTATTCATAATGATGCTTATTGCAGCCCTTATGGTGCATCCATGCCGTCGAATAGCCGATTGTCTCACGCTCCATCTCATTGGGGCTTCTGTCACCCTGAAAGTATTTTATACCCGGAATAAATTCAGCCGGCGAGTACTTCGACAAATCATGGAAAAGCCCCTGAATGCCTATACCTGCCCTGAAACAGTTTCTAATCACCTCATGCCTGTGTCTTGTAATTGTAATAAAATGTTTTTTTGCATTTTCAAGATATTTCATAACATCACTCCCGAACTGATTTTCCGCAATGCAGCTTTTATTCGTCGTCAAGCTTAAGCACGCTCATAAACGCTTTTTGCGGAATCTCCACATTGCCTATCTGCCTCATGCGTTTCTTGCCTTCCTTCTGCTTTTCGAGAAGTTTTTTCTTACGTGAAATATCGCCTCCGTAGCACTTTGCAAGAACATCCTTTCTCAATGCCTTGACCGTTTCCCTTGCTATAATTTTGCTTCCTATGGCCGCCTGGATTGGAATTTCAAAAAGCTGGCGCGGAATTTCTTCTTTAAGCTTCTCGCACATCCTGCGTCCCCGATCATATGCGCTTTCTTCAAAAACGATGAACGAGAGCGCGTCAACCTCTTCCCTGTTGACAAGAATATCAAGCTTGCAAAGCTTTGACCGTTTATAGCCCTTCATCTGGTAATCAAAAGAAGCATATCCTCTTGAGCGTGATTTCAACGCATCGAAAAAGTCGTATATGATTTCGTTGAGGGGAAGCACATATTTTATCAATGCCCTTGTTTCCTCGATATACTCCATCCCCACATACTCGCCGCGGCGCTCCTGACACAGCTTCATTATTGCTCCTACGTATTCCGAAGTAACCATAACCTCAGCATCCACAACTGGCTCCTCCATGTAATCTATCTCCGACGGGTCCGGCAGATTGGACGGATTGGTAAGCTCCATAACCGTTCCGTCGGTCTTATGAACCCTATAGACAACACTCGGCGCAGTGGTAACCAAGTCAAGATTATATTCTCTCTCGAGCCTCTCCTGGATGATTTCCAGATGAAGAAGTCCCAGAAAACCGCATCTGAAGCCGAAGCCCAAGGCTACCGAAGTTTCAGGCTCATAAAAAAGCGACGCGTCGTTCAGCTGCAATTTTTCAAGTGCATCCTTCAAATCTTCGTAATGGGCGCCGTCGGCCGGGTAAAGACCGCAGAAAACCATAGGATTGACTTTTTTGTATCCGGGAAGCGGCTCACTGCAAGGATTGGCCGCATCGGTGATTGTATCTCCGACTCTCGTATCCTTCACATTCTTAATTCCTGCCATAATATATCCTACAAGTCCTGCCGAAAGCTCATCACATGCAATAAACTGCCCGGCGCCGAAGTATCCTACCTCAACAACGTCCGCCTGTGCGCCTGTTGCCATCATTCTGATACGCGTTCCCTTTCGCACGGTTCCCTCTTTAATCCTGCAGAAAATAATAACTCCCTTGTAGGAATCGTATACCGAATCAAAAATAAGGGCCGAAAGAGGCGCATCCGGGTCACCTGTTGGTGCAGGCAGCTTATGCACTATGGCCTCGAGAACGTCTTCGATATTGATACCGTTCTTTGCGGAGATAAGAGGGGCGTCCTGAGCCTCTATTCCTATTATATCCTCTATCTCTTCTTTGACGCGTTCAGGCTCTGCGCTGGGCAAATCAATCTTGTTTATTACGGGGAAAACCTCCAGATTATGGTCAATGGCCATATATACATTGGCAAGGGTCTGAGCCTCTATTCCCTGCGCCGCATCCACAACAAGAACGGCGCCTTCACATGCCGCAAGGCTTCTGGATACCTCATAATTGAAATCCACATGACCGGGAGTATCAATAAGATTGAAAATATACTCCTCACCGTCTTTTGCATTGTACACGATTCTGACGGTCTGTGCCTTGATGGTAATTCCTCTTTCACGCTCAAGCTCCATATTGTCAAGAACCTGAGCCTGCATTTCCCTGCTTGTAAGTAGTCCTGTTTTCTCGATAATTCTGTCCGCAAGCGTTGATTTTCCATGGTCGATATGCGCTATTATACAAAAATTCCTGATTTTGCTCTGGTCTATATGTGACATATATCAGCCCAACTTTCTATCCTGTTATCGTTATTATTTACGTTTATTGCTGAAATTCATCCGCCAGCCGTCTTATTTTCCGGATGTCATTCCTGAAACCTCTGCACTTTAGGGACTATCTCCGCGCGGCTCTTGTATATGCTTCCTGAAGCAACATATCCCCTTACGCTGGAAAGCGGGTATATGTTGGAATTTCTTCCCACTACGGTTCCGGGATTGAGGATTGAGCCGCATCCCACCTCAACATTGTCGCCGATAATTGCTCCCATTTTTTTCAGTCCTGTTTTAACGGATATTCCGTCTTTTTTTATCTCAACAAGCGTTTTGTCGGATTTTACATTGGAAGTGATGGAGCCCGCTCCCATGTGGGATTTGTAGCCCAGAACGGAATCGCCCACATAATTATAATGCGGAACCTGAACCTTATTAAAAAGAACGACATTTTTCAGCTCCGTGGAATTACCCACCACGGCTCCTTCTCCCACAATTGCGCATCCTCTGATGAAAGCGCAATGCCTTATCTCGGCTCCCCTGTCTATTATGCACGGGCCGTTTACGGATGCTGACGGTGCAACGCTTGCCGACTTGGCAATCCATACATCCTCATAAGGATGGTCAAATTCTTCCTTCGAAAGAGTATTTCCAAACTTCAGTATGAAATCCTTGATACCCGCCAGTACCTCCCACGGATATGTAAATCCCTCAAAAAGGTCTGCGGCAATGGTTTTATCCAAATCAAGCAATTGTTCTATCTCAAGTTCCCGAATTATATTTTCATTCATCATTCACATTCCTCTATTATATAAGCTATTTGCGGCCAACAGGGCAAATCCCTTGCTTCTACTCCACCGTTACGGATTTGGCAAGATTGCGCGGCTGGTCAACATCATTTCCTCTGAGAATCGCTGTATAATATGCTATAAGCTGCAGCGGCACTGCGGCTACTATCGGCATAAGGAGCTTATCACACTCCGGAATTCTTATGACATAATCGGCTACGCCTTCACCTATCTGTGCGTTTTCTCCACACATAAGCACAACCTTGGCGCCTCTTGACTTGACCTCTTCTATGTTGCTTACTGTTTTTTCAAGAACATCTGACTGGGTTGCAATGGCAATTACAGGCGTCTGGTCTGAAATAAGCGCAATCGGGCCATGCTTAAGCTCTCCTGCGGCATAAGCTTCCGAATGAATATAGGAAATTTCCTTAAGTTTAAGAGAGCCTTCCATGCTCAGTGCATAGTCAAGCCCCCTTCCTATATATAGAAGGCTTTCTGCGTTCATAATCCTTGATGCCGCGTACTGCGCTTCGTTTTTATCGGAAAGATATTTTTCTATAAGCGCCGGCACCTCAAGAAGCTCCGATACATATTCCCTGCATTTTTCTTCCGTGATTACTCCTTTTGCATAGGCAAGCTTAAACGCAAGCATATACATCATTGAAATCTGTACGGTAAAGGCCTTGGTAGACGCCACGGAAATTTCCGGACCTGCATGTGTATACATTACCATATCCGCTTCCCTTGCTATGGATGAGCCCTTAACATTCACAAGCGCAAGCGTTTTTGCCCCTTTGCGCTTTGAAATATTCAGGGCCTCCTTGGTATCGGCCGTCTCTCCTGACTGGGAAATAAGAATCACCAGATCTCCTTCTCCCACAATCGGGTCCCTGTATCTGAATTCGGATGCCATATCGACCGTTACCGGTGTGCGCGCCAGCTTTTCTATAACGTATTTGCCCACCATGCCGGCATGCATTGCCGTACCGCAGGCGACTATATATATGTTGCGGTATGACGCAAGGATTTCATCGGTAAGGCCGCACTCGGAAAAATCAGGCATCCCTTCATTGATTCTGGGAGTGATTGTAGTCTTGATTGCAGTGGGCTGCTCATGAATTTCCTTGAGCATAAAATGCTCATAGCCGCCTTTTTCCGCTGCATCGGCATCCCAATCGGCTGTCTGGAGTTCCTTGTGTACAATCTCCTTGTGAATATCATATATAATAACTTCGTCGCGGCTGATTACCGCAATTTCATCCTGCTCCAGCAGATAGTAATTTTTGGTATAATTGAGTATAGCCGGAACATCGGATGCTATAAAATTTTCTCCTTCCCCGACACCGATTATAAGCGGACTGTCCTTTCTGACCGCAAAAATCCTGTCAGGGAAATCTCTGAAAATAATTCCAAGGGCATAAGATCCTTCGACCTCGGAGATTGCCCTGATAATGGTATCAACGGGAGCTCCGTCATAATAATAATCAAGCAGCTTGGAGACGGTCTCAGTGTCTGTCTGGCTCACAAAACTGTAACCCTGTTCCTCAAGAAAAATCTTGAGCTTTGCATAATTTTCTATTATTCCGTTATGGACAATGGAAAGACGCTTGTTGCCGTGGGGATGGGAATTTATATCAGACGGTTCGCCGTGTGTCGCCCATCTTGTATGTCCGATGCCGCACACTCCGGACGGCTTTCCGTCACGCTCCATCTTGGCCACAAGATTGTCTAGCTTTCCCTGACATTTCTCTACTTTTATCTTGTTATTTTCAAAAACGGCAATTCCCGCCGAATCATATCCTCTGTATTCAAGCTTTCTTAAAGAACCTACAAGAACATCGGCACAGTTTCTTTTGCCTACGTAACCGACTATTCCGCACATATGCGCACCTCCAATTAATTCTATTTATAATATAATGCGGTTTTATCGAAATAAGCCCGCAAATTATACTGGTTGCCCAGATTTTTGACATGGTTGGTATTACGAGCGATAAATGTTTCAAGCTTTTCAAGATATTCATCAGTTGAAATACTTCCGTCCGCAACCCCCGCAAGACCTTTCTCCCAGCTTGCCGTAAGCTTTGGCTCCAAAAGCCTCGTAATTGAACAGTTTACCACATCATAAACCATCTCGCCAAGCTGTGAAGGGGTTATAATCTGTGTCTTATTGTTAAGCATTATATATTTTTTGTCAACCAGTTTTTTGAGAATTTCAGCCCTTGTAGCGCTGGTCCCTATACCGCTTCCTTTTATCTGGGCCCGAAGCTCCTCATCCTCTATAAGCTGTCCCGCATTCTCCATGGCAAGTATCATCGAACCGGAATTATAGCGTTTAGGCGGTGATGTTTCCCCTTCTTTTATGCTGAAGCCTCCTGCTTCAAGCACGGAGCCTTTTTTTAGCCCTGAAAGCTGCTCAATGAAGGCGGAGTCGTATTTGCCAACGTCTTCTCCATTCTCCCCGGAAGAAGCGCCTTCTTTTTCCGCCGTGTTTTTCTCACGGCCGTTTAATACCTTGAGATATCCCTCTTTTTCCAGCACTTTAAAATTGGCGTAAAAGCTTTCGGTTCCCGCAGGATTTTCAATATTACGCTGAAGAACTATTCCGACTTTTTTATAAACGGCCGGCGGATAGAAAATGCTTAAAAATCTTCTCACAACCGCATAATACACGCCGCGCGCGGTGGCAGACAGGTTCTTAAGATTCCCTAACCCCTGCCCCGTAGGTATTATCGCATAATGGTCCGTTATCTGTTTGTCATTGACATATCTGGTCTTTG
>CALWMX010000179.1 GCA_944382105.1 uncultured Butyrivibrio sp.
TCATTAATGCTTTTTGCGCTGAGCTTGACAAGATACGTTCCAAGCTCGTCCTCATAACGGTCAACCAACTGTTCGGACTCCATAACCTTTCTGGCCGTATCCTCATCATAGTTCCCCAAAAGCGACATAGCATCATTTACGCTGTCGCGGACTATATTGGCCATGTTGGATGTTGTCTTTATGCACTGCTCCACCGCGAAAGCCGGCTTCTCAAGAAAGCGCTCGTCAAGAAGCTTAAATTCATCATCCACTGTCTTTACTTCGGTCTTTTTATCCCTCACTGTCAATGTGGCAAGCTTTTCAAGCACATTGGCAAAAGGAAGCAGGATGGACGTTGCCAGCACATTGAATGCCGTATGGATAATCGCTATTCCCATCTCGTTGGCCGCCGTATCCAGGAAGCCGAAATGTACAAAGGCGTTGATTCCGTAAAAAACAATCATAAAAATAATCGTTCCTACTATATTAAAATACAGATGCACAAACGCAGCCCGCTTTGCATTCTTATTGGCTCCTATACCGGATATGAGAGCCGTAACGCATGTGCCTATATTCTGTCCCAGTATAATAGGAAGCGCACTGCTGTAATTTATGGCTCCGGTTCCTGACAATGCCTGCAGGATTCCCACGGACGCGGAAGAACTCTGTATGATTCCGGTAATTACAGCTCCTACCAGTATACCTAAGAGAGGATTGGAAAACATAGTAAACAGACGGGTAAACTGCGGAACATCCTTAAGCCCTTCAACCGCGCCGCTCATCATTTCCATTCCGAACATAAGCACGGCAAAGCTTACGAGTATTGTACCTATATTTTTCCTTTTATCCTTCTTGGAAAAAAGGAGCATAACAATACCTATAGCGGCAAGTATCGGGGAAAAAGAGCTGGGCTTTAAAAGCTGTACGAAAAAATTACCGCTCTCTATTCCCGTAAGGCTCAGTATCCATGCGGTTATAGTAGTCCCGATGTTTGCTCCGAAAATAATCCCTACCGCCTGACTGAGTTTCATAATGCCGGAATTGACAAATCCGACCACCATTACCGTGGTAGCGGAAGATGACTGGATTACCATTGTGACTCCGGCGCCCAACAGCACTCCCTTAATACGGTTTGTCGTTAGTTTTTCAAGTATTTTTTCCATTTTGCCGCCGGATAATTTGGCAAGTCCGTCGCCCATTGTATTCATTCCGTAAAGGAACAATGCCAGACCTCCCAGCAAAGCAAGTACATCAAAAAAATCCATATTTTACCTCACTTTTACATTTAATATTTGTATCATAAAAGCACTACGTAAAATATGGATAGAAAAAATGTAAAATGTAAGTAAACTTTTCTTTACTTATTTAATAACATTTATGTCGCCGGTTCCCGCATACAAAGCCCATTCCGCAATATTGCTTGCATGGTCGCCGATTCTTTCAAAGTATTTGGCAATCATGAGTAAATCGGTAGCTTCGCTTCCCTTGTCCGGGCTGGTTGAAATCATTGCGATGATGTCGCTTTTTTCCTTTAAAAACAAATCGTCTATAACATCGTCATAATCAACCACTTCTTTTGCTTTATCGAGGTCCTTTTCAACATACGCCTCGATACTTTTTATTACCATCTTACTGGTTTCTACGGCCATGCGTTTGATTACGTCAAGATTTTTTACATATCCCGAGCCTGCCAGCATAATGGTTATTTCGGAAATATCCGCAGCGTGGTCGCCGATTCTTTCCATGTCGGTCACCATCTTAAGCGCCGTTGACACAAAACGAAGGTCCGTTGCAACGGGCTGCTGCATAAGAAGGATTCTCATGCAAAGAGTTTCAATATCCTTCTGAGCCTGGTCAATAGTGTCGTCGAACTCAATTGCCTCCCGCGCCTTCTGGTCGTCTCCTTTAATAAGCGCATCGATAGCCATTTCGATTGCCGTTTCTATAAGGCTTCCCATGTGTATCATTTCGTCGCTTAACTGCTTTAACTGAAGCTCGTATTTTTCTCTCATCAACCAAACCTCCCTGATATATAGTCTTCCGTTCTTTTATCCTTAGGCATGGAGAACATCTGCTGGGTATCTCCCTCTTCTATAATCTCGCCCAAAAGGAAGAAAACGGTTCTGTCTGCAACCCTTACGGCCTGCTGCATATTATGCGTAACCATAATTATCGAATAATTGTTTTTCAGCTCCATGGCCAAATCCTCAATCTTTGAGGTAGATATCGGGTCCAGCGCCGACGTAGGCTCATCCATGAGAATCACCTCCGGCTTAACCGCAAGCGCTCTTGCAATACACAGACGCTGCTGCTGTCCGCCCGAAAGTCCCAGAGCTGATTTTTTCAGTCTGTCCTTAAGCTCATCCCAAATCGCAGCATCGCGAAGTGATTTTTCCACAATTTCGTCAAGCTGGGATTTCTTTTTTATTCCATGTGTTCTTGGCCCGAAAGCTATGTTATCATATACGCTCATCGGAAAAGGATTAGGTTTCTGGAATACCATTCCCACTCTTTTTCTGAGCATGCATACATCCATCTTACCGTAAATGTCCTCTCCGTCAAGAAGTACATTGCCTGTTATCTTGCAGTCAGCAATCAAATCATTCATTCTGTTAAGTGTCTTAAGAAATGTTGATTTTCCGCATCCTGACGGCCCGATAAAAGCCGTTATTTCTTTTTCTTTTATGTTAAGGCTGACATCCTTAAGAGCGTGGAAGCTGCCGTAATGCAAATTAAGATTTTCCACATGATATTTATCCGCCATACAGTTTTCTCCTCTACTATATCAACTATATTGTTAATTATACCGTTATCCGTTTATTTTTTCGTAAGCTTCTTTGCCACAAATGAAGCAAGTGCATTAAGTGCAAATACAACCACCAGGAGAACTACTGCAGTGGCAAATGTCTGGTCCGTATGGAATGCCTCCGATGAGATTGTATACATGTGTATCGCGAGAGTTCTTCCCGGACTTGTCACGCCCTTGGCAACCTCTGCAACGGCACCGGACGTATAAAGAAGCGCCGCCGTCTCGCCTACCATTCTTCCTATTGCCAGTATTACTCCCGACAGAATACCCGGCATTGCCGACGGAAGCACAATCTTGAAAATAGTCCTCAATTTCCCCGCTCCCAGTGCAAAACTGGCCTCGCGAAACGAATCAGGAACTGCAAGAAGAGCTTCCTCCGTTGTTCTTATAATAACCGGAAGAACCATTATGGCTATCGTTGCCGCACCTGCAATTATCGAATACTGCCATTTCAGCGCCATTACGAAAAACAGCATACCGAAAAGTCCGTATATGATTGACGGAATACCGCTGAGCGTTTCCGTGGTAATTCTGATTACTCCCACCAGCTTATTGCCCTTCTTGGCATATTCCGTAAGATAAATCGCCGCGCCGATGCCGAAAGGGAGCGTCATGACAAGCGCCAGCGCCACAAGCATAAGCGTGTTGATAGCCGCAGGAACGAGGGACACGTTTTCCGAGGTATACTTCCACGCAAAAAGCCCCGGTGAAGCAAGGTTAGGAATACCCTTAACCATAATATATCCGAGAATAAAAAGCAGCGCTGCCGCAGTTATTCCCGCTGCAAGATACATTGCGGCTCTCAGTATAAGGGAGCTGACTTTCCCGTGCATTCTGTTTTTCATCCGTCTTTCCTCCTTTTAATTATCGCAAGAAGAAGATTTATCATCAGGATAAACACAAAAAGGACAACGCCTGTTGCTATCAGCGATTCCCTGTGAAGGTCTGCCGCATATCCCATTTCGGTGACAATATTAGTGGTGAGCGTCCTTACTCCGTCAAGAATACTTTCAGGCAATCTTGCCTGATTTCCCACAACCATCTGGACAGCCATTGTTTCGCCGATGGCTCTTCCCACACCCAGTGTAACCGCCGCCATAATTCCCGATTTTGCCGCGGGAACAACAGTTTTAAAGACGCTTATCTCCTTTGTGGCGCCAAGCGC
>CALWMX010000180.1 GCA_944382105.1 uncultured Butyrivibrio sp.
GGCGGCATTGCAAAAACTTCAGATTTTGCCGCTAACGGGATAAATAAATACGAGGTAGCGGCTTTTTGTAAAGAAGGAGTCATTGAAAGAATTCGCAGAGGATTTTATCAGCTCCCCCAAAGTAAAAATATTACAGAAGAACAACTCATACGGGAGCTTCTTCCGCAGGGAATTATTTGTGTGGAGTCCGCTTTGTTTCACTACGGATATAGTGATTTTTCTCCCCGTGAATGGTCGATTGCTGTGCCGAGAACAGCGTCCCGTGCCGTAAAGAATATTGAAGAATTTCCGATGAAGGCTTACTATATTCAAAAGGGCTTTTTAGATATAGGTAAGTCTGCAAGCAATTTTAACGGCGTAATATTGCCTGTGTATGACCGTGAGCGAACAATATGCGATTGCTTTAAGTACCGCACAAAACTTGACAACGAAATTTTTAATAAGGCTGTCAATGCCTATGCTGCTGATGAAAAAAAGAAGCTTGCAAATTTGTCTAAATATGCAAAGGAAATGAAGCTTTATACAAAGGTTATGAATGTAATGGAGGTGCTGCTTAATGGCTGATATAGCTGCGTCCGTGCTGGCACGACTTAAGAATAAAGCTGCTGAAAGTGGAAGAAGTTATCAACTCTGTTTACAGCTCTTTTGCCAAGAGGAATTTTTGCGGCGTTTGGAAAAGTCCAAGTATACTGAGAACCTCGTGTTAAAAGGGGGCTTGTTTCTCTATTCTCTTACTGACTTTGATAGCCGAGTAACAGTTGATGTAGATTTTTTGCTTCGGAAAATACCAAATACACCGGAACAGTTAAAGGGCATACTTGAGGAAATTATTGCAGTTCACACCGGTAATGATTTTGTGACCTTTGAGATAAAGGATATTGCACCTATTGCCGTTGCAAAGAAATATGCCGGCATAGGTGCTTCAATGGTCGCTCGCATTAAAAATACTCGCACACCCTTTGGCATTGATTTTGGTGTTGGCGATATCATTGTGCCAAAGCAGGAAAAAAGAAAAATCCCCACTCAGCTTGATGATTTTGTTGCGCCGACAATTAATACTTATTCCATTGAAACGACTGTTGCTGAGAAAATTGACGCAATCCTCAGTCTGATGGAGTTTTCCAGCCGGATGAAAGACTATTACGATATTTATTATCTTGCTAGTAAATTTGATTTTGACGGTGCAACTCTGACAGAAGCACTGAAAAAGACATTTGAAAACCGTGGACATAGCTTTACGATTGAACAGTTTGAACAGGTTATGAGCTTTGATAATGACGAAGCAATGCAGAAGAAATGGAAAGCGTTTGTCCGTAAAATTGACACCAAAACCGATGATTACAGTACCGTGCTGAAAACAATAAAAGCTTTCCTGACAAAACCGTTTACAGCTATAGTAGAAAACAAAGAACTTACAAAACAATGGATTGCTGCCGAAAACCAATGGAAGAAAGGAGTGTAATCAATGCCTAAAATAATGGAAATTATCGAAAAAGAAACCAAAGGCAAAAGTTATCACACTTATAAATACAGTTATGATCCCATTGCCTTATGTCCTTATTCTAAATGTTTTGGGCGCTAAACGATATACCAAAATACTTGCAACAATACTGTAGAGCACGCAAAACACAATCGCCATTACTCCAAATATCATAACGGGCATACGAAGCTGCATTAAAACAAAGCAAATGAAATAGGTTACTGTCAAAACCATACGGTATGTGCCGCTTTTTAACTCCGTTCCGGCGTTATATGGCTGAAGCAGATAGTAAATAGTAAGATAATGAATGGAAAAAAACAAGCTCATACTCAGGATAGAAACAATCAGCACCACATAGTTGAGCGGATTGTCCGTTCCTCCGGAAACAAAAAGAATCAGAGCCAGTCCAACACCGATTACCAGTGCCGGGACAGCATTAATCTTCATTATTTCACGCAAGCGTATCTGAAACAATCGCAATATAAAGTTTGGCTGCTTATAAAATGAATATGTCAGCAGGCTGTGATCGCAGTTCATAAAAAGAGCCTGTGTAAAATACGTACCACGGTTGATTGCGTACATAATAAACACAAAGTACGGAAGCCCGGTCATCACGATTTTATTAATGACAGATTTTTCTTCCGGAAGCAAATATATTCCTGCCAGCACAGCGGCGACAAGGAAAACGCACACATAGGAAATCTTTTTCGTAGAGTTCCAAAGTATCTTTTTGTGTCTTTTGATAAACAATTCGTTCAGGTACTCGAAGCCTTTGCGGTTGCTGGTAATCGAAGTATCCGTTGATATTTTCTTTTCATTTACCTGCTTTACAAGCTGCGCCGCAACAGCGCTGTCCATCTGATTTGTCAAGCCTGACAACAATTCCTTGTTGATGGCATAATAGTCCCGGAAGGTCAGCACCTTTTTAAGACCGATTGCTCCCAATGGGATACAGACTAAAAAGAGAAGCATTGATATCATTTCCGGCACAGCAAAGCCAAAGGCGGGCGGAGCATAGGTAACACCTAAAAGCAGAGCGATACAGCCCCACACATATTTAGACAGCTTATTCTCGTTATATCCAAAGCCTCTTTTCTCATAATCCCACAGAGTGATAGCAGCATATATTAACTTCATACCGGCTATACAAAGGGGCAAAAGCAGGCAAAACCACAAAGGCACACCTCTGTCCATACCAAACAGAATCGTGAACGGCAAAAATCCTATGACAATCTTCAGAATGGAGTAAATATAGTTTACCAGTGTATATTCCCTTGCGTCCATCTTCATAAGAATCATCGCATAATACTTATCTTTGGTCGGATTGAAAAGATGAGTATTCATAAAGCTGCCGATCACGGTCAGAATCAGCAGGATATGCAGAAACACCTCATTCTCCGGCAGTTCTTTATAAAGAATGCCTACGCCGCATACCATCGTAACAAAATAAAGAAGCTTGCCGAGGAATGCAGAAACAATTTCCCACAGTACGGATAATATATTCGCAAAAATTTTAAGTCCCTTTACTTTATACAGAGTTGCCGGAAGCAAGCGTTTTAAGAGCGGGATTTGCTTCAAAGAAAACAGAATACCATTTACGCGATATGTATTTTTCAGGGAAAAGGAAATTCTGAGTGCTTTATTCATTTTCTTCCTCCCGCAATGCCGCAATAATCCTGTCCTTAAATTCCTTGCTGTTTAAATCTGTTTTCTCCACAACCTCCAGTACACCGTGATTGAGCAGTACAATTTCATCGCAAAGATCGAGTGCCAAATCCATAATATGAGTAGAGAAAATGGTAATGCGGTCTTGCTTCAGCGAGCGCAGCAGCTGCTTCATTTCTTCCGCCACCACTACATCAAGGGAGGTTAAAGGCTCATCGAGCAACAGAATATTCGGCTGAGCGATGATGTTGATGAGCATTTGCATTTTATTTTTCATACCGTGAGAATAGTCCTTCAGCAGTTTATCCCTGTCCTCCGGCTCGATGCTCATATAATCAAAATACTCGTCGATACTTTTTGGATTTTTAATAGACTTTTCATTGATGTCCATAAAAAACTTTAAGAATTCTCTGCCCGTAAGAAATTCCGGTACGGCAGGGGTAGATAACACATATCCAATATCTTCCGGGACTACCTCACGGCGAACTCCGTTAGAATCTTCTATATAGAAATTTCCGTTGTCCACCTTCAGATCGCGATTCAGACAGTTGAAAAGCGTTGTTTTACCGACACCGTTCCTGCCAAGCAAACCGTAAATTTTTCCTTCCTCAAAAGTGAAGTTAATATCTTTCAAAACCTGCTTTTTCTCAAAGCTTTTTGATAAATGTTCAATGACAAATTTCATACAAATAATCCTCCGTTACATTTTGCGTTGGTAGTATGCCATCAAAATCAGATCCAAAATAGTTTTAAGTAAAAATACTCCGACAAGCAAAAGTATAGTCCATAGCGGGGCGCTTACACAAATCCCGATCCAAGCTCCGACCATCAACAGCCAATGAAATATTTCACCGCAAAGCGCTTGTGCTTTCATTCGGATAATTTGATTACGTTCATCATTTGCTTCAATTTCATTTTGTTTCACAAATTCAGGATTTTTTTCGTTCCACTTACCGATACACCATATTGAAATCCCAAAACCAAATAATCCGGCTCCCACGCCAATCATTGCGCCGCTTTGAGAATCGCTCAAATAGTCCCGCAAAAGAAACTTTGCGGCAAAAGCAAAAACAATGCCCACAATACCGATTACAAGATACACTCCCTTTTTCTTTTTCATTGCTTTTCCTCCTCGTAAATGAAAATATCTTCAATGCTCATATCAAAATACCGTGCAAGCTTAAATGCCAATATAATAGAAGGATTGTATCGTCCGTTTTCCAACGAGCCGATAGTCTGCCGGGATACTTCCAATGCGGCGGCAAGTTCTTCCTGCTTGATTCCCCGTTCTTTCCGAATTTCCTCTAAACGGTTTTTCACGGTGCGCCTCCTCTCTATGGAAAGCTGACTTTCCATATCCTTATTATAGCAAAGAGTTCAAAAATGTCAAGTATACTTTCCATTTAGAGATAAGGTATCCTATAAGACTAATCAGCAGACTGAGTACAAAAACAGGTAGAATGATTCCCCATTGGTCTGAATTAAAAACAGGTAATGTTGTTACGGTTTCGCCTTCCACAAAAATTGCGACAAAGAAAAATCAACGTTATCGTTGCTGCCATTATAAGCCTCGACCGTGCAATCCGCTGCAGCATGAACACCGTTTATTCCGTATATGATGAACAAGTTATTCTTTTTATATAGTTGAAGGATATTTTCTCCTCTTTTGAAGCAAAATGAAATAAACGTGTTTGTTTCACATCCTTATTTCAAGTTCAGCTATTAAATTAAAATAAGTATTTTCGGACATGTGCTTAGGAAATATTAATTTATTATTATTTTTTGGTCTTCAATGTCGAGAACTTCAATATTTCGTAAAGTTTCGGATTTAAAAGTATAAAACTATTGATATTTCCGAATTTTCGAGTATAATATAGATAAGAAAATCAGGAGGTACATCATGGCTGAACTTATCAATCGCCCTGAGTATTTAAATCAGCTCATTCAAAATAGAGATGTGGATCTGGTCAAAATTGTCACCGGTATTCGCAGATGCGGCAAGTCATCCTTATTGGATTTGTTCCACCAATACCTTTCTGATAACGGAGTGTCCGATGCCAACATAATCCACATGAATTTGGAATCCCTGCGTTATCGTAACCTTTCAGACTACCTTGCTTTCTATGACTATGTCAGTGAACGTATTCCAAAGGATGGAAAGACCTATCTGATATTCGATGAACTGCAGGCTGTTGAACACTGGGAAAAGGCTATTGAGTCTTTCCGTCTCGACTTTAATGTAGATATCTATATCACCGGTTCCAACGCCTACTTGCTTTCTACGGAGTTTTCCACGCTGCTTTCCGGCAGGTATGTGGAAATCCGCATGCTGCCGCTGTCGTTTAAGGAGTTTTTAACCTTCTATGAGTTTGACCCTTCTGTCACGGTAGAGGAAAAGTTCCAGAAATATCTGCAGTTTGGCGGCATGCCCATTCTGAGGGAATACCGGTTTAACGAAGCGAGAAGCAATCAGGCGCTGGAAGGCATCTACTCCACAGTCGTTCTGCGTGATATTCTACTGCGCAACAATCAAGCTGATCAAGGTATGCTGCAGAAAATTATGCTGTTCCTTTGCTCCAACATCGGCAGCATCACTTCTCCCAACAGCATCGGCAATGTTTTATCCAATGAAGGAGATATTCAGACAGGCAAAGGGAAAAATGTCGCAGGTAAAACAGTGGATAAATACATCTCCATGCTGCGTAGCGCATTTATCTTTTACTATGTCGGCAGATATGATGTAAAGGGAAAACAGCTGCTGAAAACATTAGGAAAGAACTACATTATCGATATGGGCTTTCGCAATATGCTGCTCGGCTATCGTGATGCAGACCGAGGTCACATTATCGAAAACATCGTTTTTTTGGAACTGATTCGCCGTGACTATCGTGTATATATCGGCAAGGTAGGAGAAACTGAAATCGACTTTGTGGCTGAAAAGCCAAACGACAAACTGTATATTCAAGTAACAGAAAGCATGCAGTCGCCGGAAACCCGTGAACGAGAACTTAGGCCTCTGCGCATGATACCTGACAACTACGAAAAAATCGTATTGTCGATGGATAGAAGCTATATCAATTCCTACGATGGCATCAAGTCCTTGTATTTGATTGATTGGCTGCTATCCTGACCAAAATGGACATCATGTTTACTTTAATGCTATAAAATAAACTGCAAAATCCATCCCAAAACAATGAAAAATCAGCTGTACTAACACACGCAACGATATAGGCAGCCGTACCTAAAACATTGTAATTTACAATTGCTTTATCTATGTGAGTATTAATTGAAACCATGTAAGCATAGTGTGCCGTCTCACAAGCTTATTTTTCGTTATATTTCCGACAGGTCCTGTATGATAATCAGATAATACTCTACGTACCTCCCGCTATCCGTCATTTCACAATAGACACCAAAATACAAATCCCGCGAAAAATATTAGAGAAAAATGGAAACCTATTATAAAATAGCAGAAGTTCTGAAAGTAGATGTCAATTCAAACGGATATATAAATGTGGCACCGTGTGCCTGTATTCAGTTCTTTATTTCCATCAGCCAATCCGGTAAATACTGTACCTGTATCCCATTGTAATTACCTGGCGTTAAACGATCCATTGTCAAAATCAACTTTCCATAATTGTCCCTGATATTTTCAAGCGGTCTGATTTCCCGGTCAAAGGTTTCTTTTGCCGTCATATCCGCCGTTACCTGAAAATATTGATATGCCCCCTGCTTCTCCGCAACAAAGTCAACTTCTGTGTTTCCGACCTTACCGATTGTCACTTTATATCCACGGCGCAGAAGTTCAAAATAAACTACATTTTCAAGAGAAAAACCTAAGTCATAGCTTCTGCGAGGAAGAATGTGATTTCTCAGTCCTAAATCAACGATATACATTTTCCGGTTTGCCTTCAGAAGCTGCTTTCCAACAATATCAAAGCGCTCTGCAGGATAAAAGATAAAGGACTCCGTCAAAGCTTCTACATAATCTCCTACCGTATTCGGTGAGATTTTTCTTCCGCTTGAAATCAGATAATTCGTGATACTTCTGACAGATACAGGATTGCCGACAACTCCTGCAAGATACTTTGCAATCGTCTTTAGCAGCGCAATATCAGTAATTTTCCGCTTGGACGAATCGTTTTCCTTTCTTGCCTGTCTGTCCTCAATATCTTTCACGATAACCGTATTGTAGATTCCCTCTAAATAGGTGCTTACCTTTTCATCAGTACGGTTCATAGCGGCAATATACGGCATACCGCCGTTTTTTAAATACTCAGGCAATCCCCGTTCCGGCTCTAAACCTGTCATTGAAAGGAACTCCTGAAAGGACAACGGCAGCATTTTAATTTCAACATATCTGCCCGTTAAAAGCGTTGCTAAATCCCCCGACAGCATATACGCATTAGAGCCTGTAACATACAAGTCAACGTTCGGCTTTACATACAAACTGTCTATAACTTTTTCAAAGGAATGAACTTTCTGAATCTCATCAAGAAAGATATAGGTCATTTTTCCGCTTACCAAACGCTCTTTGAGATACTGATACAGCTTTTTGTAATCCAGCAAATATTCATATTCCAGTTCCTCAAAGTTGACAGAAACAATTTGTTCGTCTGTGACTCCGTTCTCTTTCAGCCATTGCTGATACTGAATTAAAAGTGTGGACTTCCCGCAGCGGCGGATACCTGTCACTACCTTAATTACCTGCTCATCTTTCCAGCCGATTAACTGCTCTAAGTATTCTTTCCGCTGTACCAATGAAATCACCTCCCGGATTAGTGTTCTCATTTTAGCACGCATTATGCGTCACGTCAATATTTCATTCCCATTTCAGAACAAAAGCAAAACATTTCCCAATCGTATTCCTAAAACAGATTTCATCCGGATGAGCACATGGCGACCTGTTTTATAAACAACCAAACGGCTATATAAATGCGGTATGAGTCTGCTCACATACTTCAAAAAGCGCTATCGTTCATAATCTCTTTTTTAGAAATTAATACAGCGCTGCCATCGTCGGGCTCGCCGCCGACAATCTCATTTTCCCGCTTATCCATATTGAACAGAATATTCATTTCATTAAGACGGGCGGTTTTTGCTTTCAATTCCTCCTAATGGACGAACGGCTTTTCAATCTCCTTCCTCATTGCCACGATGCAATTCGGAAGGGAATACACATATTCCAATCCGGCTGACTCTCCGAATGGAATACATGTATTCCTTTCTGTCCTATTATTAGACAATATGTAATGACCTCCGCATTGTAGGTTCGTGGATTTACCTGTATACTAAAGTTTGTCAAGAACATTGGTAACAGGGATTACCGCATACAAAGGGAGGTCATCAAATGAATTATAACA
>CALWMX010000181.1 GCA_944382105.1 uncultured Butyrivibrio sp.
TTTACAGGCCTTGGAGCGCCATACTGGGAGCAGTATGCCAGAGGAACCATAGTCGGAATTACAAGAGGCTGCCAGAAGGAGCATTTTATCCGTGCGACTCTTGAATCCATTGCTTATCAGGTGACGGATGTACTTGATGTCATGCAAAAGGAATCCGGAATTTATCTTAAAGCCCTTAAGGTTGACGGAGGCGCAAGCGCCAACAATTTTCTCATGGGATTTCAGGCAGATATAATGGGCACTGCAGTGCACAGGCCGAAGATTATTGAAACCACATCGCTGGGAGCGGCGTATCTGGCCGGACTTGCTACAGGCTATTGGAAGGATAAGGACGAGATAAAAAACAACTGGCAGCTTGGCAGGGTTTTTGAGCCGTCGATGGCGGGAAGCCGCAGGGAAGAACTTCTTAACGGGTGGCATCGCGCCGTAAAATGCGCAAGGATATGGGCTGAGGGTTAGAATATAGTTTATTTTGGTCAGTGAATATAGTTATGGAAAAAAGTTTTTCAAACAGAGAAAAAGTACATAGAAAAAGAATATTATCCCCCAAATTAATCAGGATAATATCGCTTATCTTTGCAGTTATCATACAGGCAGCGGTATTTGTGGTTCCTTATGTTTATTTCAGGGAATATATAGGACATATAAACTGGATTTTCGAGATTATTTCGCTTCTTGCCGTTCTCTATATAGTGCAGTCGGATATCAATCCGGTTTATAAGATCCCGTGGATAGTGATAATACTTCTCGTGCCGGTATTCGGAGGAGTGCTGTATCTTATTTACGGGGTCCGCCATTTAGGAAAAAAAGAAGTCCTTAAAGCCATCAGGACGAAAGCAGAGTACCGCGACGCCATCAATTTAAGGCCTTACTACAATGAAGAGCTGCGCAAAGAAAATCCGGCCATATCGGTGCAGACAGATTATCTTCTCAACAATGTGGACGCACCCGTTTACCGTAATACATGCGCACGTTTTTTCCCTCTGGGGGATGATATGTACCCGGTAATGCTGGAGGAACTTCGCAAAGCCGAGAAATTTATATTTATGGAGTGGTTTATAATACAACGCGGAGAAATGCTGGATTCCGTTGTTGATATTCTTGAACAGAAAGCCGCAGAAGGGCTTGACGTCCGTTTTATGTATGACAGCTTCGGCAGTATTTTCAAGGCGCCGGGTGACTTTGTGAAGCAGCTGCGAAGCAAGGGTATCAAATGCTATGAATTTAATACCTTCAGGACAATACTTGATTCCCGTTACAACAACAGGGACCATCGCAAAATATGCGTTATTGACGGTAATGTGGGCTTTACGGGCGGAATAAACCTGGCTGACGAATATATAAATAAGAAACAGGTATACGGCCACTGGAAGGATACGGCCGTAATGATAAAGGGAGAGGCCGTCTGGAGCCTTACCACTATGTTTATTTCCCTGTGGGACAGCTCTTTTAAGCAAAAAGACGACTACTCCGCATTCATACCGGAACAGACTTTTAATTATGATGACGGATACTTTGCGCCTTACACCGATTATCCGTTTGACGATGAACCTGCGGGCAAGACGGTTTATCTTAATATGATTAACCGTGCCGACAGATATGTATATATTATGACGCCTTATCTTATACTTGACAATGTGATGATTGCCGCGCTTTCCAATGCGGCCAAAAACGGAATTGACGTGAGAATAATCACTCCGGGAATACCGGACAAAAAATTCGCTTTCATGCTGACGCAGTCATATTATGAGGTGCTTATTGGCGCAGGTGTCAAAATATACGAGTATACTCCCGGATTTGTACACGCCAAAATTTTCCTGTCGGATGATGAAACCGGCGTTGTGGGAACCATTAATCTGGATTACAGAAGCCTGACCCATAATTTTGAAAATGCAGTCTGGATGTATAAGACCGGGGCTCTGGGCAGAATGAAAGAAGATTACATGGATACGTTGTCAAAATGCCGAAGCATCACTTATGAGATGGCCAGAAAACAGCCGATTTACAAGAGGCTGCTGATGCCGGTGCTGAGGCTGTTTTCCCCAATGTTCTGAAGATTTTGTCCTTGCGTAAAAAAACGGAAAATCCCGGAATAATTTCGAATAAGTTATTGACAACTAACTATAATTAGTATATACTAACTTATGCAGTGAAGAAATAACTTCATCAGGAGGTTTCGCTATGAAAGAGTACATAGGAACGATTGTTGTGGCTGCGGTATTGGTTTTGCTTGTATGCTTTGTTGTTTTCAGAATGATTAAGGATAAAAAAAGCGGCAAGGGCTGTACCGGCAACTGTGCAAGCTGCGGCGGGCACTGTCCACATGCCTCTAAGTAAGTTTTTTCCTTTCTCCTATATGCTGCCCAAGGCAGTAATCGTAAAGTACATAAAGTATAGAATGAAATTCCTCACTATTGGAAATAATAGTGAGGAATTTTATTTTACCGGCATTTATTAAGGAGGTTTTATGAAAAAATTACTGATAAGCGGTGTACTTGCGAGAGAAATTATCGATTCCAGAGGAAATCCCACTGTTGAAGCGGAGATATACTTATGCGACGGGAGCGTAGGCAGGGCGGCCGTTCCCAGCGGAGCTTCAACCGGAATATACGAAGCGCTTGAACTTCGCGATATGGATGATAAAAGATATCTTGGCAGGGGTGTGCGCAAGGCGGTTGACAATGTGAACACTGTTATAAGGGAAAAAATCACCGGAATGGATGTCATGGATACGGAGGCGGTTGATAGCGCAATGCGTGAGGCAGACGGAACCGAGGACAAAAGCAATCTGGGCGCCAACGCAATTCTGGCAGTTTCCATGGCGTGCGCCGACGCTGCGGCCAGGTCGCTTGATATACCGAGATACCGTTTTATCGGAGGCGCGTTTGCGGTAAAAATGCCGGTCCCGATGATGAATATTTTAAACGGAGGCGCACATGCCGCAAATAATGTTGACATTCAGGAATTTATGATTATGCCTGTTGGGGCATGCTGTTTTAAGGAAGGGCTTCGCTGGTGCTGTGAAGTATTCCATACGCTTGCCGGAATACTGAAGGAACGGGGACTTGCAACGGCCGTTGGGGACGAAGGCGGCTTTGCGCCTAACCTTTCCAGCGATGAGGATGCAATAAAAGTGATTATAGAAGCCATAGAAAAAGCCGGATACAGGACGGGAAGCGATTTTATGCTTGCCATGGATGCAGCGGCAAGCGAATGGAAAACCGACAGGACGGGTTTCTACCACATGCCTAAATCGGGACAGGATTATACCACTGACCAGATGATTTCATATTGGGAAAAGCTGGTGTCAGACTATCCAATCTGCTCCATTGAAGACCCGCTTGATGAGGAAGACTGGGACGGCTGGAAGAAGATAACGGGAAGGCTTGGAAATAAGATTATGCTTGTGGGGGATGATTTTTTTGTTACCAACACAGGCAGGCTTGCCAAAGGCATAGAAAACGGCTGCGCCAACGCAATACTCATAAAGCTCAACCAGATTGGTTCGGTGAGCGAGACTCTTGCAGCCATAAGAATGGCAAAGGAAAGCGGCTACAGAGTTATTGTGTCCCACCGCTCGGGAGAGACCGAGGACACATTTATCGCACATCTTGCAGTCGGTGTGAATGCGGGGTTAATTAAGACCGGAGCGCCCAGCAGAAGCGAGAGAGTGGCAAAATACAACGAACTTCTGCGGATTGAAGAAAATTTCAGAAAGGGTTAGGGTTGCCATTGAAGGCTGTGGTAGTGTATACTTATTTCCGTGGAGAAACATACATTACCACAGCATTTTTTATCTGCGAGGAATACATAATGAACAAAAAAGAACATCTAAAACCGGCATTCATCCTATGCGGAATAGTTGCAGCGATAATAATTATTCTTTTTATTTTTTCCAATAATGTTAATAAAAACGTGGTGAATAACATGACGGGCAGAATTCTGTATACCGAGACGGACGGCGGAGTGAAGCAGTACAGCTTTGATGACGATACGGATACCCTTGTAAGCGGGGACATAGAAAACGCATGCTTCGGCAATTATGTTTCGGACGGTATAATTTTTGCGGGAACCGATGAATACGGCGTATGGAATATATATTTCAGTGAAACAGGCGCCAGGACGGATATATTCTATACATTGCCGGACAAGGCGGTGCTCATTGCGCTGACAGGACGCGGAAGCTGCATGGCGGCGGCGTATTCTGACGGAGGGAAATATTATATAACCGCATACGATATGGAGAAAGATAAGGAATATGAGACGCTTGAAACGGAGGATGAGCTTCTTTCACTGTGTTTTGACGAAGAATGCGGAAAAAAATATTATACGTCTTTTAATGGAAATGAAAGTATTCTTGAGTCGGTGAGGATTTCGGGAGGAGCGGATGAAAAGCTTCTTGAAGCCGGGGACGAAAGGCTTACGTTTATAGCCTTCAGAAACGACACGCTGTATTTTTGTGAGGATAAGGACGGAAAAAGGACCGTTTCCCAGTACACCCTGCAAAGAAACAGGGCGACGGTTCTGAAATTTTCGTCTGACGAATATAACTGCCGGACAATCTGTCCGGTATATGACGAAAAATTTATTGTCAGCTCGGACAGGGAAGGCGTATATGAGATATATGTGTGCAACGGCTCCAATATGGTGAAAGCAGACCGTATTGGCAACGGTAAAGACTGCTTTGTGACGGCATATTTTAACACTGAAGAATAGTTTGTTTATTTTTGTATATTTTTACAAAAAGATATGGAAAAATCAGCTTCCATGTAGTATAATTTTAACCATAATAATTGCATTAACTGGTACGGAGGATAGATATGGAGAACTTTAATAAGATTAGAATGCAGAACGGGGAGAATTATGAAGGCACAGCCGGACAGAACGAACAAATGCAGGATAATATGACAAAGCCAGATGATAATATCAGGGACAGGCTTGCCGAACGTCACGAAGAGATACGTGAGAAAATGTCGGAGCTGCATGAGGAAGTTAATGATAAGGCGGAGCAGGTTAAAGCCAAGGTGAAGAATAAGGTTAAGGTAAATATTTTCCGGTCGATATCAGCCAAGATAGTATTGCTTGTTTTAGTGGCACTCTTGGGTACGTCCGTATTTCTGATATGGAGAGTGACCACATCCACGCAGGAACATATTTCGGAGCTTGTTGAGAATTATATGGTCAGCGAGGCACAGATGTCCAAATCCATCGTCAATGACGGTATGCAGCAGGTGGGAACCAGCAGCGGTCTGGCAGCGGCGTATCTTGACAACAGACTTGGCGACGTTGAAATTACGGGTCTGGATTCATCCTATGCATATGTGGTTGCAGCAGGCGGAGAGATGCTGTATCACCCGGATGATGAGAAAATCGGGTCAAATGTCGAGAACCAAGCGATTAAGGAGGTAGCGGATGCTCTTGCAGAGGATCCGGCTTCCGTTGAAGATAAATTTATTTCATATGATTATCGCGGGTCACAGAAATATGCGGCATATGCGGTTGTGGGCAACGGTGTGGCATTAGTCATAATTACGGCTGACGAAAGCGATGTGCTTGCGGAAACTAATTCAATCAGAAATGAAACAATCATAAGCTCTGCTGCTATCGTTGTCGTTGCACTTGTGATTTCAATTATTGTGGGAAGGATTATTGCAAAGCCTATCCTTAAGGTTACCAATTCCATATTTAAGCTTTCTAATCTTGAACTTGATGTTGATGACGCTACAGAGAAGATATGCAGGCGTAAGGATGAGACAGGTTACATGGCAAGAGCTGTGGACGGACTGGCAGTAAGCCTCAGGAATGTAATATCCGAGATTAGAAATCAAAGCAACTTCTTATATGGTACGTCAGAAGAGCTTGCATCGGATGCCGAAGATACCGTTAATTCCGTAAGACAGGTTGAAATAGCAGTAAGCGAAGTCGCTGAGGGAGCCTCGAGTCAGGCGGAAGAGACAACCGATGCTACAAGCAACGTAATAACCATGGGCAATATGATTGAGAATTCCAACAGCGAGGTTGAAAGACTCAAGGCCAGCGCACAGGAAATCAGTGAAGCTATTGCCGAGGCGACGGATATACTTAACGACCTGCTTTCAATCAATGAGAAGGCCGTTCAGTCTATCGACATGATTTATGAGAGAACCAATACTACCAACCAGTCGGTTGAGGATATAAAATCTGCAATAGGCATCATTACATCCATTGCGGAGGAGACCAATCTCCTTTCACTGAATGCCAGCATAGAGGCAGCCAGAGCCGGAGATCAGGGACGCGGATTTGCTGTTGTTGCGTCACAGATACAGAAGCTTGCTGAGCAGTCCAACGAATCCGCAAAGCAGATTGAAGGCATTACAGAGAAGCTTATCGAGGATTCACAGCAGGCGGTCAACGGCATGCATGATGTGCGCGAGATTATGAACAGGCAGAGCAGCAACGTGAAGGACACCAACAGTGCATTTGACAGAGTTAAGAGCAACATCGAGGTGTCAATGAACGGCATAAGGGAACTGAGCAAGACAACGGAACAGCTTGACAAGGCAAGGGCCGCAGTTACCGACACGGTTCAGAACCTCTCGGCGATTGCCGAGGAGAACGCGGCAAGCTCACAGGAATGTTCGGCTTCGGTTACGGAAGTATGCAACATTATGGACAGAGTTACGGCCGATGCTGTCAAACTTAAAGATATTTCCAAGGTTATTGATGACCAGCTTAAAGAATTCATAATTGAATAGGCATAATATACAGGCGCAAATATGTATAATACATAAAGGGACTGTCTTACGGCAGTTCCTTTGTTATGTTGTACTGGTAATTTAGGGGCTGATAACCTTCTGTAATCAGACGAAAAGGTGCAGACGGTAAACATATGGAAGGAGAAAAAATATGTATGATAAGCTTACCAAAAAGGATATAGAAAAGATGGAGGAAGAAATCGAACACAGGAAGCTGGTGCTGAGGAAGGAACTTATCGAAGATGTTAAGGACGCAAGGGCTCAGGGCGATTTGAGTGAGAATTTTGAGTATTATGCAGCCAAAAAAGCCAAAAACCGCAATGAGAGCAGAATACGATATCTGGAGCGTATGATTAAAACGGCAAGCATCATCTCCGATGAATCTGCCGACGATGAGGTCGGACTTAACAACACCGTGGAATTGTATTTTGAAGACGATGACGAAACCCAACGCTTCAAGGTGGTAACAACGGTGAGGGGAAGCTCGCTGGAGGGATTTATAAGCAACGAATCACCCCTCGGAAAGGCGATTATGGGACATAAGGCAGGCGACAGGGTTTATGTGGGAATAAATGATGACGCCGGATATTATGTTGTAATCAAGTCAATAGAAAATACGGGAGATGACGGAACAGCCCGGTTAAAAAGCTATTAATGTCTTATATTTTATGAAATTTTAATAAAATATCAGTTGATTTTGATAATTCCAGGGAGTAGTATTGAACGTAAATGTAATTATCAATAAAACCGGAGGAAGAATATGAGACATATTTTTACTAATATGAAAAAGTATTGGGTGTCGGTGCTGATAATATTTATCCTGCTGATACTTCAGGCAGTATGCGATTTTTCACTGCCCAATTATACGTCAAAGCTTATTGATACCGGAATCACCAACAACGGAATCGAATATGCAACGCCGGACAGGATAAGCGGAGAATCCTACATGGGCGTATCAATGCTTATGACTGAGGAGGAGCCGGAGCTCTGGCAAGAATACTATGAGCCCGATGAGGAAGGCGTATATTGTCTGTCAGAGGACGCCGATAAGGAGGAGCTTGACAAGACGTTTGCCGAGCCTCTTGCGGTTTACAGCATAATATTGCAGATGTCAGAACAGGAAGGTACGGACACTGCTTCTTCCGGGCAAAACGAAACCGCTATGACGGATATGCAGGCCGTGAGAGCCGGAGTTGAGGAAAAGCTGGCTGAATTCGGAGATTCGATGATTACAAATTATGCCATTCTTTTTACGCAGAACGAGTATGAAACGCTGGGAATTGACCTTGCTGAACTCAGAACCGAATATTTGTGGAAGACCGGAGGAATGATGATTGTATTTGCTTTGGGAATGATGGCAATAGCCATTGCCGTAGGCTATCTGGCTTCCAGAGTCGGCGCCGGGGTCGGCCGCGATTTGCGTAAAAAAGTGTTTGAGAAGGTTGTAAGCTTTTCCGATGCGGAAATCAACAGATTTTCAACAGCATCGCTTATAACAAGAACCACTAATGACGTACAGCAGATTCAGATGGTAACGGTTCTGCTCTTGAGAATGATTTTGTATGCGCCTGTCATGGCTGTGGGCGGAATAATAATGGTTATAAACACCGGAGCGGGAATGGGATATGTAATTGTGATAGCCGTGGCGGCAATTGCAGTGCTCATGATATGCCTGCTGGTTATCGCAATGCCAAAATTCAAAAAAATGCAGAAGCTTGTGGATAAGGTTAATCTTGTCTCAAGGGAGATACTAACGGGAATACCTGTCATAAGGGCATTCAGCCGTGAAAAACACGAAGAAAAGCGCTTTGACGACGCCAACAGAGAGCTTACCGGCGTAATGCTTTTTACCAACAGGGTAATGACATTTATGATGCCTATGCTCATGATAATCATGAATGCAATGTCGGTATTTATTGTATGGACGGCTTCGCACAGAATTGACCAGGGCGTTATGGAAGTCGGGACAATGACCGCCTTTATAACTTATACCATGATGATAGTCATGTCGTTTTTGATGCTGACAATGGTTTCCATAATGCTCCCGAGAGCAGGCGTAGCTGCGGACAGAATAGACGAGGTGCTTAAAACCGAGGTCACTGTTAATGATAAGGCCGGCGCAAAGGAACTTGATAATATTAAGGGCACGGTAAGATATAATAACGTCAGCTTCCATTATCCTGATGCCGACGGCAACGTGCTTTATGACATAGACTTTGAGGCAAAACCCGGAACCACTACGGCTATTATAGGAAGTACGGGCAGCGGAAAATCAACTCTTATAAATCTTATGCTGAGATTTTTTGATGTGACGGAGGGAAGCATAACGATTGACGGAACCGATATCAGGGATGTTTCCATTGAAAGCCTGCGCCGCAATATAGGATATGTCCCGCAAAAAGGCGTCCTTTTCTCCGGAACAATATCGGACAATATCAAGTACGGACAGCTTGAGGAATCCGATGAGGCCATGTTTGAGGCGGCGCGCATTGCACAGGCTGAAGATTTTATACAGTCAAAGTCCGAGGGATATGAAAGTCCTATCTCACAGGGCGGAACCAATGTATCCGGCGGACAGAAGCAGAGATTGTCCATTGCAAGGGCAATAGCCAGAAACCCGAAGATTTATATTTTTGACGACAGTTTCTCGGCTTTGGATTTTAAGACGGATGCGGCGCTTCGTAAGGCGCTTGGCCCGAAGGTAAAGGACAAAACGGTATTTATCGTTGCTCAGCGTATAAGCACCATATTGTATGCGGAACAGATAATTGTCCTTGATGAGGGCAGAATGGTCGGTAAAGGAACGCATAAGGAACTCATGAAGAACTGCGATGTTTACAGGCAGATAGCCACGTCGCAGCTTTCGGAAAAAGAATTGGCAAAAAGTCTGGAGGAGGAATAGAATATGGAAAATAATACAAACAAGCCTGACCAGACACCAAGACCGATGGGCGGAAAAGCCATGGGAAGAGGTCCTGCCGGTGGTACGGGCGAAAAAGCAAAGAACTTTAAAGGAACAATAAGGAAACTTTTCAGATATATCGGCAGCTATAAATACGCCATATTTATCTTCGCCGTATTCGCAATAGGCAGCACCGTGTTCAATGTCATTGCTCCAAAGACTCTGGGCAAGGCGACCAATGAGCTTCAGGACGGTTTTGTTGCAAAGCTCACAGGCACGGGTCAGATAGATTTTGAGAAAATAGGCCACATTCTGCTGATTGTACTTGCAATATACGCCGTTTCTGCGGTTTTCAATCTTGTACAGGGATTTATAATGACAGGAATAACACAGAAACTGTGTTACAGGATGAGAAAAGAAATATCCGAAAAAATCAACCGTATGCCAATGAAGTATTTCGAGAGCAGGACCAACGGTGAAGTTCTCTCCAGAATAACCAACGATATAGATACGCTTGGCAACGGTTTGAATCAGTCGCTGACAACGCTTGTCACGTCAATAACCACGCTTATCGGCGTATTTGTGATGATGCTCACGATAAGTCCCGTTATGACATTGATTGCGGTGCTGATAGTTCCGTTGAGCATGATTCTCATAAGCCTCGTTATGAAAAATTCCCAGAAATTTTTCCGGACGCAGCAGGAATATGTGGGACATATCAACGGACAGGTGGAGGAGATTTACGGCGGACATAACGTTGTCAAGGCTTTTAATAAAGAAAAAGATGTTCTTAAGACATTTAATGACACAAACGACGTCCTGTACGATTCGGCATGGAAGTCACAGTTCATTTCCGGAATGATGATGCCAATCATGCAGTTTGTGGGAAATTTAGGCTACGTTGCGGTTGCGATTTCAGGAGCGTTTCTTGCCGGAAGGGGAGTCATAAAAATCGGCGACATTCAGGCTTTTATACAGTATGTAAAGAACTTTACCCAGCCGATTCAGCAGATTGCCCAGGTAACAAATCTGATGCAGTCCATGGCCGCGGCAGCGGAGCGTGTGTTTGAACTTCTTGAGGAAGAAGAGGAAGATCAGTTTGCGGTTGATGCGGTAAATCCCGATCATATCGAGGGCAGGGTTGAGTTTAACCATGTGCGATTCGGCTACAGAGAGGATAAGATAATCATAAACGATTTCAGCGCAAAGGTGGAGCCCGGCAGGCAGATTGCCATAGTGGGGCCTACGGGCGCAGGCAAAACCACAATGGTCAAGCTTCTCATGAGATTTTATGACGTTAATTCCGGTGAGATAAAGCTTGACGGATATAATATAAAAAACTATGACAGAAGCAGACTCAGGGAAGCTTTCGGAATGGTGCTCCAGGATACATGGCTTTTTAAAGGGACAATAATGGAGAATATTCGTTACGGAAGGCTTAACGCTACCGACGAGGAGGTAATTGCCGCCGCCAAATCAGCGCATGCCCATCATTTCATAGAAACCCTTCCCGACGGATATAATATGGAGATTAACGAGGATGCAAGCAATGTATCCCAGGGCCAGAAACAGCTTCTGACAATTGCGAGAGCCATTCTTGCAGACAATCCGGTCCTGATTCTTGACGAGGCAACCTCCTCCGTAGATACAAGGACGGAACACATGATACAGAAAGCCATGGATAATCTGATGAAAGGCAGAACAAGCTTTATCATTGCCCACAGGCTGTCAACGATTAAGAATGCGGACATGATTCTGGTCATGAAGGACGGAGATATAATCGAACAGGGAACCCATAATGAGCTTATGGAGAAAAACGGTTTTTACGCGGAGCTGTACAATTCACAGTTTGAGGAAATTACGGCGTAAATGTGTATGTAAACGAGGAAATTACGGCGTAAATGCCCGTATAAAACAGTAGACGCAGCGGTCAAAAAGCTGTATTATATATGTATTAATACTTTTGGGAGGGAACAGAGTGAAAAACGTAGAAGTTGCAATCAATCCGACGGAGGTAAGAAGCGTAAAATATTCCAACGCTTTTTCAAAAAAGCCGGGAGAGAAAATCTCGCTTTCGGTCAAGTCCGAAGCATCAATCAAGTTAAATCCTACCAATCCTGTTGTTGCAATAGTTATTGTAAAGGTTATGGTTGAGGACCCGGACAAATGCATCCAGATGGAAATAGAAACTATTACCGGAGTGACGGTAAGCACGTTCATAGATAACCTTGACCAGTTTATCAAGGAAAATTATCTTCCGGTAATAATTATGTCTGCCAATGAAAAAGTAAGAACCCTAAGCGCAATGATGGGAGCTCCGATTAAGATACCTAACCCTAAATTTTCGGTTTCCATTGGCGGGAATCCGTCGGAAAGCGCGGGACTTACACAGTAGTCCCTGTCTTTTTTAAACTGTAAGACTGTAAAGGCAGAGTTATGATATCTTTTTTGGCGGCTATATTTATTAAGGACAGATATAATTATGATGACAGCAGAGTCAGGAAAAAATACGGTACGCTGACCGGAATTGTGGGAATCGTGCTCAACGTACTGCTTTTTGCAGGTAAATTTATTGCCGGTACGGTAAGCGGAGCAATATCCGTCACGGCCGATGCGTTTAACAACCTGTCGGATGCGGGCTCATCGGTGATTTCTCTGGCAGGCTTCCAGATGGCTGACAAAAAACCGGATTCCGATCATCCCTTCGGGCACGGCAGAATCGAATATATTGCCGGCCTGTTTGTGTCGATGCTTATTCTGCTGATGGGGTTTGAGCTTGGCAAGAGCTCGGTTTCCAAGATAATCCATCCTTCGGCTGTTGATGACAGCGTGCTTGCCATAGTTATTCTGGCTGCGGCAATAGCGGTGAAGCTGTATATGTTTGCCTATAATACGATATACGGAAGGAAAATCAAATCGGCTTCGATGAAAGCTACGGCAACCGACTCAATAAGCGATTCCATAGCAACCGCCGTGGTACTTATATGTATGCTGATTACCAGATATACGGGCGTCAATATAGACGGATATGCGGGCGCGGCAGTTTCATGTTTTATTCTTTTTGCGGGGTTTAAATCAATCAAAGAAACTATAGACCCGCTGCTTGGAAAGAAACCACAGCCGGATTTTGTGAAGCGGATTCGCGATATAGTTATGTCATATGATGAGATAATAGGTATACATGATCTGGTGGTTCACGATTACGGACCGGGAAGATGTATGATTTCACTTCACGGAGAGGTGGCGGAAGACGGCAGTCTTGTGGAGCTGCACGATGCCATAGACAGATGCGAAAGGGAACTGCATGATACATTGGGATGCGAGGCTGTCATACATATGGACCCGATTTCCGTGAATGACAAGAGAGTCATATCAATGAAAAATGCAGTCAGCGATATGATAGCGGAGTATGACAACAGAATCACAATCCATGATTTCAGGGTGGTTGACGGCAATACACACACGAATGTTATATTTGATGCAGTGCTTCCGTCAGATTCCGACAAAACGGCCGCGCAGGTCAAGGCAGCGATGGAGGATATTGTGAGCAGGCTCCCGGGAAATTGTATCGGCGTTATAAATATTGATATGGAATACACCGAATGGAACGGATGATTCCTATATACAGAAAATTTTATCCTGAGAAATATACTGTGATAATTCAGCTCTTGCGAAATCAAGCATTTCGCGGGAGCTGTTTTCGTCATAGCTGCAAACGCCGT
>CALWMX010000182.1 GCA_944382105.1 uncultured Butyrivibrio sp.
GCTTTGCGGAGGAGGACTTATGCTTGGCGCATTCTTCATGGCAACAGATTACGTGACATCTCCGGTAGATACGGCCGGCAAGGTTATATACGCGGCTCTGCTCGGAATACTTAAGGGACTTTTCAGACTTTTCGGAAGCTCTGCCGAGGGCGTAGCGTATGCCATAATAATCGGCAACATTATGGTTCCTCTTATTGAAAAAATTACGGTTCCCAGAGCTTTTGGCGTAGTTAAAGAAAAAAGAGCAAAGGAGGTATCTTAATGAAAAAAATCGTCAAAGACTCTCTTGTGCTTTTTATTATAACACTTGTGTCCGGAGTGCTTCTTGGACTGGATTATATGATTACAAAGGAACCCATAGCGACTCAGAATGAAAAAACAAAGATTGCCGCCTACAACCGCGTTTTTGCAGAACTGCACAGTTACGACGAATTCACCGGACTGGATGAGGCTCAGAATGCGGTTGAAGACGCAGGCTATTCAGGCGTTACGGTCAATGAAGCAGTTAAGGCTTATGACAGTAACGGAAACGAACTGGGTTTGGTGATTACGGTCACCGATGCGGACGGCTATGGCGGTGATATCAGGATGAGCGTGGGAGTTGATACGGAAGGTACGATTACAGGACTTGAGATACTTGATATCAGCGAGACCGCAGGACTCGGAATGAAAGCCAAGGAGGAAAGCTTCCGCAGCCAGTTTGCGGGAATCAATGCGGAACAGGTTAAGTACACCAAAACAGGCAAGTCCGCCGATAATGAAATAGATGCCATAAGCAGCGCCACGATTACAACCAAGGCGGTAACGGACGGAGTAAACGGCGCGCTTGCAGCTTACAGAGTGCTGGGAGGTGTTTCAGGTGAATAAATGTGTTGAACGCTTATATAACGGTATTGTCAAGGAAAACCCGACACTGGTGCTTACCCTGGGTATGTGCCCTACGCTTGCGGTTACCACCTCGGCTGTCAACGGAGCAGGAATGGGACTGGCGTCCACAGTGGTTCTTGCTCTCAGCAACCTTATTATTTCATTGCTGCGCAACGTCATACCAGACAGGGTAAGGATGCCGGCGTATATTGTAATAGTTGCATCATTTGTTACCGTAGTCGAGTTTCTTATGCAGGGATTTGTGCCGAGCCTGTATTCTTCACTGGGTATATATATACCTCTTATAGTGGTAAACTGCATTATACTGGGAAGGGCGGAAAGCTACGCCTCCAAAAACGGTCCGGTGGCTTCGCTTTTTGACGGTATAGGAATGGGATTAGGCTTTACGCTTGCAATCACGGTTCTCGGCGCATTTCGTGAAATACTGGGGGCAGGAACGGTTTTCGGCTACAGTTTTATACCGGAAAATAATCCCACAAGCTTTGAACCCATAAGTATTTTTGTGATGGCTCCCGGCGCATTTTTTGTGCTTGCGATGCTTGTGGCAGCCATGAACAGAATTAAAAAGAAAAAAGGCAGGCCTGTTATTGACATGTGCCGTGATGACGGCTGTATAGGATGCGGCAACCTGTCCTGTGCCGGAAGAAAAAACGTCAAGGAGGGTAAAGAATAATGAAAACACTTTTGCTAATAGCCGTAAGCTCGGCGCTTATCAACAATGTGGTTTTGAGTCAGTTTATGGGTCTTTGCCCGTTCCTTGGAGTATCAAAAAAAATAAAAACAGCGTCCGGGATGGGAGCTGCGGTTATTTTTGTAATAACCATTTCATCGTTTCTCTGTGCCGTTATATACAAGGATATACTTGTGCCGTTAGAGCTTACATATCTCAATACCATTGTATTTATACTGGTCATTGCGGCGCTTGTGCAGTTTGTTGAGATGGTTCTAAAAAAGGTCAGCCCGTCTCTGTATAAAGCTTTGGGCGTGTACCTGCCGCTTATCACCACCAACTGTGCCGTTCTCGGAGTTGCGCTTACCAACGTGTCCAAGGAATACGATGTGCTCACGTCTGTTGTAAACGGATTTGCGACTGCGCTTGGCTTTGCAATAGCTATTGTCATCCTTGCCGGTATACGTGAACGGAATGAATATAATGACGTACCGGAAAGCTTTAAAGGAATGCCGATTACACTTATAACTGCCGGGCTTATGGCAATTGCGTTTATAGGCTTTTCAGGAATTATATAAGGCTCTGTATATTGGGAAAGGCTGGTATATAAAGTATGACAGATATGATTATAGCCGCCATGAGCGGCGGCATGGGAATTATTACGGCGGCTGCAATTGTCAGCGGTATAGGAATATTAATCGGGCTTTTTCTTGGAATTGCAGGCAAAAAGCTTGAGATACCGGTAGACGAGAAGGAAACCGCCGTCAGGGAAGAGCTTCCCGGGAATAACTGCGGCGGCTGTGGGTACGCAGGATGTGACGGGCTTGCGGCGGCAATCGCCAAGGGGCAGGCTCCGGTGAACGGATGTCCGGTGGGAGGAGATGCCGTGGCAGCCAGAATAGCGGAAATAATGGGTGTCGAAGCGGATGAAAGCATAAGGCTTGCAGCGTTTGTCAAATGTATGGGAAGCTGCGATAAGGCAAAGGATGAATACAGATATTCCGGGATTGAAGACTGTAAAATGGCTGCGCTTGTCACTGACGGAGGTGCAAAAGCCTGTGAGTACGGCTGTCTCGGATTCGGTTCATGCGTTTCGGTTTGTGAATTTGACGCAATACATGTAATCAACGGTGTTGCGGTTGTTGACAGGGAGGCGTGCAAGGCCTGCGGCAAATGTGTCCGGGAATGCCCTAAGCATCTTATTGAACTGCGTCCTGTAACGGGAACCGCCAATGTGGCATGTTCTTCCCATAATAAGGGAAAGGCCGTAATTGATGTGTGCAGCGCAGGATGTATAGGATGTACGCTCTGTGAAAAACAGTGTGAGGCCGGCGCGATTGTCATGGATAATAATATCCCTGTTATTGACTATAATAAATGTACAGGATGTGGAAAATGTGCAGAAAAATGCCCTAAAAAAATTATTTTCATCGCATAAATTTGATTTTCTTCTGGGTGCAGTGCTGCTTTTAGCGGCATTGTGCCTGTTTGTGGTTTTCAGGAATTCGCAGAAAGACGGAGGGACCGTCGAGGTCAGGCAGGGAACGGATGTAATAGGCACATATTCTCTTTCGGAGGACGGAGAGTATGAGATAACGTCGTTTTACGGAAGCAATACTCTTGTGATTAAGGACGGCGAGGCATATATGTCCGAATCCTCATGCAGCGACCATCTATGTGAAAAAATGGGGCATATATCAAAAGTAGGGGAAACCATAATCTGCCTTCCGAACGAGGTATTTGTAAAAGTTATTTCCGGAGAGGAGGGATATGATGCGGTCATCGGATAAAAACAAGTTTATGGAAAGCGACGTTGCGCTGTACGGAATGTTTGTCAGCGTTGCGCTTGTAATGAGCTATATTGAATCCCTTATTCCCATTAATCCTCCGGTACCGGGAATAAAGCTGGGGCTTGCCAACATAGTAATAATATGGGTGCTGTATTCCATGGGAATTAAGCCGGCAGCAATAATAAGCGTGCTGAGAGTGCTTTTGGCGGGCTTTCTTTTCGGGAATCTCTACAGTATTATTTTCAGCATGGCGGGGGCGGTTTTCAGCCTTGCCGTGATGTTTTTTCTTAAAAAGGTCAGGTTTTTTACCGTTATAGGCGTAAGCATTGCCGGAGGCGTGGCGCATAATCTTGCGCAGACCGTCGTCGCTATGATAGTGCTTGAGAATGTGTGGATGGCCTCTTATTTTCCGGCTCTTCTGGTAAGCGGGGTTGTGTCCGGTATTGCCATAGGCATACTCGGAGGCATACTTTACAGAAAAATAAAAATATTGCAGCCTGACAAGAAACAATGATACTATATATCTGATATTGTTTAAAAAAGAAAGCTGACGGGGCGCAAAGATGATAACATACATAAAAGGTACATTAAATGAAATATATGATAATAATATAGTTGTGGAGGCATACGGTGTGGGCTATGAGATAATGGTACCATCCTCTCTTATGAATTCGCTTCCCGCTCTCGGATCCCAGGTCAAAATATATACTTTCCAGTATGTCAAGGAGGATGCTCTTGATTTGTACGGCTTTATGAGCCGTGACGACCTGACTGTATTCAAGCTGCTTATTACAGTCAGCGGAATAGGCCCAAAGGGCGCGTTAAATATTTTATCCGTGATAACCCCTGACGAACTGAGGCTTGCGGTGCTTTCGGATGATGCAAAACGCATTCAGTCAGCGCCGGGAATAGGCGGAAAAACGGCGCAGAAGCTTATAATCGAGCTGAAGGACAAGCTTTCTCCTGAGGATGTGCTCACAAAGGGCACCGGACAGGTTTCTCTTTCCGAAAGACCGGATACTCCTGCAAATGAGGCTCTGGAAGCGCTTGTTGCTTTGGGATATTCGCAGTCGGAAGCGTTCGGCGCCGTAAAGAGTATTGAGATTACCGAAAGCATGGATGGGGAGACCGTACTTAAGCTGGCGCTCAAAAAGCTGGCATTTATATAATTATTCGGCTTATCGGAATTAACCGGCATTAAAATATTTTTAACAGAGGAATTTTATGGACAGACGAGTTATAAATACCGAATTTACTGCGGAGGACGCCGGGATTGAAAATAATCTCAGGCCGGCGGCGCTTGAGGATTATGTGGGACAGGAAAAAATCAAAAGTAACCTCAGGGTGTTTATAGAAGCTGCAAAGGCAAGAGGAGAGGCTCTTGACCATTGTCTTTTTTACGGGCCTCCCGGACTTGGAAAAACCACCCTTGCGGGAATCATCGCGGCAGAAATGGGTGTAAACATAAAGATAACATCCGGACCGGCTATAGAAAAGCCCGGAGATATGGCGGCCATACTTAACAATCTCTCGGAGGGAGATGTGCTGTTTATTGATGAAATTCACAGACTTAACAGGCAGGTTGAGGAGGTGCTTTATCCGGCAATGGAAGACTACGCCATTGACATAATGATTGGAAAGGGGCAGACAGCACGGTCCATAAGGTTGGAACTCCCACATTTTACCCTGATAGGGGCTACCACAAGGGCCGGACTTTTGACGGCGCCTCTCAGAGACAGATTCGGAGTGGTCAATAAGCTGGAATATTATACGGTCGACGAGCTTAAAAAGATAATAATCCGTTCGGCCGGAGTGTTAGGCGCGGATATAGACGACGACGGAGCCGCAGAGCTTGCAAAGCGTTCAAGGGGCACGCCAAGGCTTGCAAACCGCATGTTAAAGCGCGTGCGCGATTTTGCCCAGGTAAAATTCGAAGGCACCATCACAAAAGATGTTGCGGAGTATGCCCTTAATCTGCTGGAGGTTGACAAGGAAGGACTTGACAAAAACGACCGAAATATTCTATTTACCATTATGGAAAAATATGACGGAGGTCCCGTAGGGCTTGAGACTTTGGCTGCTTCTTTGGGAGAAGAGGCCGGAACTCTTGAAGAAGTGTATGAGCCGTATCTTATTTTCAACGGATTTATAAACAGAACGCCCAGAGGAAGGGTGGTTACGGAACACTGTTATAAGCATTTCGGACTGGATATCCCGTAAATGAAATATATTTTCGGGTATTTAATCATGCGGGGATGATATTTCTTTTCGGGCATTCTTATTTTTGACACATATGTGTTTGTGTGGTACAATATGGGCACTTGGCGGGGTTTTATTTTTCCATATACAAGCGATATTGATTAAAGGAGTGAAAACATTGTCTGCAAAAAACGAAACGGAAGTAATTATCGGCGGAAGAACCTATACTTTAAGCGGCTATGAAAGCGAGGAATACCTTCAGAAGGTTGCCGCGTATATTAACGGCAAGATTTCTGATTTCAAGAAATCCGATGTATACAGAAGACAGACCCTGGATATGCAGGCAGTGATGATAGAACTCAATATTGCCGACGATTATTTTAAGGCTAAGAAGACTGCCGACGGTCTGGAGACGGATATGGACGGCAGGGACAAGGAAATATATGACCTTAAGCATGAGCTGATATCGGCGCAGCTTAAGCTGGATGCGGCCAATCAGGAGATTGAGCAGCTAAAGGCCGAGATTGCCGAGAACCAGAGGACAATAGTCAGGCTTGAGACAGAGCTTGATAATCTGAAATAAACTGTTATGGAAAATAGGAATTTAAGGGCGGAGGTTCTCGCGCCGGCCGGAGATTATGAGACATTCAAAGCCGTAATCAATGCGGGAGCGGACGCTGTGTATCTTGGCGGTCCGCTGTACGGTGCAAGAGCATATGCCGGTAATCTTAATAAAGAAGAGCTTCTCGAGGCGATCGATTACGCACATATCCGTAAGCGCAGGATTTATCTGACGGTAAATACTCTTCTTAAGAACCGCGAAATTTCGGATGGTCTGTACGATTATCTTCTGCCTCTATATAAAGCAGGGCTTGACGCAGTCATTGTACAGGATTTCGGGGTTATGAAATTCATCAACGACTGTTTTCCGGCAATGGATATTCACGCCAGTACGCAGATGACAATAACGGAGCCGGAATATATTGATTTTCTTGAAAAATATAATGTTACCAGAATTGTCCCGGCAAGGGAACTGGGACTATCTGATATAAAGAGACTGCATGAATATGCCTGCAGCACCGGGAAGAAGCGTCCTGTAGAACTGGAATGCTTTGTTCACGGTGCGCTTTGTTATGCCTATTCGGGGCAGTGCTATATGAGCAGTTTCCTTGGCGGAAGGAGCGGAAACAGAGGAAGATGCGCGGGGACATGCAGGCTTGAATACGAAAAAAACGGTCGTGTATATCCGTTCTTAAGCCTTAAGGATTTGTGCACTCTTAAACTGCTTCCGGATATTTTGAATGCGGGAGTATATTCGCTTAAAATAGAAGGCAGAATGAAAAGTGCAGTCTATGCGGCGGGAGTCACTTCAATATACAGGCATTATGTTGATTTATTTCTGGAAGCTCCGGAGACATACAGTGTTGATGAAGATGATTTGCATAAACTCAGCCTGTTTTTTGACAGAGGAGGAACGACGGATGGATATTATGTAC
>CALWMX010000183.1 GCA_944382105.1 uncultured Butyrivibrio sp.
CCTTTGCGGAACAGGATAATAAGCGGACTGAGCGATGCGGTTATTATAGTTGAAGCAGGGCCTAAGAGCGGCTCTCTGATAACGGCTGCACAGGCGCTCGACCAGAATCGTACTGTGTATGTGATTCCCGGCAGGATTACGGATGCAGACAGTATCGGCTGTAACCGTCTTATAGCACAGGGAGCACAGATTGTAAGCTCATATGAAGAGCTTTTAAGAGACCTTGGATTAGGCAGCATTGATATTGACGCAAATAAACAAATAAATTTTATACTTGCAACTGACGAAAAAATGTTGTATAGTCAGTTACTGGATTTCAGTCCTAAAAGTCTGGAGAGCCTTATTCATATGTCAAAACTGCCGCAGACGCGTGTATTTCAGGCACTTCTGACGCTTGAACTTAAAGGATTAATCAGGGAAATCAGCAAAAATTTTTATATTAGGATTATGTGAAACGCAGCGAGGTTAATGTTATGGCAAAATATCTGGTTATTGTGGAGTCGCCTGCTAAGGTAAAAACAATTAAAAAATTCCTGGGGGCTAATTATGAGGTCGCCGCATCAAACGGACATGTGAGGGATTTGCCAAAAAGCTCCCTTGGAATAGATATTGATAATGATTATGAACCTAAATACATCACAATCAGGGGCAAAGGCGATGTGCTGGCTAATCTGAGAAAGCTTGTCAAAAAGGCTGACAAGGTATATCTTGCTACCGACCCGGACCGTGAGGGTGAAGCTATCTCATGGCATCTTGCCAATGCCCTTAAAATAGAAGACAAAGACATTAACCGGATAAGTTTTAATGAAATTACCAAAAACGCAGTAAAGGCTTCCATTAAGGAACCCCGTAAAATTAATATGGCGCTTGTGGATGCACAGCAGTCCCGCCGTGTGCTTGACAGGATGGTGGGTTACAAAATCAGTCCTCTTCTGTGGGCAAAGGTAAAAAGAGGCCTTTCGGCAGGCCGTGTCCAGTCGGTGGCTCTGAGGATTATCTGCGACAGGGAAGATGAAATCAATGCGTTCATTCCTGAGGAATATTGGAGCATTGATGCGGTTCTGGACATGAAGGGAGAAAAAAAACCGGTCACAGCCAAATTCATGGGCAAAGAAGGCGGGAAAATAAATCTTACAAGCAAAGAACAGGTTGACGGTATAATAAATGAATTGAAAGATGAAAGGTTTTACGTTGCAGAGGTTAAGAAGGGAGAGAGGACCAAAAAGGCGCCGCTCCCGTTTACAACCAGTACCTTGCAGCAGGAGGCGGCCAAAACGCTTAATTTTTCCACCCAGAAAACAATGCGGATTGCTCAGCAGCTTTATGAAGGAATTGACATAAAGGGAATGGGAACGGTAGGTCTAATTACCTATCTGCGTACGGATTCAACGCGGATTTCCGATGAGGCGGATGCGCTGGCCCGTAATTTCATCAGGGAAAATTACGGCGATTCTTATTATATGTCTTCCGATAATTCGGAAAAAAAGGGTAAGAAAATACAGGATGCGCATGAGGCAATCAGACCAACCAATATCGAACTGATACCGTCTCAGCTGAAGGATTTAATCAGCAGAGACCAGTTCAAACTGTATCAGCTTATATGGAAACGTTTTACGGCAAGCAGGATGGCCGGTGCGGTTTATGAAACCACAAATGTTCGTATAGCAGCTGGAGAATACAGATTTGGAGTTTCCGCTTCACGTATCAAATTTGACGGATATATGTCGGTGTATATGTCTGACGACGACGAGAAATCCGATGCGGTAATGTTGAATTCACTGACTGAAAATTCAGTGCTGGCTCTTAATAAATTTGATAATAAGCAGCATTTTACACAGCCGCCTGCACATTATACCGAGGCGTCTTTGGTGAAGACGCTTGAAGAGCTCGGAATAGGAAGACCGTCCACGTATGCGCCCACTATCGGAACAATAATTGCAAGACGCTATGTAATAAAAGAGGATAAAAATCTATATGTTACGGAAATAGGAGAGGCAGTAAATAAAATTATGCTGAAATCTTTTCCGTCGATAGTCGATGTTAATTTTACCGCCAACATGGAGTCGCTTTTGGATAAAGTTGAGGAAGGGGCTGTAAACTGGAAAACCGTTGTGAGAAATTTTTATCCTGATTTGGATGAAGCTGTGAAAATTGCCGAGAAAGAGCTGGAAAACGTCAAAATTGAAGATGAAGTTACCGATGTGATTTGTGAAAACTGCGGGCGTAATATGGTTGTAAAATACGGACCTCACGGCAAGTTTCTCGCATGTCCGGGCTTCCCTGAATGCCGCAACACCAAACCTTATCTGGAAAAGGTGGGTGTCGCATGTCCTAAGTGCGGAAGTGACGTGATTCTGCTCAGGACCAAAAAGGGAAGAAAATATTACGGATGTGAAAACAAGGACTGTGATTTCATGTCATGGAATAAACCTTCATCGCAGAAATGTCCAGAATGCGGAGGCTATATGGTTGAAAAAGGCAATAAGCTGGTATGTGCGGACAGTCAATGCGGTTATGTGAAAAATACAGAAAATAATTGAAATTTTCTGATAAATATGATATGATTGGTATGTCAGCAGAGAAGATATATCTGTTTAAAGGGGCATGGTTATAATGAGCAGTGTACAATTACTTGATAAGACTCGCAAGATTAACAAGTTATTGCATAACAACAGCTCACATAAGGTCGTCTTTAACGATATCTGCAGGGTTATGAGCGACATACTGGTGTCCAATGTGCTTGTCATCAGCAAGAAGGGCAAGGTACTGGGCGTAAGCATTTCGAAGGAAGTAGACGAGATTAAGGAACTTATACAGGACCAGGTAGGAGGTTTTGTGGATTCCATGTTTAACGAGCGCCTTCTCAATGTCCTGTCTACCAAGGAGAATGTCAATCTTGAGACATTGGGATTCACTGAGGGCTACGCTAACAAATATCAGGCAATTATAACTCCGATAGATATTGCGGGTGAGAGGCTGGGAACTTTATTTATGTATAAGGTTGACAGCCGGTATGATATTGATGATATAATATTATGTGAGTATGGAACAACCGTAGTAGGGCTTGAGATGATGCGCTCTGTCAATGAAGAAACGGCGGAGGAAGACCGTAAGGTTCATATAGTCAAGTCTGCTATCGGCACATTATCATATTCTGAATTAGAGGCTGTAATTCATATTTTTGACGAGCTTGGGCAGGGAGAAGGAATCCTTGTGGCAAGCAAAGTAGCGGACAGAGTAGGAATAACAAGGTCTGTAATCGTCAACGCGCTTCGGAAATTTGAGAGCGCGGGAGTCATAGAATCAAGGTCATCAGGGATGAAGGGCACATATATCAAGGTGCTCAATGACGCTGTCTATGATGAATTGGAGCGTATTAAGCTGAATAGCTGAATTTGGCGGAAGGAATCGCTGTATCTCTTGATATAGCGATTTTTTATGTAATTAAGAATATATATATACAATATCTTGTATTTTTTTCTTTACTTTTTTCTACAAATATTTATAATAGTAATAGTAGGATATAAGTAGTATTATGCCTGTAGATTTAATTTATGACAGAGGGGAAACGGAAGGAGCAATTTATGATTAATTCAGGAGCATATGCATATGTTGATTTGCTCACCGCAGCTGCGGACTATTCATGGACGCGCAACGAAGTTCTAAGCAGCAATATAGCCAATGTTGACACTCCTAATTACAAGAGACAGGATGTGAGCTTCGAATCGGTCTTATCCGCGGCGCTTGCCAAGGCAGGTTCAATGTCGCACAATCTTACCCAGACAGTACGAAATGTCAACTACAATAATATCAAACCGATAATATACACTGACAATGCCAGCCTGTCTTACCGTATTGACGGCAATAATGTTGATATAGACCAGGAGCAGATAGAGCTTGCTTCCAATCAGTTGTATTATAACGGAGTTGTTGACAGTCTGAAGCAGGAATTTTCAAGGTTTAGGACGGCCATGTCCACTTCCGGCACATGATGAACTGTATTGAATTAATTGGAAATATAACGCATAATCGTTTGGAAGGATAAATTATCGGATTTACGGAGGTATACATATGGCACTTTTTACGGGAATGAATATCAATGCATCGGGCATGTCGGCTCAGCGGCTCAGGCTTGACGTTATTTCTCAGAATATAGCGAATGCAAATACAACAAGGACAAGCGAAGGCGGACCTTATGTACGCAAAAATGTTATTTTTACTGAGAAGCTTTCAACCACACAGAATTTCGGTCAGGTACTCAACAGGACAATTAACGGAATAGGTAATGGAGTGAAGGTTTCTGCTATTACCGAGGACACGGATACGGATATGAATCTTGTGTATGAGCCGTCTCATCCTGATGCCGACGAGAACGGATATGTTCTGTATCCAAACGTAAACATTGTCTCTGAAATGACTGACCTTATTGACGCAACAAGGTCCTTTGAGGCCAATACAACAGCCTTTGAAGCAAGCAAAAGCGTTGCAAGCAAGGGCTTAAGTATAATGGAATAGGAGGCATGGCAAAATGGACAGCACTATTTCTCTTACCGGACTGGTATCTGACAGAACAAAGGAACTTCTCGGTTCAATGCAGCAATCCGCATCAGGCAGCGCTGCGACTGGTGTTTCAACATTTGACAGTATATATAAAGCTGCCGTGGATATGATTGAATCAACCAATACTTATCTTCAGGAAGCGCAGCAGGCAGAGGTTGATTACGCAACGGGCAAGCTCACAAGCACTCATGAACTGGCAGTAATAGAGCAGAAAGCCAGTCTGTCACTGCAGTACACGGTTGCAATCAAAAATCAGCTTCTGAGTGCATATAAAGAGATTATGAATATGCAGTTTTAAATTACTGTTTAGGGCGGAGAAACGTTTGGGTTACCGGCGTTTTTTGCCGTGAGTGGTAATATTTTAATATAATGCCGTACATTGTATGTGGGTTCGGCATGGTATTGGGAGACACTTCAAATGCAGGAAAGATTAAAGGCAGTTCTTGAAAAAATCAAGGAATTCTGGGGCAGGTTTAATAAATCACAGAAAATAATTTTTATAACGGTTTTTGTAGTAATTGTGGCTGCAATCATTATTGTTGCAAGGATTGTATCCACTCCGAAAACAGTAATACTCAGGGAATGCGCAAATGAGGCCGAGGCGACAGAGGTAAGGACGCTTCTTAATGATGAGGGCATTACCTGTACTATTGACAATAATAATGTTGTCAGGGTCAATGAAGACGATTATACAGAGGCAAAACTGACTCTCGGCTCTCATAACATATCAGCGGACGGATATTCGCTGGAAGATGCCGTGAACGGCGGATTTACCGAGACTGCGGCAACAACGGAGCGCAAATACAAGGCATATCTGGAATCTAAATTCGCCGATGATTTGGAGACCATTGACGGAGTCAAAGCCGCCAGGGTCACTATTGATTTTCCGGAAACAGAAAATACTGTTTTTACCGAAAATGAGGATGCGTCGATTACGGCCATGCTTACGCTTACGAAGGAAATGTCAGAGGAGCAGGCGACAGCCATAGGCCTGATGCTGGCAGCCAATGTGGGAAGCAATAATACCAACAATGTTGTGGTTATGGACAGCAACGCCAATCTTCTCTATTACGGGGGAACCAATAATTCATATGTATCGGGCAGCGCCAGCAGCAAGGTCCAGGAAAGACTTGAGAATGCAATAACGGCACATATAAAAAGCCTTCTGATTGCTACCAATCTGTATAATGAAGTTACGGTTTCGCCATATCTTGATGTGACATTTGATGAAGTCGAGATTGTGGACAAGGAGTACACGATTCCGGAGGGCAGCGAAGAAGGACTTATGAGCCACAGCTATGTGGTCAATTCCACAGGTGCGATTGCGGACGCGTCCGGTGCGGCGGGAACGGAATCCAATGACCAGGACACTACTTACGAGATACAGAATGCCGACGGCAGCAGTTCGGAATACACTCTTAACGAATATGACTGGCTGCAGAATGAGAGAATAACCACCACCATACCTGCAACCGGAACGATAAATTACGATAACTCTTCAGTCACGGTGGTTGCTACGCTTACAAGGTATGTCACGGAGGATGATGCCCGTGAACAGGGACTGTTGGATGACATGACATGGGAAGAGTATAAAGCAGCCAATGCAGACCCTGTTGCCACTGAGGTGGACGATACATTTTATGATGCCATTTCCACCGGAACGGGGATCTCCACGAACAATATACAGATATTAGGATATACGCGCAGTGTATTTTATGATTCGGAGGAAAGCACATCCTCGCCGTTTTTTATCGTGCAGATTGTACTTGCGGTGCTTATTGCAGGCCTTCTTATATTTATCATTATCAGGAGCACAAGACCTGTTGCCGTGGAGGAGACTGAGCCGGAACTCAGTGTTGAGGATATGCTTGCTACAACCAAAGAAAACCGTATACCTGTTGAGGACATTGATTTACAGGATAAATCCGATACCCGTATTGCCATAGAAAAATTTGTTGACGAGAACCCGGAGGCCGTTGCCATGCTGTTGCGCAACTGGCTTAACGAGGGCTGGCAATAGAAGGAAACTCAGGAGGAATTTATTATGGCAAAGCCTAAAGGAGGGCTGGACGGAGTACAGAAAAGCGCGATACTTCTTATCGCTCTCGGACCCGAAAAATCAGCTAAAATATTTAAACATCTGCGTGAGGAGGAAATAGAACAGCTCACGCTTGAGATAGCCAATACAAGCAGCGTGTCGCCTCAGACAAAGGAAGAGGTGCTGTCAGAGTTTTATGAGGTATGTCTTGCGCAGCAGTATATTGCCGAAGGCGGCATTACATACGCCAAAGAGCTTTTGGAAAAAGCGCTGGGACAGGAAAAGGCAAGGGATGTCATCGGAAAGCTCACGGCAAGTCTTCAGGTTCGCCCGTTTGAGTTTGTCAGAAAGACGGACCCGGGGCAGCTGCTTAATTTTATACAGGATGAACATCCGCAGACCATTGCTCTTATTTTGTCATACCTGCCGGCAGCACAGGCGGCGCAGGTTGTGTCTGCGCTTCCTCCTGAAAAACAGGCTGATGTTGCAAAGCGAATTGCAATGATGGACAGAACCTCTCCGGATGTGATCAAAGAGGTTGAAGGCGTGCTTGAACGTAAACTGGCATCTCTTGTCAATCAGGATTATACTATTATCGGCGGTACGGATGCTATTGTTGAAATCCTCAACGCCGTTGACAGAGGAACAGAAAGGCATATCCTCGAAACCCTTGAAATTGAGGAGCCTGAGCTTGCCGATGAAATCAGACGTAAAATGTTTGTATTTGAAGATATCATATCCCTTGATGACAGGGCAATTCAAAGAGTTCTGCGTGATGTTGACAATAATGACCTTGCCGTTGCGCTCAAAAATGCCAACGAGGAAGTTCAGAATGTTATTTTCAATAACCTTTCAAAACGTCTTGCTGCTATGATTAAGGAGGATATGGAATTTATGGGTCCTGTCCGTCTTAAGGATGTTGAAGAAGCACAGCAGAAGATTGTTAATATTGTCCGCAAACTTGAAGATTCTGCCGAGATTGTCATATCGAGAGGCGGAGGTGACGAGATAATTGTCTAATCTTTTAAAATACGGAAATGCGGTCATAAAAAATGACGACAAACTTGTTATAGATTCCAACAAGCTTTTGGAACAGATGCTTGCGTCCCAGAAAAAACGCGGCAATTATTCACAAAAGGCATCGGAACCTGACCCTGACGGATTTATCTGCGGTCTTGATGCCGCCACGGTTGAACAGCTGGTGTCGGAGCCCGAGGTTTCGGAAGCGGAGCAGGAGAAAATTTCGAGGCTGCTTGAGGAGGCCAGAGAACAGGCAAAAGCCATAATTGATGACGCCAATGTACGGGCGGAACAGATTATTGCACGGGCAAAAGACGAGGGATACCGCCTTGGGATGGAGAAGGCTTCGGAGGATGCACGGAAACAGCTTTCTGAGAGACGGGAATCGCTGGAGAAAGAATACGCAGACAAAAAAGCTGCGCTTCAGGAAGAGTATGACAATCTTAAAGCAAACATGGAGCCTGAGCTTGCTGAGACAATACTGGAAGTCGTTTCCAAAGTTACCGGCGTTCTGGCTGAAGACAAAAAAGACGTGGTACTTCATCTTATCAACAGCGTAATGCGCAATGCCGAACTGAGCAAAGAATTTACCATAAGGGTATCCGAAGAAGATTACAAATATATTGAAAACAATAAAGAACTTATATACGGTGCAGCATCGCCCGACTACAGTATCGAGATATGCAGGGATACCAGACTGTCAAGAAACCAGTGTGTAATTGAGACGGATGCGGGCGTTTTTGACTGCGGTCTTGATATTCAGCTTGAGAATCTCATTCAGGAAATAAAAATACTCAGCTGCATGCACTGAGTACAGAGGAATATTGTTTTGGATACTGCAAAATACTTAAATCTGACAAACAGAACTTTTTATAAAAAGCTGGGCAAGGTTTCCAAAGTCGTGGGACTGACCATAGAATCCATAGGTCCGGATGCCAGCCTCAATGACGTATGCCATATATTGCTCAAGAACAGCAAAAGGGAATATATCAATGCGGAGGTTGTAGGTTTCCGTGAAAAAAGGATTATTCTTATGCCCTTCGAGACGGTTGACGGAATTGGCCCGGGCTGTATAGTTGAGAATACCAATCAGCGCCTTTATGTCAATGTGAGCGAACAGCTTTTGGGCAAAACCGTTGACGGGCTGGGCCATCCTATTAACGGGACGCAGATTACGGACTACGAAAAATATCCGGTTGAGGCCTCTGCCCCTGATCCTCTCAAACGAGTAATAATAGATACAATATTGCCATTGGGGGTAAAAGCGGTCGATGGAATGCTGACAATAGGAAAAGGACAGAGAATCGGTATTTTTGCCGGAAGCGGCGTGGGTAAAAGCACACTGATGGGTATGTTTGCAAGAAACACCAAAGCCGATATCAACGTTATCGCTCTGATTGGAGAGCGCGGCCGTGAGGTTCGTGAATTTATTGAAAGAGACCTTGGAGAAGAAGGCATGAAACGCAGCGTGGTGGTGGTGGCTACCTCTGACAAGCCTGCATTAATCCGTAATAAAGCGGCAAAGACCGCAACTGCAATAGCGGAATATTTCAGGGATAAAGGAAAAGACGTTCTTCTTATGATGGACTCGCTTACCCGTTTTTCAATGTCCCAGAGGGAGATTGGTCTGGCTTCGGGCGAGCCTCCGGTTACGAGGGGATATCCTCCCAGCATGTACAGTGAAATGCCCAAACTCCTTGAAAGAGCGGGCAACAGCGGCGTAGGATCTATTACCGGACTTTATACGGTGCTTGTGGACGGCGATGATTTCAATGAGCCGGTCACGGATACGGCCCGCAGCATACTGGACGGACATATTGCTTTGTCGCGGAAGATAGCCCAGAAAAACCATTATCCGGCAATAGATATTCTGGCAAGTATCTCAAGGTGCATGAGCCAGATTGTGAGTGAGAAACAGAAAAAGCTTGCCGGGAAGCTTAAAAACGTGCTTGCCACATACTCCGAGTCGGAGGATCTGATTAATATCGGGGCTTATAAGGCCGGCAGCAATAAAAATATAGACTATGCAATCAGCAAGATAGATAAAGTCAATGAATTTCTCGTGCAGGACACGAATGTAAAAATGGATTATGAAGAAGAAATAGCTGCGCTTGAGGCTGTTTTTGATGAGCCGCAGGAAGGTGAAGGCTAATGGCAAAGTTTTCCTACAGAATGCAGAACATTCTTGATATAAAATATAAAATGGAAGAGCAGGCGCGCTTGGCATATGCCAATGCAAGAATGAAGCTGACGGAACAGCAGAACAAACTTGAACGAATGTTTGCGGCCAAGAAGCGGCTTGAAAACCAATACAGAAAAATGGCGCAGGGGCATATTAATGTCCGGGATTTGCTTGACGGAAGAAAAGCGATAGATTTTCAGAAGGAGCTTATCAAAGGTCAGATTGTGGAGGTAAGGGTTGCAGAGAAAAACTTCGAGCTTGCAAGAGCAAGGCTTAATGAAGTAATGAAAGACAGAAAAACACATGAAAAGCTTAGAGAGCACGCTTTTGAGGATTTTCTTCTTGAACTTAACGATCAGGAGAAAAAGGAAATAGATGAGCTTGTAAGCTATCAGTACAGCGCAAAGGTAAGGTAATGTATTATGGCGAGAAATCGTAATGAAGATATGGAACTGATTGACGATATTGATATTGACGGCGATGATGAGAAGGAAGGCAAAAAAGGCGGCAAAATGATGACTTCCCTGATTGCACTTTTTATTGTGTTGATATGGATTGCCATTTTTGCACTTCTCATAAAGCTTGATGTGGGAGGTTTCGGAAGCTCTGTTTTATATCCTGTTTTGAAGGATGTGCCTGTAATCAATAAAATACTTCCGAATTCCGCCGGGGAAGAACTCAGCTCACAGAGCGGGGATACATACAGCACGCTTCAGGAAGCCATTGACAGAATCAATGAGCTTGAGAACGAAATTTCCCTTTATAGAAATAATGCCGATGATAATGCAGAGGAAATATCCAATCTTCAGGCAGAATTATCAAGGCTCCAGGCTTACGAGGAGAACCAGACAAATTACGAACAGCTGAAAGAAAGATTTGATAACGAGGTTGTCTATAACAGCAATGCACCCGATATAGAAGAATATATACAATGGTATGAGGAAATGGATCCGGATAATGCTGCGGAGATATACAGACAGGTTATTGAGCAGCTGCAGGTTGACGAAAAGATACAGGAATTGGCAGATTATTACGCTTCCATGAAGCCGGAGGAAGCGGCATCTGTTTTCGAAGAAATGACCGGCGACTTGGAGAAGGTTGCGCAGATTCTGTCCTGCATGAAAGAAGATGAGGCAGGCAGCATCCTTGCGGCTATGGATTCCACGCTTGCGGCAAAGCTTACCTTACTGATATATCCTACGGGAGAATAACGGCGTCAGCCGATATTCATATATTCAATCAAATAAAGAAAGGAGGGACACAGATGACAGCAGGAAATGTATCCTCTGCCTCAGATGCCGCAATGACGGTTATGAACGTTAAGGCGGGACGGAGCCGTGTTTCGGATGCCGGACAAGGCGATACAAGCTTTATGTCCTTTCTGACCGCTACGGCAGGAATGCAGTCTGAGGGAAACATTCCGGAGCTCGGGAAAAACAGCGTCAAAGCCGATACACTTTCCAAAGAAACGGCCGTTGAAAAATCTGATGCCGCAGTCAGGGATGCTTCTGATACGGTTTCCGAAACCGATGCCTCAAAAAACGTATCCGCAGACAATACAGATAAGACTGAAAAGGTGGAAGAAGCATATCACGATATTGCGGAAGCTGTGAAAGAAGAGCTGGGGCTTACCGACGAAGAACTGAACGCGCTGTTGGCACAGCTTGGATTTACGATTTCCGACCTTCTTATACCTCAGAACGCGGCTGTTCTTGTGGCGGCGGCAAACGGAACCGATGTAACAGTAATAGTTACAGATGAAGCGATGGCAAAAGAACTCAATTCACTTGTTGCCAGAATTACTCAGATTGTTCAGGAAACAGCAGAGAAAACTGATGTAACGGTCCGGGAGTTTTCCGAAATGCTGGCAGATTTTGAAAGTAATTTGCCGGAACATACGGACAATGAAGATACCGTACATAATCAGATTCCTGACATGGAAGACAAAGATGCCGCAACGGTTCCGGTGAAAGACGAGTATAGCGGCAGGGAAATCAAAGTGTCTGTTGAAAACAACCAGACGCAGGAGCTTTTGCAGGAACACACCGAGGCTTCCGGCAGACAGACCGGAGGTCAGGCCGCAGGAGACGGATTTGGCAATAATCGTAATGAAGGTAACGGCAGCCGTAGCTTTGCGGAAAATATCCTTTACAACATTAATCAGGCAGTGGGAGAGACAGCCGCGTTTTCATCGGAAACGGCAGGAAACTACACGGTCAATTCAGCTGACATAATAAACCAGATGCTTGAGGCGGTGAGGATAAACGTTACTCCTGATACCACATCCATGGAAATCCAGCTGACACCTGAAAATCTCGGCAGGATTAATCTGAACGTTGCATCCAAAAACGGAGTCATAACAGCTACAATAACAACTCAGAATGAGTCGGTCAGGGCGGTTATCGAAAATCAGTTAATCCAGCTTAAGGAGAGCCTTAACAATCAAGGCCTTAAGGTTCAGGACGTTGAAGTCACAATAGCAAGTCAGGGATTTTCAATGAATCAGGATAAAGCTTCGGAAGATACGGGCCGGGAAAACGGGCAGAAAACACGAAGAAGCTTTAGGACTGACAATGAGCTTCCGGCAAATGATATGATTATCAGCGAAATTGCCGAAAGGCAGTTGATGGAGGCCAACGGAAACAGCGTCAGTTACACGGCGTAGGAAAGGAGATAAATATGGCGATTTCAGCGCAGATTATTGACGGAAAGGTAGTTGCCGATTATACGTCCGGGACAAACACAAGTGAAAGCACTAAAGGAAGCGATTCGCTTGACAAGGATGCTTTTTTAAAAATTCTTGTGGCGGAAATGCAGTATCAGGATCCGCTTGAACCTACTTCCAACACTGAATGGGTAACACAGATGGCGTCATTTTCACAGATTGAAGAGCTTCAGAATGTGAGCGATACAATCAACGAACAGAAAGCGGCTGACCTTGTAGGCAAAAGAGTAATCATAGCTGCATCGGACAATGTAAGCGGTGAGGTTAATTACGTTACCGGAATTGTCCAGTGCATAGAAAAGAAAGCAGACGGAATATATCTGTCAGTCAATGATTATCTTTACTCAATGGATAAGCTTTATGCTGTTGTTGATGAAGATTATTACGACGAAATCATGTCAGGTTCCGAATCATCTGAAGAAATACCTGAAGAAACACCTGAAGATGAAGAGAATGAATAAAAGCTGCTTTCATGCGCTTCAGGTAAGCGGGAACCTGTACGGAGCAAGCAAGGACGAGGAGTAAGATATGGATATCAAGGATGCAAGATTTACATCCATTGAGCAGATCACGGGACAGTATCTTCACAGAAAAACCTCACAAATTCCGTCAAAGAACGGCGATGTTTCTTCATTTGAAAAGATTTTAAGACAGAAGGTTGGAACGGAAGCGGTTTCCGGGAGCCATACCGAGGAAATAAAATTTTCGAAGCATGCAATGCAGAGACTGGCGGACAGAAACATCGATTTGTCTTCGGAGCAGCTTGACAGGCTTAATAAAGGGGCCCGGTTAAGCACCGAAAAAGGAATTAAAGAATCTTTAGTGCTGATGGATGAATTTGCATTTATTGTCAACACACAGAAGAATACCGTGATAACTGCCATGGAGCAGGGAAGTGAGGGTGAAAATATTTTCACCAATATCGACGGTGCCGTTTTAGTATGAGTTGGACCTTTTGGAAACTTACTGTCTTTGAATGCCGGATAAGACAGCGAAACGGCCGGAAAAAATACAACATACAAGTCATAAGACTGGTGTCAGGAGGTCATTAATTATGATGAGATCACTTTATTCTGGTGTGGCAGGTCTTAGAACACACCAGACCAAGATGGACGTTATCGGTAATAATATTGCCAACGTCAATACAGTGGGATTTAAATCACAGTCGGTTACATTCAGCGATGTATTATACCAGACGACACAGAATGCTTCGGGTGCCAATGAAGAGACGGGAGCCGGCGGAACCAACGCCAAGCAGATAGGTCTCGGCTCTCAGGTTTCCGCAATAAGCACGAAAATCACCGAGACAGGCGGATATCAGACAACCAACAACACGTTTGACATGATGATTAACGGAGATTCGTTCTTTGGTATCAATAACAACGGAGTAAACTATGTTA
>CALWMX010000184.1 GCA_944382105.1 uncultured Butyrivibrio sp.
GAAATTACCGTATGGTAATATATGCGGTTGTGCTGATTGGAATGATGATTTTCACATGGAATCAGAAATGTATTGAATTCCGTAAAAAAATAACCGTAAGGGTTAAATCCGTTTTCAAAAAGAAAGCAAAGGAGGTTATGTAATTATGGCCATGCTGGAAGTTACTAATCTCGGAATATCCTTCGGCGGACTCAGGGCCGTGGATAATTTTAACGTAAAAATCGAACAGGGGCAGCTCTATGGTCTTATCGGGCCTAACGGAGCCGGTAAAACCACGATTTTTAATCTTCTCACAGGAGTTTACAAACCGGATTCCGGAAGCGTAAGGCTTGACGGCAAAAATATTACCGGCAAATCCGTAGTTCAGATTAATAAAGAGGGAATTGCCAGAACCTTTCAGAATATAAGGCTTTTCGGCAAACAGACAGTTATTGACAATGTAAAAATCGGACTGCACAATACATGCAGGTATTCTGCGGCGGCAGGCATTTTCAAACTTCCCGTTTACTTCAAAAGAGAGAAGCAAATGAATGAAAAAGCCATTGAACTTCTTAAGGTCTTTGATTTGGATAAAGATGCGGACGTGCTTGCGTCCAATCTTCCCTACGGAAAACAGCGTAAGCTTGAAATTGCCAGGGCTCTGGCAACCAATCCGAAACTGCTTTTGCTTGATGAACCGGCGGCAGGAATGAACCCTAATGAGACAATGGAACTTGTCAGGACAATATCTTTTGTAAGGGAGCATTTCGGCATGACGATTCTTTTGATTGAGCATGATATGAAACTGGTTTCAAGTATATGCGAACAGCTTACCGTGCTTAATTTCGGAAGTGTGCTTGCTCAGGGAGATACTGCGGATGTCCTTAATGACCCTGAGGTTATTAAGGCATATCTTGGAGAATAGGAGGCGTCAGAATGGCTTTACTGGAAGTGAAAAATCTTGAGGTGCACTATGGAATGATACAGGCTCTCAAAGGAATATCATTTGAGGTCAATCAAGGGGAAATTATAGCCCTGATAGGCGCTAACGGAGCCGGCAAAACGACTACCCTTCATACGATTTCCGGCATTTTGCAGCCTTCTGCAGGCAGCATAATTTATGACGGCAAGGATATAACCAAAATTCCGGCGCATAAAATAGTCAGGCTGGGAATGTCGCAGGTTCCGGAAGGAAGGAGGGTTTTTGCACAGCTTTCCGTGCTGGAAAACCTTAAGCTTGGCGCCTATATCAGAAAGGATAAGGCAGGCATAGAAGAGGACCTTAAAAATATCTATGCCAGGTTTCCGCGGCTTGAAGAACGTAAAAATCAGATGGCGGGAACTCTTTCCGGCGGAGAGCAGCAGATGCTTGCCATGGGAAGGGCGCTTATGTCCAAACCCAGAATCATTCTGATGGATGAGCCGTCAATGGGGCTTTCGCCTATATATGTGTCGGAGATTTTTGACATAATAAAATCAATCAACAGAGACGGAACAACGGTTCTTCTTGTAGAGCAGAATGCGAAAAAAGCTCTCGCAATAGCAGACAGGGCATATGTTCTTGAGACGGGCAATATTGCTCTGTCAGGTGATGCGCGTGAATTGATGAACAATGATACGGTAAAAAAAGCATATCTTGGAGAATGATTTTGACGACGGACATTTTTGCAGTATGTGAAGATGTCCGTTTTTGAAGGAGCAGATACGGTGAGACATTCGATTAAATTAAAACTTACGATTATAATGGCGCTTCTTGTCACTGCGGTTGTGGCGCTGATATGTATACTGAATACCACGCTTTTTGAAAAATATTATGTTAACAGCAGACTGAATGAGCTTAAGGAATCGTATTCTGAGATGGTGGATGTTCTTTCGGTTGAAAATACATCAATAAATGATATTCAGGATACCATAAATCAGATTAACTATGCTCACAACATCAATGTTTTTGTGCTTGACGGAACATGGAATGTGGCATACAGTTCCCAAAGCGGCTACAGTGATGTGGTGCGGTGGATACAGGATATCAATTTCAATCCCAATGTAGAAAAAAAGATTCTTGAGGATGATGACGAGTATACGATAATACAAAGCTATGACAGCGTTACCAATATGTCTTATATTGTCATAAGCGGCATACTGACGGACGGCTCGCAGATTATCATGCAGGTAACGATTGAGAGTATGCGTGAAAGCATCGATACCTACAATAAATTTGTAATTGTAATAGGCGTAATTATTCTTTTGATTGGAATAATAGTCGTATATGTCATATCGTACAGATTTACCAAGCCTGTCAAAGAACTCTCGCTGGTTGCGGAAAAAATGTCCGAATTGAATTTTGATATAAAATATTCAGGCAGGGACCGCGGAGAAATAGGCGTTCTGGGACACAGCATCAATGTTATGTCGGACAAGCTTGAAAAAAATATTTCGGAGCTCCGCGCCGCCAATATTGAGCTGATGAAAGATATAGAAATAAAAACACGCAATGATGAAATGCGCAGGGAATTTCTGGCTAATGTTTCTCATGAATTAAAAACGCCCATTGCACTGATTCAGGGTTATGCCGAAGGCCTTAAGGAGGGCATAAACGATGATGAGGAAAGCAGGGACTTTTATTGCGATGTAATTATGGACGAGGCAGCCAAAATGAATAATATGGTTAAAAAGCTTTTAACCTTGAATCAGATTGAGTTTGGCAACGACCCCGTTAATATCGAAAGGTTTGACATGGTTGAGCTTGCCGATTCAATATTAAAAGCCAATGGAATCGTGCTGTCACAGAAGGGCATAAAGCTTAATTTTACTCATCCTGACACGGCAATGATTTGGGCGGACCAGATACAGCTTGAAGAGGTGTTTACAAATTATCTTACGAATGCAATAAACCATTGCGAAAATGAGCTCATTATAGATGTTGAAATAACTTCGGAAAATAACAGCGTCAGGGTGTCCGTCTTTAACACAGGTCAAAATATACCTCAGGAGGATATAGGACGTATATGGGAGAAATTTTATAAAGTGGATAAAGCCAGAACAAGAGAGTACGGAGGCAACGGAATAGGATTGTCCATTGTTAAGGCCATACTGGATAATTACAATGCAAAATACGGCGTGGAAAATATGGAAAACGGAGTAAAGTTCTGGTTTGAAATCCAGTCCGGCAATAATTAGTATTATTAGTATTGTTGAATGCCGGAAAATGTGGTAAGATATAAAATATAAGGGAGAAAGACGTTCGCTTCAGAAAGAATTTTTACAAATGGTTTATACATATTTTGGAGGAAATTTTGAAAAAGAGACTGATTGCTGTTATTATAATATGCATGTTTATTTTTACGGGCTGTACCAGAGCAATTGAGCTTACCGAGGAACAGAATGAACTCGTGGCTGAGTATGCCGCAGGGGTACTTGTAAAGAATTCTTATACTTATAAGACAAAATATGCTGAGTTTGGCAGAAATCCGAACAGCGGGACTGAAGAAGAGACCGAAACGCCGTCCGAAACAGAGACGGAAACCGAAAAACCACAGGATACGGACGACGTCAATAATGGGGCGCTTGCCTATGCCTCAAAAGCACTCGGCATAGAACCCGTGGAAGTTACATACAAATCATACAAAGTGGTTGATGAATATCCGGATGATGAGGATGCTTTGTTTACGGTTATACCGGAACCCGGCTATAAGTTTGTGGTGGTGCTTTTTAATCTTCATAATCCGGGAGATAAAGCAGTCACTCTTAACACTGCCGAAAACTCCACTATATTCAAGGCGACAATAAATAAAGCTTCCGTTAATAATTTTGCAACGCTGCTGCTAAATGACATAACCGCGCTTTCAGATGTGACGATAGAAGCCGGCGCAGACTATGAGGGTGTGGTAATGTTTATGATAAGTGAGGATGCCGCCGAAGGAATGGACAGCTTCAGGCTTTCATACAAATATGAAGGGACTTCATATTCGTTACAGCTTAAATAAAAAACATGGTTTCTGCAGCTGTGCCTGCTGCCGTAACCTAAATCAGCCTCGTGTATGAGAAGCAATAATACAGATTTATCACATGCAAAAAAGCGGAAGTATAATCCGCTTTTTTTTTATTGAAAGCCGCAAAGCGTGTGCGGGCATATATTTAAGATTTAAGAATAATAGAAAAACCTGAGAAAAAAGTGTAAAAAGTTGTTGACAATTTATTGCTATGGTGGTAGTATACTCCTTGCCGACAAAATTCACACAATTACAACAATTTATACAATTCTAAAAAAATTAAAAAAGTTGTTGACAAATGGAATTAGATGTCGTATTATGAATAAGCTGTCGCTGAGGAAACAGCGGACAGTAAAAAAAGAACCTTGATAACCAAACAGTGAAACAACCCTGAAAATTTCAAAGATTTTCAACATTCAGTGTAATGAATAATTGCACGAACAACGCAGACGGATGAACTTAGTGAGAAGCTGGCTCATCAGAGTCGACAAACTTTAAATGAGAGTTTGATCCTGGCTCAGGATGAACGCTGGCGGCGTGCTTAACACATGCAAGTCGAACGAAGCGCTGCGG
>CALWMX010000185.1 GCA_944382105.1 uncultured Butyrivibrio sp.
GGAAAAGGCAATGCCTGCTACATCGGAGCAAGGACAGATTCCGACGCGCTCCGGAAAATCTTTGGAATGCTGCTTGACAAGGCCGGCGTTTTGCACAGAGAAATGCCAAAAAATACAGAATATCACACCAGGGAATACAATGGCAGAAAATTCGGCTTCTTCCTTAACAATTCGGAAGAAACCGTTACAGTATCAGGCGTGAGCGGATATGATATTTTAAATAAATTTCCGGTAGACGGTTCTCTGACACTGGAAAAATACGGGGTTGCCATCATAGATGAACAATAGCACAGCCTGCCGCATACGAAATAATCCTTTCAAGGGAATCAGTATATTATGTACTACTTTTTAAAATGCATTCCTACAGAAAGGATTATATTCCCAAAAACTACGGCCAAAAATGGTTTTATGATTATATCAGCCGCCATATACATGCCTATGCTTATCCATGAAGGTAAATCTGCGAGGCATGCTACTCCGCACGCAGGAGCTCCGAGCTGTTTAAAGCCATAAAAATTTCCGGCTATTATGTATCGTACAGTCATATATGTCAATGTGTATACCGTAATCATCAGAGAAAGAATACAATGTTTATTCCTGAGAAGAAGGAATCTGCCGTTTTTTGTTGTTCGTATGACATTATATAACTCACGCGGTTCACATACGACAAGCAAAACGCCGGTCAGCGCCGCAGTTATTCCGAAACACACATACACCGACGTCCCTGCAAAAATCCTGTTATAATAATCATCAAACACCAGATATCCTGAAGCGTCCTGCTCATTAACGCATCTGTCCCAAAGTCCGTTCACAACCGAATGTATAATATTGCATCTGTGATATTCACTGCGGTATTCCATATACTCGTCCGATGATATTTCCCCGGCATCATAGCCGTCCTCCATTTGTCTTTCCATGGAGATAATTTCATTTACATATGAACGGTATCGGGACAGGGCTTCAAACTTTTCCTGCGTTATACGCCCTCCGAATTCATCATACAGTTCTTCCCTAACAGCAGTATTGTCTCCATTCTGCACTCCTCGAAGAGAAAACCAGAATATCACTGTAAATAAGGCAAAAATGCCCGTGTAAAGAAATATTATTTTTATGTTAAAAATTTTTTTCAGTTCATTTAACATTCTTTTCCTCTTTAAGCAGAAATATATAACACAAAAAACAACTCAAAATCACAATTATCAACGGCACGATATATGCATCATAATATCCTCCCGCAAACCGTGTTATTCTCGGCTGCTGAAAATAATACGAATTATTCAGGAGCGCCAGTGGATTAAATCCCTTTTCCGTATTGTATATTTTATAAAATGTAGGGGCGGATATAAGATACCAGTCACCTGAATTATCCGTAAATTCATTTCCGTACACTCCCATATAGAGTACATCCGCTGCAATACCAGCCGCATAAATAATGCACGAGCCAATTCCGGCAAAAACAGTCCTGCCAATCAGCTTTGAAAACAGCATGGTGACAGATGACATTACGGCAGCTGCAGCAATCGAAAACATAACCGTATATCCAAAGAGTCCGCCTACAGTCATGCCGGACGCACACATTTCATACCCTTCAATCATAAAAAGCGGCATTCCCAACTCCTTGAATCCAAGCCCAAGTATTATAAACTGAGCTATGCAATATATCAGAGCGTAGGAGATGACCAGCACGGTGCTGACCACGATGCCGCAAATGTATTTACGCAATGACATTCTCACGCCCCCTTTAGGGAAAAGCTGCAGCATTGAATGCAATCCTCTTTCTTTTTCAACGCTGAAGCTTCCGGCAAGTACAATAATGCATGCCAAAACCGCAATCCATCCGAAACAGGAATTCCTTACAAATTCCGTCTGCGGCTTTGTGTCGGAAAAAAATATATTATCTTCTTCATAATAGGAATCCACCGCAAAGTTTTCCGGATTTTGAATTATAATGCTTATATTCTCGTTCCGGGTTTGAATATCCTCCGCAATTTTCAGTGCTTCTTTAAAAAGAGCCCACTCTCCGACATTGCTTATACCATATCTGCCTGTTTTTCCGGCAAAACTGCTGTCAAATCCGCTTTCTCCATCATCAGGAAATATTTTGCTGTAAAGTTTTTGTTCTTCACTGCTCAAATAATCCGTAAGTTCATCGCCGGTCACATTGCCCAAATCATCAAAAAACCGTTCACGGGCTTTTTTCTCGGATATAAAAGAGCGCTCGTTCCATATCAGAAAGCCAATCATGAGCAAGGCCAAAACAGCGACCACTATTATATTTTTCCGTGTAAAAACGGTTTTACGCAGTTCATAATACACACAATTCTTCATGGCAATACCTACATCAATTCTTTTCCGACTTTACCTAGATAATACTCCTCAAGTCCTGTTGTTTCATTTCCTGCAATCATGGCATTATATTCTTCTGATGTTATTCTTTCTGTAATACTTCCATGCGTCATAAGCATAACCTCATCGGCAGTTTCCTCCACATCCGAAACAATATGGGTGGAGAGAAAAACAATGGTTTTTTCTCCCAATTCCTTTATGTATCGCTTAAATTCCGCCCTTTCTTCCAAATCCAGTCCCACAGTCGGCTCATCCAGAAGAAGAATTTCAGGCTCCCCTATTATTGCCTGTGCAATCCCCAGTCTCTGTTTCATTCCACCTGAGTAAACTGATATTTTTTTATTTCGCATGTCATACAGATGAAATCTCTTTAACAGGCTTTCAACCTGAGACGGCTCTCCCTTGCGGTTTTTTAAATTCCAGATATAGTCCAGAAATTCTTCCCCGGTAAAATTATTATAATACCCCATATGCTGCGGCAGATATCCTATGAACTCTCTGTATTCCGGTGAATGTCCTGCAATTTTGCCATTTACTCTTATTGTCCCATCGTCCGCTTTCAGCACAGTAGCAATAATATTGATTAATGTGGTTTTACCTGCTCCGTTTGGACCCAGCAATCCGTATACGCCATGTGTAAAACTCTGCGTCACTTTATTTACTACGGTTTTCGCCCCGTATCTTTTGGTTATTCCTTCCAGTTCAAGCTTCATAGTCTGCCCTCGTTCCAATTATCTGTCAACGTTTAACTATTATAATACAGAGGGGATACAATCATTCCTTCATCAGAATTTTGCATGTATATGCACATATATACAAAGCCCTCTCCGTCTACGTATGCATCAATCACACTCATTGTATCTTTATTTTGATTCAGTTCAAAAATATATCCTTCGCCTACCTGTAGAGGTTTTCCGTTCAGGTATAAAATACCGAACCATGTCCCCGGATCCTGCTTAATCAATACTTTTTTATCCGTAAATGTTGAATCAAGCATAAAATCAAAGCGAAGTTCATCCGGAAGCGCGTCAACAATCCAGTAGCCCGTTCCCTGCGCATCAACTTCCGAAGTACCGCTTCCGACAATGTTGTGTTTCACCGTCCGCGCATTGTCATCCGTAAATTTTATGATATGTTCTTCCTCTGCCAATGCTATGGGTATAAGTTCCAGTTCATCCTGCGGTTGATTTTTATCGTAATAAACCATGACAAAATTTATAACGTTTTCTTCCTGTATACCATAATCTTCATAACGGCTGAGCTGCATTTCAAGACACAGGGTTTCCGCTTCTCCGGATTGAAGACTTCCGCACGCATAATCAAGCTCCTCTCCGGATGAAGAAGTAACCGTCAAATCCTGATAACAATTATTGATGATAACCGTCACGGAATAACCGATCTCCTTAGTGCCGGGATTGGCACATTTTACGTAAAACTTCATATCGGTCCCTGTCTCAATTATCTGTGAATTGGATATAAGTTTTTCATCCGAATCGCACAGGTAAAATCCGCCGGAAATACCATCATATGTATCATCGACTTCTATTTTCCCATCGTATAAATCAAAGCCTTGAATATTATCATTGTCCGTTACTTTTTCGGAACTGTTTTCAGTCCAATTGTCATATTTATAATTGCCGTCTGTATCGGTATCGGAACATCCTCCGCACAAAATAATCGTTGCAGCAATCAATATAAAAACTGTTTTTTTCATATTTTTCCTTTTCATCAATCATTGAAGCATCTCAGGATAATCAAGCTGTTTTTCATTTGTTCCGTTCTTTTGAATGCAATACAAATGCGTATGAGCCATGCCTGTCTCGCCTTTGGATTCGTCAATTTGTGAATCCGCTGTATATTTTTCATAAATAATCCATGGAGATTCCTCAAATACGGACAAAGAACCGCTCGCCACGCCTTCAACTATTTCTTTATTTTCTTTCGTTTCTATATTAAAGGCATATATGGACGAAATATAGTTCTCATCCGGAAGCGAGGAATAATAAATTATATCTTTTTCCACAACAAACATATATACTTCGTCGATAAGACTTTTTCTGTCATTTCCATCTAAATCAATGCTGAATAGCTCATTACTCTGATTCCACATGCCTTCACTGTCATATTCCGCACTGCGAAGATATATTCTGTCGTTGCATATATTAGGGAACATCACTTTCTCCTTTGTGAGTCTGCGCAAATCGCTCCCATCACAGTTCATCGAGTACAGCATTTCATC
>CALWMX010000186.1 GCA_944382105.1 uncultured Butyrivibrio sp.
TGAATACTTTAATGATTTCCTTTTGAGCCGATGAAGAACTGTTGCTTCTGTTCATTTTGTTCCCCCGTATAACCGAAAAACCAAATTACCAAACAAACGTATATTTATTATATACTATTTTTTTGTCCAAAATCAACCATAATTTGACATATTTCACAAAACTTTTATAATTCGTATCTCAAAATCTGACAATTATCGATTCCGAACGATGCAAATTCCTCATTGCTCATATCGTAAAAAAAAGACTGCACGGCCCTTGCAATTCCGTTGTGCGCCACCAGAAGATACGATTTTTGCCGTGATTTCAGCTCATCAAGAAGACTATAGATTCTGTAGCACAGGTGGAGCATCGTTTCTCCTCCGTCAAAATGATTTATAAAATCCGCCTTGGCAGCCTTAAATTCTTCGCCGTCTCTGGGCGTTGATTCGTATTTTCCGAAGTTCTGCTCCCTGAGCCTTTCCTCCACCCGTGCGGGAATCCCCGTTATCTCGGATATATGCCTTGCCGTCTCTGCCGCCCTCACCAGAGGCGAATATAGAATTTCGTCAATTTCAAGCCTCTGTTCCTTTATATATATTCCCAGCTCTCTTGCCTGCTCATGCCCTTTTTCTGTCAGCTCAATGTCGGTAGCCCCGCAGATTTTGTTTTCCACATTCCATACCGTCTGACCATGCCTGGCAAAATATAAATTTCCCATATCAAGCCTTTCCGAATGCAGAATAATGCCTGCGCATTCCTATTCTGCGTCCGTTCTTATTTATTAAATCATAATTAAATAAAATGAAAATGTTTCAACGCCTTTGCAATCCCGTCGCTTCCGGCATTGTCCGTCACATAAGAAACCTGTTCTTTTAGTGATGCAGGTTCGGAATTGCCCATGGCGATACTGTTTTTAACATACTCCAGCATCGGCAGGTCGTTGTTGCTGTCACCGAAGGCATACGCGTCATCCGGGTTCAATTTGAAAGCGTCGACCAGATACTGTATTCCCGTTGCTTTTGAATAACCGTGCGGAACAAATTCCAGAAAATTATTGCCCCGGTCGATACACTGGAAATATTTATCGCTCACACCGCAGAAATCGGCTCTCTGCCTGCCGTTCTCATACCATATTACAAATTTATCGCATGTATAGTCCTCGGCCTCAAGCGCATGGGACATATCATAATGAAGGCTCTTAAATTCCTGATAAAGCTTTTTGGCTGCCGGGCTTTTAAGGCCTCTTGAAAGGTCAAAAATAACCTCCGTTTTGGACTCGAAAAGTATATCCACGCCAGTAAGCCTTGCCTGGTTTAATATCTCCATAACCCTTTCATGTCTCTGGAACACATGCAAAAGCTCTTTGCCATGATAATATATATTGGTTCCGCAGCCGCAGACAATTCCGTCAAAACCGATCTCAAGAAATCTTGGCTCCACGTTCTGAAAGCATCTTCCGGTATTGATAAACATCAGATTTCCGGCTGTCCTGGCCTTCCTTATAGCCATAACCGCGCTGTCCGGAAGCGTTCCGTCCACCTCCGAAGTCAGGGTTCCGTCTATATCAAAAAAAGCAATTTTAGTATTCATAATTCTTTAATCCGTATTTTTCCGCACCTTATTTGCGTATTGTGGATATTTCTTTGCAAAAGCTTCGATAACCCATGGCTGTTCCCAGTAATGCATGGGATAAACGGCATCGACGTCTACGGTGTCCAGGAAATATTTCATGCCTCTGTCACAGAAGCTTTCCTGCCTGGGGTCCAACGGCACAAACGCGGCGTCGATATGCCTTCCTTTCAGCTTATCTATCTCCTTGCGGTATCTGCCGGTCATCTGCCGGTTTTCGCTTTCCGGCTCTCCTTCCCACACCCAGTCGTTAAGGTCGCCTGCATGATATACGGTTACGTCTTTTCCCGCATCCTTATCCTTTAATGTCAGCACAAAAGCAACGCCTCTGTCCGTTGAACGGAGCGTTTCGACCTGCGCACCGGAGTCCAGTATATATTTTTTATCCGGAGCCGCAGAAATAATGTTTTCATCCGCAGGATAATTGCGCGGCTTAATATCCGAAGCAAGGATTCCCGTTATGCGTTCGGCTCCCATCCTCCGCAGGATGCCGAACACCTGAGGATTATAATGGTCCGGATGCCTGTGGCTGACGAAAACAAACACCGGCTTACCGGCGTCTTTTATGGGAATTTCTCCCCTGTAATAGTCAAATATATAATAGGCATCCGCCGTCTCTGCCAGAAATCCGCTGTGATAAATATACGATATGTCCATAAAAACCTTCTAGCCCTGAGTATATCTTTCAAGAAAACGCTTTGTTCTTTCCTCTCTCGGATTGTCGATAACCTGATGAGGGTCTCCCTGTTCCACAATCAGCCCGTCGTCCATAAAAATAATCCTGTCGGCAACGTCTCTGGCAAAAGCCATTTCATGGGTGACTATAATCATTGTGGTTTTTCTCTGGGCAAGCCCGCGGATTACCTTCAAAACCTCGCCTGTAAGCTCCGGGTCAAGCGCCGACGTAGGCTCGTCAAAGCACAGTATATCAGGTTCAAGAGCCAGCGCCCTGGCAATTGCCACACGCTGCTGCTGACCTCCTGAAAGCTGATGAGGATAATGCTCCATGCGCTCCTCAAGCCCCATTTGGATAAGCAGCTCCCTGCCGTGATTTTCTATCTCTTCCAAGATTGATTTTTTATTTAACTTATAATCGTCACGTTCCCTGGCCAGAAGCTTCCCGGCAATTGTCACATTCTCCAGCGCAGTGTACTGAGGAAACAGATTAAAAGACTGGAAAACCATCCCGAAATGCAGTCTCTTTGTTCTCAAATCCTTGTCTTTGCGGCTGTTCTTTTGCGCAGCGTCAAAAAGCGTCTCGCCCTTCACGCGTATGCTTCCGCCGTTTGGCGTTTCAAGGAAATTAAGGCACCGAAGCAAAGTAGTTTTACCCGAGCCGGAAGATCCGATAATCGCCAGAGCGGAGCCTTCCTCAAGTGAAAAGCTGACATTCTTGAGCACTTTGGTGTTCCCGAAATGCTTTTCTATATTATTTACCTCAAGTATAGCCATATCCGCTCCTCCTATTTGAAATATCCGAGCTTACGCTCAATAAAGTTAAATAAAAGCGTAAGTATTCCCACAAAAGCAAGGTAAAATACGCCGGTGTAAAAAAGCGGCCATACCAGTCCCGCCGACTTCATAAAAGAATACCCCTGAAAGGTCAGTTCATATGCAGCTATTGTCCTTGCAAGGGAGGTATCCTTTACAAGCGTTATAATCTCGTTGGACATTGGCGGCACCACACGTTTCACCATTTGCAGAAGCGTTATTCTGAAAAAAATCTGCGACTTGGTCATCCCAAGCACCTCTCCGGCCTCTTTCTGTCCTGCCGGGATGCCTTCGATTCCTCCTCTGAAAATTACGGAAAAATAACATGCGTAATTTATGCTGAAAGCGACCACGGTAGCCGTGATTCTTCCTGCCTCATTCCCGCTCCATATGTTTTTGTCCAGAAGCATTCCGGGACCGTAAAAAATAACCAGAAGCTGAAGCATAAGCGGTGTTCCGCGTATAATCCACACAATAACCTGTATAAGCGCCTTAAGCGGTTTGAATCTGCTCATGGAGCCGAATGAAAGTATAAGTCCTAACGGCAGCGAAAAAACCAGCGTAAGCCCAAATATTTTAAATGTTGTCCATAGACCTCCCAGTAAGGTCTGAGTCACTTCCCAAAACATAATTAACCTTTCCGTCACCGGGCGTACCTTCCCGCAACTTTCAAAATCCGCAGCTGACTTTTATCTATTTGTCAGCAGGAACCACAACTACCTGCGCATTCCTGCAGTATGCGTTGGTGCATTCCATGGCAGACGTAACCTCGTCTGTGAGAGTCATTCCGTTCCATATAACGTCAAGCGTCTTTGCGTTAAGCTCAAATACCTTGTTGTCCCAGTCAATCTCTACAAACTGAACGTCTACTCCCAGCTTTTCACCTACAATTTTTGCCATATCGGCGTCAAAACCGACCCATTCGTCACCTTCCGGATAATCCATCGGTGCAAAATTGGTAACGCCTACAATAAGAGTTCCTTTGTCCTGGATGTATTCCACATCACTGTCATCGGACTTTACATACTCGGCTTCCTCCGGCTCAATAATAGCCTCCTGAACGCCGTATTTCTCTGCAATTTCCATCATGGTGCCGTCCGCATATGTCTCTGCCAGAACGGAATTAATATAGGAAGCAAGGTCAGAGCCCTTACGGCATCCTATCCCGTATTCTTCCGTTGTAAGCTCGTCAGTATATTTAAGGTCAGGATAGCTTGTTCCCTCTCCAATCATTGCTCCTGCCATAAGAAGGTCGATAATGGCTGCATCCGAAGTGCCGGAATCCACTTCCATAAGCGCATCAGACTGTGCCGTAACTGAATTGATGTTCCAGCCTTTTTCCTTGGCTATTTCCTCCCCCGCCGAGCCTGCCTCAACGGCATAAACCATATCACCTGAGCCTGACGACGTCTTCCCGCATGCTGTCGCTGCAAAACCCATAACAAAAATAAGTCCCATTAAAAGAGCAATTCTCTTTTTCATAACTTTTCCTCCATTCTCTTACGTTAAACTGCAAAAATAATTTGCCTGAAAATACGCCTAGTATTTTATCATAGTAGTTTGTTAAAGTAAAGCAAATGTTTACGGAACCGGTATCGTTCCGGTATATGCGATTGTTTACGGGATGGTCCCAGGCGATAAAAAAAGGACTGTATCAGTATTACAGTCCTTTGATTCCAGTGAGCCATCGGGGACTCGAACCCCGGACAACTTGATTAAAAGTCAAGTGCTCTACCACCTGAGCTAATGGCCCGTATTATATTGTAGGATTTCAATAAGTCAAAGGCCCGGACATAAGACTCTTGCCTTTTGTCTCACGCCAAGCTGGGCTAGGTGGATTCGAACCACCGAGTGCAGCAGTCAAAGTGCTGTGCCTTACCGCTTGGCGATAGCCCAAGATAAATTGAGGGTGGATAAAGGGATTCGAACCCTTGGCCTCCAGAGCCACAATCTGGCGCGCTAACCAGCTGCGCTATACCCAC
>CALWMX010000187.1 GCA_944382105.1 uncultured Butyrivibrio sp.
GCAGGGCGGCCAGGGCGTTGGACAGGTTCTGGGCGTCCCCCGGCGGGTCGTACAGCACCCCTTCCTCCTCGCCTATCATGCTGGGGATGCCCCCGGCCCGGGCCGCCACGCAGGGCCTCCCCAGCAGCATGGCCTCGCCCAGGCTGTTGGGGCTGTTCTCACAGTAGGAGGGCAGCACAAAGAGGTCGGCATCCAGGTAGGCCTGGCGCATTTTTTGCTCCTGCAGGGGGCCGGTGTACTGCACATGACCTTCCAGACCGTTCTCCCGGATAAGCCTGGCGCACCAGGTCTGGTAGGGGAGCATGAGGTCCAGCACCGGGCGCAGCAAAGCGCCCTTGTCCACCGGACCCCAGCCCGCCACCCGCAGCACCAGCCCGGGCCACTTTTTCAGCAGGGCAGGCAGGGCCAGCAGCAGGGTGTGCAGGTTTTTTAAGGGATAGTTTCCCTGGGTCATGAGCAGCACCGGCGCGGTGCCGAAGGTCCGGGGCTGCCAGGTGGGTTCGGTGTAAAAGGCGGGGCGCAGGGTCTCGTTGCAGGGAAAATACCGGGCCCCGGGAGCCAGGCCGGCGGCGGCAGCCTTGTCAAAGGCGGTGCGGCCGGTGATGTACCGGGCCTTCTGCAAAAGGTCCGCCTCCGCCCTGGCCAGGGCGTCGAACCGGGCCTGCATGGAGTCCAGCAGGGACCCCGGTACCACCCGCTCGATGAGGTGGGCCACCGGCCCGGAATGCAGGTACCGCGCCGGTACCCCATCGCACAGATGGGCGGCGCAGTCCCCCATGACCCCCTGAATCCCGATGAGGGCCGGGATGCCCAGAGCCAGGGCGGCGTCCTGCATGGCCGCGGCGGCGGGGTATTCGGTGCCCCAGATGTGGACGAGGTCGGGCTTTTCCGCCCGGAGCAGGACGGTGAAGGTATCCCGCTCCCCGTCGGGCAGAATCCGGTACTGGATGCCCCCTTTGCCGCCGGTCAGGGCGGTCTTGGTCCGGCTGTCCACGCTGCATACGGTGAGGAAGGGGGAATCCGGCCGGTTGGTCAGGGCATGGAGCTGGCCGGTCAGCCAGCCGCCGCTCACCTCTCCGGCGGCCAGGCCGCAGGCTTCGGCCGCCGCCGGAATGGTGATGCTCACCAGCCACAGTACCTTCATAAGGCATCTCCTTTCGCACCCGGCACGGCGCCCTGCAGAAACTGCCGGGCCACACAGCCGGGGGTATATTCGGGAAAACAGTCCGCAGCCGTCTCAAAGGGCAGGGTGCGCCCGGCGTTTTCGGCCAGCCAGCGGCGCAAAGCGGGGGTGTCGGATTCCTCTTTCCACACAAAGGCCAGGGGCCACCGGGCCAGATAGGGCAGGGCCGCGTCCTTGGGCCCCGCCGCCAGATGCAGCACCGGTTTGCCCGCCGCAAACACCTCAAAAAGTTTGCTGGGCAGCTGGTTGGCCGCCGTGTTGCCGATGCTGATGAGCACCCCCGCCCGGCGTTCCAGGGCGGCGGCCTGCTCGTGGGGGACGGGACCCAGAATCTGCAGCCGGTCCCCCAGGGCGGCCTGGGCCGCGGCCCGCTGGGGGGCGAAGGCTTCCCACCCGCCCCCGGCCATGACCAGGGTCAGGCGGTGGTCCAGTTGGGGGAACAAGCGTAGCAGGGCATCCGGGGTGCGCAGACCGGGGTAGAGGGTACCGCAGAAGGCGCAGAGGTCCGGGTCCGGGTCCTCCCGCTCCACCGGCACCAGGCTGGGAAAGCCCAGCTCCGACACCCGGTCGGCGCAGGGTTCCAGCGGTCCGCCCTTGGCAAAGTCCGGGGCGGCCTGGGCGGTGATAAAGGTGTGGTCCATGGCCGTCAGCAGAGCCCGCTCCCGGTCATAGCCCCCGGGGGCATGGTAGCTCTCGTTGGCGGCGTAGGGGTCCATCTGCCAGAGGAGTTTGTGCGCCCCGGGCAGGCGGGCCCCTTCCAAGGCGAAGGCGGCCCGGTAGGGGGCGGCCACGGCGCAGACGGCGTCATAGGGATGCTGCCGGTGCAGGGTCTCCATGGCCTTGCGGGCGGCGGTCACCCGGCGGGGGGCGTGCAGGGCAAACTGCCGCACCGCCGCCCCCACCGCCGCCGGATGGGCGGCCAGCCGCAAAAGGCGCAGGGGCACAGGGCTGCCCCCGGCGGCGCCGTTTTCCAGGGCCCGGTTCATGGCGGCCTCGTCGGCAAAGGGCAGGGAATGGGTCACACAGCCGGCCACGGCGGGCGGGGCGTGGGTGCCGTCCCACAGTTCCAGCAGTTCCACCTGGTGGCCCAACGACGCCAAAGCCTCCGCCAGCCGCCGCCCCAGCCGGGGGTTGGCAGCCGCGGGGGCTTCCACACTGTCAAACACAAACAGGATGCGCATGGCGGACCCCTTTCAGCGTCGGTCTTTCAGCAGGCGGCGGCAGACCGCCGCCCACAGGACGGTGCAGTGGACGGTGGCAAAGGCCGAGACCCGGATGGACAAGGGCAGCCGGGGGTTGCGCCCCAGCCGTTTGTCCGAAAGCCCCGCCCGGATGCCCACGCACAGCGCCCCCAGCTGGATGCGGTAGCGGTCGGCGTCCTCCCGGCGCAGGATCATGCTGGCCAGATACACCAGC
>CALWMX010000188.1 GCA_944382105.1 uncultured Butyrivibrio sp.
CCTTTGCCTGGTTCCATCGATACAGGCGCCTGCTCGTCCGATATGAACGCAGAGCTGATATCCATTTGGCTTTTTTCACCCTTGCTGCCGCTTTGATCGCTTTTCGGTTTTGTTAGGTGTTCTAAAGCTGTCGGATTAAACTCAAATGAAATGAGTTTCTACAAATGCGGAACGAAATCGCAATTTTTTAGATCTTGCTCAAAAAGGCGACAGAGAGCCGCACCGCATAAAAGGAGGAACCGCTTGTATCTGTACAGCACACGTACGGGTGCACGAATGAATAGAACGAAATGTTATTTTAGTATTTGAATACTAAAATTAAAATGCGCTTGACATAAGTCTGGCTGTGTGCTACAATATGTTCAGAAACCAAGGGGCGATTTGAAGGGAGGCTAAAAAATATGAAAATGGGTTTGCGAAATGAAGCAGAAAACTGCCTGCATATGTTTGGCAGCGTCGTTTCCTCCAGCGATTATATTGTTGCTCTTTTGCTCCTTAAAAACGTAAAAGAGCGTATGAATGATCAGATTGTCGAGGCAACTGACGATCAGCTCTATCTTTGCCTGCTGGAAGCGGCCGACAAAGTCGGCGTCCGAAATCCCTTCCGCGACAAGGAACAGTTTGCTTTTATTTTTAGGAGTATGGGAGAAAGTGATTCCATTAATTGGGAAGAGTTGATGGCACAAGTGGCGGTAATGTCCAAGATGCTGCTGGTCCCCAAAGCATTGGTGGATATTTACAGGGAGCGTTTTGCCATCAATCCCAAAACCGTTCTCATTGCTGAAGCTGAAAAGCTTGTTCCGAACTTGCAGCCTATGATTAAGGAAAACAAGAACACGAAATTTGTGCTTATAACGCAAAACGAAACTTATGCCAATGTCCTGAAGAATATCTTCGGAAAATATGGCAATGTAGAAGTCCTTGTATCCGACATTTACCGTTATGGGTTTACCAACAGTCGATTTGATCTTATCTTCGCCTGTCCTAATTTTGGAGGGAGAATGCTGTCGGATGACCCAAACTTTATATGCAGAGAATTTGAGATGGTCGCACTAGAAAATCTATTGCTCCACTTAAATGGTAGCGGTAGACTGGTGATTACGATGCCGGGCCGGATTGCCTTTGCGTCTGAAAAGATAAGCGATCTCCGGCAATTTATCCAGATGGCATATACCATTCGGGAAATTGGAGAACTGCCGGAAGGAACTATATCCTATTGTGGCATCAAAGTCTATCTGCTGGATATTGAGAACAACCGGCCGAATGAGGATGTTGATATTGTTGTTCGGAGATACTCGGCTGGCTCCAAAAAGACGCGTCGGGCTGCGATTACATCCCTGGAAGTAACAGATGACACCTTTGTCATGCTGTCTGAGTTGGAAGAACAGGGAGACTGGAGCGTTGATCGGATTTTTGCACAGCAGGATGAGAGTTATCTGAATTATCAAAGTTCTAGCGTCCGGAAAAGCGCGATCGGCGATGTTGCAGAGGTGTTTCGCGGCAAGGCTGTGACCAGAAAAGATCCGGACGGCAATATCGGTGTGGTAAATATCTCCAATCTTGGTGACTATGAGATTGACTATGCCGGGTTGGAGCACTTGCAGGAAGAGGAACGCAAAGTGTTCAACTACCTGCTGCAAGAAGGAGACGTACTGCTCCCTGCTAGGGGGACTGCAATCCGAACTGCTGTGTTTCATACACAGAGTTATCCATGTATTGCTTCGTCCAATTTAATCGTAATCCGGCCGGATACCAGGATCCTCGACAGCACCTACCTGAAAATTTTCTTGGATAGCCCCATCGGAAATAAGCTTATTAGCAGCGCCCAGCAGGGCACCACTGTGATGAATATCAGCTATCGTGATTTGAAAGTTTTGGAAGTCCCTATCCCCCCGCTAGGCACACAGAAAGCGGTGGTCAAGGAATACCTCGAGGAATTGACAAAGTACCGAGAAGCGATAGCTGCAGCTGAAAAGCGCTGGACGGAGACTCTTACAAGACTACAAACATTTTAAAGGATGATTATCCTGTGATGAATGCAAGCGATAAATGTTACATTGTAACCACGTTGGGACAATATTGCAAACAGGATGAGCAGAGGCAGCTTGTAGTCGCACAGGACCGTTCCGAAGCTGTATTATTTACACGCAAAGAAGCAGAAGAACGAATTGGAAAAGGGGCCAAGGCGCGCTTTTGCCATTGAGATAGAAAAGACTAACATCGTCTGCAATGCTTTCCTTGACAAGGATCTAGGAAACAAAGCCCAGCGGGCTTTTGACAGACTGGAAAAAATGAAGACGCGCCAGTATACACCTCGCAAGTTGACTGTCTTGTTTGAACATAATCTGAAAGAGTCGACATAAGGAGAAAAATATGTTGGGAGCAATCATTGGGGACATTGTGGGTTCCCGTTTTGAATGGAACAATATCAAGACCAAAGACTTTGAACTTCTTACCTATAAATGCTCGGTCACAGATGATAGCATCATGACCTTGGCGTTGGCAAAGGCGATTCTGGAGAGCAACGGAGACTACAGCAATCTGTCCCAGACAGCAGTGAAATGTATGCAGAGTGTGGGCCGGAACTCCCCGAATTGCGGTTACGGTGGTTCGTTCCGCCGCTGGGTTTTCTCAAATCATC
>CALWMX010000189.1 GCA_944382105.1 uncultured Butyrivibrio sp.
CCCTTATATATGATTTGTGACGCAAAACGGGAATTTACCAGGCCAGATCTGTCTGGGAGGGGGCTAAAACAGTGGCTTGACCGGTGAGGCGATACTTTATATTACCTTCACCATTTCATTCAACGTTCTTGTAAGGAAGTCCTTACCACTTGGCTTTGGTTTCCACCACTTTGCCGGCAATGTACAGATGATCCAGGTCCTCCCCCTTGATGACCACCTCATCGTACGCTGGATTGAAGGGATGCAGCACCACCGAATTGCCGCGCTGAATGTACTTTTTCAGGGTGCCTTCTCCGTCCACCCCAAAGACGATGACCCCTAGGTCCCCGTTTTCCAACGTGGATTGCCGGCGCACCAGGGCCAGGTCTCCATCTGAAATGCGGGGTTCCATGCTGTCCCCCTTCACCACCAGATAAAAGTAGTTCTGCGGGTCCTTGACGCTGGCCTATTCTTTGCCGTAGTCCTCTTCAAAAGCCAGGGCGCCATAGCCGGCACGCACCGTGCCGACCACCGGGACCAGACACTGCTCATAGCGGGCCATCACATCCTGGCTGATGGTGGCGGCCGCATTGTGCAGCCCCAGCAGAGCGTCGGCGGTGGTGTCCAGGATCTCCGCCAAGCGGGCCACCGTCTGGGGGTCCGGGGTGGAGCGCCCGGTCTCCCACTTGCCCACCGCCTGCTGAGTCACCCCGAGCAGACGGGACACTTCGGCCTGGCTGTACTTCTTGGCCTTGCGGGCCATCTTCAAGCGTTCTGCAAACATCTGCAAGCTCCTTTCCGGCAGGGGGATGCCGGGAATTCTTTGTTTTATTCATTATACAACCTTTGGTAGTTTCTGTAAAGAGAAAAAATTGGAAATTTTCCCCATTAAAAGTTGTTTTTTGTGTTGACAACAACCGTTTGTTGTATTATCATGAAGTCATAAAACAACCAACAGTTGTGAGTAATACAGTTTGCGGAGGTATGGATCATGAACTTTCAGACGATCAAACAGCAGGTATGTCGGTTTCTAATGTCGGTGCTGGGCTTTCTGCTGCTGGCTATCATTTGCGGCGCTGCGGAAGGCACCCTCTTTCTGCCCGTGGCCTTGCTGCTGGGTTTGGCCGATCTTATCGGCATGAATATTCTCTGTGGGCTGGCCGAGAAAAAGCCCGCACCTCGTCGGCAGCGTGTTCCCGCACACCATGTGCGCCGTACATCTGCCCGCCGCACCGTCACGCTGCGGGTGGTTCGGGGCGGCCGGGCAGCCTGAATTGTTTTCCCTTAGCTTTCCCTGTCGTATGCTCTTACCGGATTTTGTGTGAGTGCTCATCCTTGCTTTTATGGGTTTGCGTGGTATACTAAGGCCAAAAACACCGGTCCGGATGCACCCCCGGTGAAAGGAAGGCAAATCATGGAACATCTGTTGGAAGTGTGTGTGGACAGTCTGGTCTCTGAGCGGGCCGCCGTGGCCGGCGGAGCGGACCGGCTGGAGCTGTGCAGCGCCCTGAGCGTGGGAGGACTGACCCCCTACGCGGCGCTGCTGGCCCAGATCCGGGCGGAAAGCCCCATTCCGGTGCGCTGCCTTATGCGGCCGCGGCCGGGGGATTTTCTGTATACACCCGAAGAAATTGATCTGCTCTGCGCACAGATGCCGGTGCTGCGCCGGGCCGGGGCCGACGGCTTTGTGATCGGCGTACTCACAGCGGAAGGTACGTTGGACCGGGATGCCGCCCGCCGTCTCATTGAGGCCGCCGGTCCCGGCGCCGGGTTGACCCTGCACCGGGCCATCGATGTGTCCCGGGACCCCATAGAGACCTACCGGGCCGCCGCGGCCCTGGGCATCGACACGGTGCTGACCAGCGGTGCCGCCGCTTCCTGCCGGGATGGTCGAACTGTGCTGGCGGCCCTGCTGGCCGAGCGGGACCGGATCAACGGCCCGGAAGTGCTCATCGGGGCCGGGGTGAACGCCGATGTCATCCGGGAACTGTGCCGTGTGCTGCCTCGCCCCCGGGCGTTCCACATGAGCGGCAAGACCGAGCGGGAAAGCGGGATGATTTTCCGCCGGGAGGGCGTGCCCATGGGGCTGCCCGGTCTGGACGAATGGCATATCCAGCAGACCAGCGCTTCCGCAGTACGCGCCGCCCGGCAGGCACTGGACGAATCCGTCTAAAGTTTTCAACCAGAAAGGGCCTCTGCCGTGGAATTCCGGCAGAGGCCCTTTTTTCTTACTTATAAATCCTTTTGCAGGATGTGGCGGCGCTTGCCGCCATAGCACAGCACGTCGGCAGCGGCAATGGCATAGCCCCGGTGAAGGAAGCTGTACAGGCTGGGAGCGTTGTCCGGGTGAACTGTGCCCAGACAGTGGATATACGGTCGTCCCGGCCAGTTCACCAGCCGCTGTTCGGCCAACTGCATCAGGCGGCCCTCCAGACTATGTCCCCGATAGGGCGGCGCCACGCAACAGCTGTCCATCTGGGCACAGGCCCGCAGATCCGACCCCTGCATGCCCAGCTGCCGCCCCAGGGCATCGGCGGCCTCCCCCGCCAGCTTGACGGTAAAATAGGCAGCCAGTTCGCCCGCCGGTGCCTGGGCCACATAACAAAAGCCCCCTTCACTGTCGATGTGGGCGGCAAAGTATTCCGCTGTGTCCGGGACGAACCAGTCCTGGCAGACAAGGGCCTGACGGGCTGTGTGCATCACCCGCAGAATGCCGGGCAGATCGGTCGAAACCGCCGGGCGAAGGAGAAACTCCATCTTCGACTCCTCTCAGGTTTCCGCCGCTGTTTTGCCGGCCCGGGCCGTGATGCAGCGCTGCAGCCAGCCGCCCTGGAAATAGTAAACGGCAAACAGCAGGCTGGCCAGGGCCCAGGTGACGGGATAGCTGGCTTCCACCATGAGGATGGTGTGGAAGCGAGGTACCACCAGCAGCAACCAGGCCACCCGCAGCCCGCAGACGCCGAAGAC
>CALWMX010000190.1 GCA_944382105.1 uncultured Butyrivibrio sp.
GTGCTGGTGCTGACCTCCAGCGGCAGCATGAGCGACTTTATGTTGTACACCCTGGGTCTGCGGGATTCAAAGGAACTGGACGACATGGTGCAGGAGTTCGTCAATGAGGAAGACGTGGTCACGCCCCAGAATATGGGCACCTACACCTACGATGAGATCCTGGGCATCACCTTCAAGCTGGTCAGCAGTCCGGATTACTATGAGTACGACAGTGAATACGGTGTCTGGCGGGACAAGCGGGACGACGACGCCTACATGCAGGACCTGGTCGGCAGGGGCGAGGACCTGACCATTGTGGGCATCGTGCAGCCCACCGAGGACGGCGGCCTGCTCATGCAGTCGGGCATTGCCTATCTGCCTTCCCTGACCCGCCATGTGGCCGAACAGGCGGCCGAGAGCAAGATTGTGCAGGATCAGCTGGCAAATCCGCACACCAATGTCTTTACCGGGGAACCTTTCGGGGAAGAACAGGGCGAAAGCGGCTTTGATATGGAATCCCTGGTCAGCGTGGACGAGGACGCCCTGAAAGATCTGTTCTCTTTTGATGAGGGGGCGCTCACCGACGGCCTGTCCGGTTCCTTTGACATGGGCAGCATGGACATGAGCGGCATCGATATGGGTTCGGTGGACCTGTCCGGTATGATCGACCCCAACAGCCTGCAGCTGGATATTCCGGAATTTCCCCAGATGAATATGGCCGACCTGATGAAGGGGGTCAAGTTCAATGTCTCCCAGGAATCCATCACCAGCCTGGTAACCGGGCTGGTGGGAGGCTGGAACGACTACATGGCCGCTCATCCGGAAGCCGACTACACCGGCATGGGGGACAGCTTCCTGGCCTTTCTGAAAACCGAGGAGGGGGGCAAGATCCTCAGCGAAAACCTGCAGGAGATCCTGGATGCCAACGGCATCACCGCCCCCACCCAGGAGCAGATCAGCGAACTGATCACCCAGGTGGTTTCCGGTTTTGTGGACTACTGCGAGAAAAACTACCATGACGAGCTGCTTGACCCCAACCTGACCGACGAACAGCGGCAGGCTTTGCTGCAAACCTATCTGGCCGAATACCTGGGCACCCCCGAAGCCCAGGCCATCATCACCCAGTGGCTGAGCCAGACCTTCCCCAACGCTGAGGACTGGACCATCACCCAGGAACAGCTGAACAAGCTGGCCACAGACCTGGCTGACGGCTACCAGGCCTATGCTGTGGCCCAGGGTCTGCCCGACCCCTCCAAGATGGGGGCCTATTTCGCCGACTACATGGGTACCGAGCAGGCCCAGACCCTGCTCACCGGCAGTATTGCCTCCATGGTGGATGCCTCCGGCCTGCAGGAACAGCTGGCCTCCACCATGACCGGCTATATGCAGACTCTCATGGGCTCTGTGGCCCAGTCCCTGGGCAGTTCCATCCAGACAGCCATGGCCTCGGTGATGGAACAGGTGATGCAGCAGATCGCCGACAACATCCAGACTGCCATGGAAGGGGTGGTGCAGAAGCTGGGCGAAAACCTGGCCGATGCCTTCCAGTTCGACCCGGAGGACTTTGCCGCTGCCTTCACCATGAATATGGACGCGGAGGACCTTTCGGAGCTGCTGCAATCCATGAGTTTCTCCCAGGGCGCCACCTATGAAAGCAACCTCAGCTCCCTGGACTATGTGGATTTTGCCGATCCCAGCACCATCAGCATCTATCCTCTGGACTTTGAGAGCAAGGAACAGGTGACCGACCTGCTCTCCGGCTACAACGACCGTATGACGGCGGAAGGAAAGACGGATCAGGTCATCACCTACACCGACACGGTGGGCACCCTCATGTCCTCGGTGACCGATATCATTGATATCATCAGCTATGTGCTCATCGCCTTTGTGGCCATCTCCCTGGTGGTCTCCTCCATCATGATCGGCGTCATCACCTATATCAGCGTGCTGGAACGCAAAAAGGAGATCGGTATCCTGCGCGCCATCGGTGCTTCCAAACAGAACGTCTCCCAGGTGTTCAACGCCGAGACCTTCATCATCGGTCTGGCGGCAGGGCTTATCGGTATCGGGTTGACCCTGATCATCCTGGTTCCGGGCAATGCCCTGATTCATCACCTGGCCAACTCCAACGATGTGAACGCCGTTCTGCCGGTGGGCGGTGCGGTGATCCTTATTGCCCTGAGTGTGCTGCTGACCCTGCTGGGCGGTCTGATTCCCGCCAGCAAGGCGGCCAAGAGCGACCCCGTGACGGCCCTGCGCACCGAGTGACCCTGTACAGAACCAAAGCCAAAGACCGGACTCCGGCCTTTGGCTGTTCTGCTTTTCCATTGTCGGTTTTTGTTTTCCCCTGCAGGAACCGAAGTGTTGTCAGCCACCAGACGCCCGGCCATGGAACCGGGCAAGAACAGAGAAGTGATTCCGGATGAAGTATGATTTGGATATGATCGTCTTTGCCCTGGCAGGGTATCTGTCGGGCGGTGTGCTGTATGCCCAGCTGTTTGTCCGGCTGTTCACCGGACAGGACCTGGTAAAAATCAGCAATGACCACAACCCCGGCACCGCCAATGCTTTTCAGTACGGCGGTTTCTGGTGCGGCGTGCTGACCCTGGTGTGTGATCTGCTCAAAGGAATTGTGCCCGTCCATCTGTTTGTGGCGGGCCCGCCCCGGGACCCGGCTGCCCTGGCCCTGGTCATGGCAGCCCCGGTCATCGGGCACGCCTTTTCGGTGTTCCACCACTTTCATGGGGGAAAGGGAATTGCGGTCACCTTCGGGTGTCTGCTGGGACTGCTGCCTTTGTGGCAGCCCTTCGCCACCCTGGCGGCCTTTTTCCTGCTGTTTTCGGTGGTGTTCAGGATCACGCCGAATTATTACCGAACCCTGGCCACCTATATCTGCTCTCTGGCCAGCATGCCCTTTGTGGTGAAACGGTCGGAGATCGGGGTAGGGTTCTGGCTCATCTCCTTTGCGGTGTTATGGCGGATGCTGACCAGCAAGGAGAAAAAGGAACAACCGGAGGTGAAACCACTGTGGAAGCACTGATTCTGTCCTGTGGTACCGGCGGGGGACATAACTCCGCTGCCAGGGCACTGGCGGAGGAGATGCAGCGCCGGGGCCATCAGGTACGGGTACTCAACCCGTACACCCTGTACAGTTATGAGCTGGCCCAGAGAATCGACAGCTCTTATATCTCCATGGTACAGAAAAAGCCCCGGTTGTTCGGGGCGGTGTACCGGGCAGGGCAGCTGTACCGCAAATTGCCGGTACGTTCTCCGGTGTACTATGTGAACCGGGGCATGGTGCCCATCATGAATAACTACCTGCACAAACATCCTTTTGATGTGATCATCACCACCCACCTGTACCCGGCGGAGATCCTGACCAATCTGCGGGACCGGAACCTGCCCATCCCAAAGACCATCTATGTCTCCACCGACTATGTCTGCATCCCCTTTACCGAGGAGACCGAGTGCGACGCCTATGTGATCCCCGCCCAGGATCTGGCTGCGGATTATGTACAGCGGGGCATCCCGGCAGAAAAGCTCCATCCCTTCGGCATCCCCACCGGCCGGGCCTTTGCCCGCCCGGAAACGAAAGCCCAGGCCCGGGCGCGGCTGCACCTGGACCCGGACAAGCGCTACATCCTGGTGGCCGGTGGCAGTATGGGAGGCGCAACCATCCGCAAGACCATCCGGGCCCTGAAAAAAGCTGTGTCCGGCTATCCGGAGGTGGTGCTGCTAATTGTGTGCGGCAACAACCGCAACCTGTATGAGGAGCTGGTACCGCAGCAGGGCAGGAATCTGGCGGTGGTGGGGCATACCGGAGATATGGCGGGCCATGTGCGGGCCGCCGACCTCTTTGTCACCAAGCCCGGCGGGCTTTCCTCCACCGAGGCTGCGGTCTGTGGGGTGCCGTTGCTGCATGCGGCGGGCATCCCCGGTTGTGAGACCTACAACGCCCGCTACTTTGCCGCCCACGGCATGAGCGTGGCCTGTAAAAATCCCGCCGATACGGCCGCGCATGTCAAAGAATGGCTGGAGCATCCGGAAACCGGCACGGAGATGGTCCGCCGTCAGCACGAACTGGTGGATGGGGCCGCCGCGGTCCGCATCTGTGATTTCGCCCAGGCCCTGGTCCAGGGCGCAGGGCGGTGAGAAAAACCGTCTCCCCGGCAGTTCTTTCCTTTAGCATACAAACAGGCAGTGAAGGGTTCGCTGCCTGTTTTTTATGCCCTGATGACAGAAAAGTGCAAGATATGTTCGCTTTTTCCCTGAAACCGGTGCAAAAAAACTCTGTGTCGCCGCCTGAAGGAGAGAACCCTGTTCTAATGGGAGGCATCCAATGTGCGGAGCGGGCAGAGGGCGGGGGGGGGGACAGCAAAGGGGGTAACAGGACTTGTCAGGAGCCGGCCTTTGTTAAGGTATGCACTGCAAAAATATACAAAGGTAAGCAGGAAAATTTCCCTGAAAGGCCCTGAGCGGACACTTCTTGCCCACTGTGCCGCTCTGCCTTGACAAAGGGAGCGGACCTCTGTATATTGGAATTAGAATAATTCTAAATTTGGTGATACAGTATGAGATATGCCGATACGATTTTGGAGATCATCGCCTCTTCCCACAGCCACATGACGGCGGAACAGATCTTTTTTGCTCTGAAGCAACAGTACCCTTCGGTGGTGCTGGCCACGGTGTACAACAACCTGAATTCCCTGTACGCCCAGGAAAAGATCCGCAAGATCAGCGTGGCGGGTTACCCCGACCGGTATGATAAAAATACCCGGCACGACCATCTGGTCTGCCGCCGGTGCGGGAGCTTGCTGGACATTCATCTGTCCGATCTCACCCAGGAGCTGGAGCGTCAGACCGGCTTTGCCATTGAAGGGTATGACCTCAAGATCCGGTGCCTGTGTCCCCAATGCCGCGCCAAGGAACAAGCGGCCCACCAAGCATACGAGTCCCAGGACTTGTAAATATAGATAACGGGAGGTTTTTACCATGAGAAGCATCACGAAATTGGACCTGCAATACGCCCACCGGTTCTACGGTTTCAAGGGCGAAGCCCAGTATCTCCACGGCC